>CAZKBR010000007.1:0-37341 GCA_964551465.1 uncultured Candidatus Bathyarchaeia archaeon
TGAAAAGCCATTCTTACAGCTGTCTTCATCCGTCTTCAATCCAGACATTAACAACTATTCTAGTATTTTTATAATTTTCATTTTGCCTATTTAAAAGATGCTATTTCTAAAATGTTTTCGTTGAAAAACTCATGAAAAAAGGTTATAGAAATCGCTCTTTTTCACGGTATGGCTTTGAATCAAGAATAATCTCTTCATTTATTCGCTTTCTAAGATCACTTTCCTAAAATATTTCTAGATTGAGTCTGTCTGGGCGATGAATGACAGCAAAATTAAGTCTTATAACCGAAGCGACCCGCTATCGTCTCTCGGTGAAAAACATGCAAATAAAACTTGGTCCAGGAGATCCAAGACCGTAACTTCGAGGGAAAAGGTTTGTCGAAAAGCATATCGTTGATGGCGGAAAACTATTCGATGGTAATGCTGAGCATCGGTAAAGCGCTGAAAGTTGAGTCCGAAGAAGTTCTCTACAAGGCCGGCGAAATCCTAGCGTCCGAAAACTTTAAACAGATCAAGGCACCAGACTTGAGAGGGGCCCTATCCCTGGTCGCAAATTTCTATGCTGACAGGGAACTTGGGAGACTGACTATAGACGGCGCAAGGAAAGGCATCCTCTTGGTGAGAATGTATGACTGTACAACGTGCATTGCAGCAAAAAGGGATGGGCGGACACACTGCTGGATAGACGCCGGTTTCCTAGCAGGCGCACTTAAGGAAACGCTTCAAACCGACTATGTGGTCATAGAGACGAAGTGTCGAGGAACGGGCTCAGAGTACTGCGAGTTCATGATAGCCAGAAGACGGTTCGCAAGGTGAACATCAAAACCGAAGAATCCCTCAACCCCCTCTTTTTTTGTGTTGGCATAAAAGAAAAAGTGACTTCTAAATCACGCTTTAGAAGCTCACAAGAAGCCCACCGTTTTTGAACGGTGGATGAATTGTGTTGATTTAAATGATATAGATGTGCATACATGAGGGAGTGTACGAGCTTGGAGTATGTCAGAACAGTGAGTGTCCCAGTCCATTACCTAACAACAAGGAAGAAGCTTTCCTACCTCGACAGACTCACGGCTAGGCTGACTTATGCCGTCAGGCTCTTCTGCGAGAGGATAAGCAATAAGGGAAGGATACCCAAGAGTCGAGGGGACATCCGAAAGCACAGCCCATGGGTTCGGGAGAAAACAGGTCTGTCGGCGGGCTTCATTCAACAGGCAGAAGACAAAGCGTTGTGGATGTGGAAATCCTACAAGGAGCAACATCGAAGGTGGAAGTGGATGCTGAGCAAAGCAAAAAAGGGCACCAAATGGTATCAAAAGCTTCTGAAACGGGGGCCCTCGCCACCATGTACATCAAGGCGCTCAAAGTTAAAGAAGATCCCCATACGGTTTGACAAAAGAACTGGGCAGGTTCAGAGAGCTGACTTGGTATTGACCAATTGGGTAATCCACATATCCACCCTGAAAAAACATGAGACAATCGACATACTGCTTAACCCATCGGAATCCCACGAGAAGCTGTTGGAGGAGGGGCAGATTAAAGACTTCGAAATCGTGAGAAAGAACAGCTGGTACTACATTCACATCACATGTGTTTTTGAGGTTCAAACTCAGCCTATCAAAAAATTTGTGGGAGTCGACTTAGGGATACGCAGGAGTGCGTCGACCGTGTCGACAAACCCTGCCAACGGACGCCCATACGACTTCCACATTTTCAAGGATGGGAAACGGGAGAGGATAAGTGAGTTGAACGACCGCATAAGTCATCTGAGAAGGCTTGAAAAGTGGGAGGCCCTGAAGAGGCTCAGACATAAACGGCTAAATGTGTCCGAGGACTACGACTGGAAGCTGGCGAAGACGATTGCTGAATCATGCACAAACTCATATGTTTTCTTGGGCAATCCAGAGTACATACGCTACCACAACTATAGAGGAAACGGAGACCGAACAGGCAGGAAACTGCTTCAGAACTGGAGCTTTGACAGACAAATCCAATATACCCAGAATCAATGTGCTAAACGCGGAGTCCAGTCTAGAGCCCTAAACGAGTGGGGGACGTCATGCCGATGCCACAAGTGTGGAGCTAATGTTGAGCGGTTTAAAGGGTCAAGAATAATCTGCACCAAATGTGGCTTACAGGACGATGCGGAACGCAACTCCTCCATAAACATCGTCCAGAGGGGCATATCCCATCTGGACGACAAGTCCCTTGCGAGCCATAAGGCTCCAAACAGGGCGGGGGCACCAGATGAACGCGCCCGAACCACGGATGACTCGGCGCTAAAACCGCCGACGAGCGTGGAAGCCACCCATTTCAATGAGTGGTAGTTCACAATGTTCTTTCTATCTTCCTTTCAGAAAAAGTGGTTGCTCTAATTCCGAGTTTCTGAGCCACGTAGAGTGCTCTCTCGATGTCTCTCCCTAAATCTATGATGCTGTGGCAATCAGAGCCTACGGTAAAGACTTTGATCCCTTTTTGCATGCCTTTTTTTAATAGTCCTATACTTGGATAAGGCTCGTTGTCTCCTCGGCGAAAGGCTGACGCGTTTATCTCTAGACCTATGCCATTCTTGACAATCAGATCCAAGATGGGGTCTGCCAAGCCATAATATGAAGACAACGCTTCTTTGCCATAATACTCGGTTCCGTACCAACGGTAGATGTCTAAATGGGCCATGACATCAAAGATGCCGCTTCTGACAGCTTCCTTCAACACAGAGTAGTATTCCTCGCAAAGCTCACTTACAGTTCTGTCTTTGAAGTACTTGAGATACTCTTTGGAATTGGTGATGCATATGTGGTCGAGGCAGTGAACTGATCCGAGAATGTAGTCAAAAGCGTATCCGGAGAGATCATTCCTTATCTCATCTTCGAGGTCAGTATAGTAGTCCACCTCAATTCCAGCCTTCACCCTCAGACCACTTTCCGAGTAAGCCTTTCTCGCTCGGTCAATTTCATCAAAATACGATTCAAGCCAATTCGGATTCATTTTCTTAAGTCTACACCTAACTTTGGCCACCATGTCTATCCCTCTTCTTGAAGAGTAGACATCATGATGTGTAGTGAAGCAAATCTCCTCCAGACCGATCGCTAATGCTCGCCTGCAATACTCGTCGATTGTTCCTTCAGCATCCAAGGAATAATCTGGATGAACATGATAATCCACAAGCATCTGAATTCCCCTCGATATCATCGCCCCTTCAATTTAGTCGGGCTCTGTTATAAATGATTCAAATAAATGCTATGGCGAAAAAGCCTTTGCTACGGAGAAAGTTTCATCTGGCTTGAGAATGGCTAACCCGGCATACCTGCCAATTATTTCGATCCTCAATATCTTGTCAGGTTTTTCCAGATCAACCTTCTCCTCAATCAACTCGGCAACCTCCTTTATGATCTCAGACTTGTGATGTTCAGTGTACCTCCTCTTCTCAACAGTCATCCTCCACTTTTCTCCCTTCGAAATCCTTCCCCTGATGCCTGAAACCCCCTCCTTGATTGAATCTATGTCTGAGGCCGTCCAAGTGTCTATTGGAACCAACTTTAGTATGTACTGAACAGACAAAGGGTCCTTCAAAAACATCTCTTGAACCCCCCGAACAACGAAGCGGGAATCCAAAGAGGTCCTCACACCGAGGATCCCCCTGGCAAGAGTACGTGTCACCAAAGGACTCTCGTCTCCAAGTTCTTTCAAAATCCTCTTTGCCTCGTCCGCAGCCTCTCTCCATAGGCTCCAGGAGCACGAGGCAAGAAGGTTAGCGCGAGTGTCTGGGTCAAGAAAATTCATATGTGAAGGTTAAGAACATAGATTCATATAGCCTAATTCTTTCATCGCTCGCGCTACTAAAACGGAGAGGGGTGAAAGCATTGCCATCATTGAACTTTGGAGTTAAAGGCCAAGCACACGAGGCATTAACAAGACTTGGTGTCTACATCGCATCTGAAATGCCTGAAAAGATGAAAGGCGAATGGTGCTTTTTTGCAGGTTTTGCGTTCATCATTCATGGTCTAGGAAAAAAGACAAATGACATTGACATTCTCACAAAAAGCAATGCGCAAGCGGAAGCGCTTTCTACGGTCTTAGACCAAAAAGGGCTTCTCCCAAGCGGTCGAATGGAGAATGTCGCGAGCTTTCTCGATCCAGTCTCAAAACTCAGTGTAGACATCGTGAATGCTTGCGTGGGAAGATTCGTTCCGCGAGGTCTCTTTTGGAGAAATATTGAGTGGGTCAAGATCGATAACGTGAAGTTGCCTACAGCCAGCAAGATTGATTTGATAATTCTAAAAGCGATCACGTTTCACATGCGAAAAGAAAATGATCCGAAGAAAACTACCGATGTAAATGACGCAAAAGAACTCATCGCAAGATACAAAATATCCTATGATGATGTCCTGAGCCGGGCGCAGAGATATAACACGACCGTTGAGGTGCATGAATTTCTGAAAGTGGTGAAGAGGTCTGCTATTCAGTTTCTGTCGATCGATCGAGAAGAAATGGAAGATGAGGCTCTGAGAAGGGCTGAAGAGAGAAGGAAGGCTAGGCTTAGAACCAGAGGACCATACAGAAAGGCTCGCATCGAACCCTAGAACCCTCTGCGTGCGCAAGGGAGGGGATTTGGTTGAAGATGAAGAGAGTAAGAGTAGCAGTTGGAACAGAAAACCCGATCAAAATAACTGCAGTAAGAGAGGTCTTCGAAGACCTGTTTAAAGATGAAAAGATAGTAGTCTTAGGAATACCTGTAGATTCCGCTGTTCCGATTCAGCCGTTCGGAGAGGAAGCGATCATTGGAGCAGTCAATAGGGCTCTGAAGTCTCTGAGATCTGGAGACGCCGACTACGGAGTCGGAATAGAAGGAGGAGTTTTCCCGTTAGGTAACAAATGGTATAACCTTGGTTTCGTGGCGATAGTCGATAAGAAAGGCACGATCGGCACAGGAACCTCAGGCTGGTTTGAATGCCCAGAACCCATACTAAGAAAGTTGAAAAAAGGTGAAGAACTAGGGACAGTGATGGATCGGCTGACAGGAAGAAGAGGAACGAAGAGAGAAGAAGGAGCTGTAGGCATCTTTACCAGAAAGAAAGTGACGAGAAAGGAGTTCTACAAACATGGGTTATACATGGCCTTAATCCCCTTCTTGAATGAAAGGTTATGGAAAGAAGGGGTTTTCACCATTCAATAGTTGCCATTTTCCAACTACACTTGTATGCAATTACCAGTCCGTAGCTTCCATGTAATCTGCAATTTTTCAATCCATCGGTTAATAGATACATTATATTGAAACTATATGACTTGTTAGGGAGATAGCGTTGTCAAAAACTTCCGAAAAGAAAAATCTATTAAAGATCCCTCCTGTCGTGAGGGAGCAATTCTTCTCTCAATTTTACAAGCCTGAGCCCGAAACAGTTCACCCAGACTTGTACAGAGACGTAATCGACTACAGCACGGACCTAATACTAGAACACCTCAAAAAATACAATGAAGATAGAAAAAAGATCTTCAAGAAGGTCAAGGAGAAGCTAACAATAAGACAGGCTTATCGCGATGAAGAATTAGCTAAGGAGACCTTGGTCGTCTCCAGCGATGCTGGAAACAATGGTGCAGAGTTTA
Organism: uncultured Candidatus Bathyarchaeia archaeon; assembly: GCA_964551465.1. GTDB lineage: Archaea > Thermoproteota > Bathyarchaeia > RBG-16-48-13 > JAGMEO01 > CAZKBR01. Next base: position 5,602 of record CAZKBR010000007.1, read on the forward strand.
GGTCTGCCTACGCTCCTCTCTATTCTTCGGTTGCTATTGCAACAAGAGGATGGGGCATCATAGATGAGCCGATTAAAATGAGTGGAAAGGGTGAACTTTGGTCGAGCGAGTATAGGCCGAAAGAACGGGAATCTATTCTCGCCATGAAGCTGCAATTTGATGTGACATTAGATGCAGCCAGGAAGTGGGGACCCGAGTTGATCGTGTTCGATGGTTCTTTGCTTCTCCATTGGGGCCTCATTCCATCTGCAGACGGTTTCAGGACAAAGGGATACTGGCGTGATTTCAGGGACGCCGCGGTCAGCGCCATGAAACTACTGCGCTTCTGCTATGAGAGTGGAATAGCAATAACCGGATTTGTGAAAAGAACTAGATCAACAATCATCAGCAGTCATATTAGTGGACTTCCGCAAGAACTTAAGTACATTCGCGATACAGTATTGCTTGACCTTGTTCTTCGACTTGGTCAGTATACCTATCTTGAAGTTGAGCATCCGGGAGGAGGAGTCGTCAATCAGTATAAGATCGCTGGTAAGGAGATTGGGCTAAGCGCTGAAGAGGTCGACTCGCTAACCAACCTTCAATCTACCTTCATACGGACAGGTCTGGCCACCCCGTATAGGCTAGAAACACCTCAGTACTGCCTGAAGGAACTTGATAAGATTGCAACCATCCTGTTCACAACATCTGAGGAAACAGGCATACCGTTCGGCATCAATGAGGCTGACAACTTGACGAGAATGACGAATATAATCTCCAACCTCAGAAGCCTCATGCTTTTCTCCAAGGCCCTTGACCTCGTGAACAAGGGTGAGATGGAACCCGAAGACCTGAATCTCCTAGCACTTCAGCATGGCGAACCGTGGACGCTAAGGGAAGAAGGGTACTTCCAAGATGTTGAAAGAATACAAGAGAAAGAATAAATGAATTAGTTGATCGCCAGCACGTACACTGATTTAAACTCCTATTAATTTTAGAATGTCTTCCCATTTGACATGTTCTTCAACTACCTTTTCTGCCAACTTGATCTTTTTATCATCGCTGTATTTTATCCTTCCAGTAACCTCATCCGTCTTCGAAACCGTGGTATATGTATCATAGGGCACGAGGAGAACAGGTACACTCTGATGTTCAGCTCTCGCCAACACTCGAACATCTGGGTAAAGGTTTCCCGTCAAGATTAGGGCTGATGTGTTCGTCTGTAAAGCAGCTAACTGGATGTCTGATCTATCGCCACCAGTTATCACGGCCTTATTCACTGATCTTCTGAAATAGGTCAAAGCGCTCTCTGGCGTCATGGCTCCAATTAGGAAGTCTTCGACGAGGTTATCTAGATTCTCTTTGCCGGCTAGAATCTCTCCGCCCACCCTTTCATAGATTTCTCGGACGGTTGGAGATCTGAGGGTGATGTTTTCTGGGACTATTCCCAAGACATTTACTTCGTTTTTTTCTAAAGTTGGACGAGAGAAACCCTTTACTCTTTCGATTATCATTTTAGGTATGTCGTTGAGTATGGTTCCAATGAACTTGACTCCACATTTTTTGATGCAGTTACAGTCCCTTACTATCTGACAAATTGTGTCGTCGTCAATGACCCTTGAAACTAGCAAGATGTTAGAATCTGTCCTCTTCCCTATCGTTACCGGGTCGATTTCCAAGCATGCGCCGCAACCCAAGGTTTTGGGGCCTTCTATGATCATTAGATCTTTTCCCTTTGAGCACTCAGCGTAGGCTTTGAAGATCTTCTGCTCAAAGTGGATTGGCCTGTGCTTTAGAAATTCTTCAAGGAATCTGCTGTGGAGGATTACTGGAGAGACGACATCGAGGGAGGCTTCCAAATTTAGGACATGCTTCATAAGCTCGGCGTCCTTGTCTAAAGCTATGTCATTTGAGTCCCTAGCCATCTCCCAACCTACTGGCTTGAAATAGCCTATCTTGTAGCCTTCCTCCCTGAATTTCAAGGCAAGTCCCAAGCAGATGGCGGTCTTCCCACTGAAACCGACAGATGAACAGACATACAAGCTAGGTATTTTGGACATTTTTCACCAACCTACTTAATAGTGATTTTTATGTCTAGGGCTGAACATCCGTTTCCCTCTTTGTATACAAACAGGGGGTTAATATCTAACTCATTTATCGCATCAAAGTCCGTAACTAACTTTGATGTTCTCAATATAGTGTTAACGATCGATTCTATATCAGATTTTTCCTCGCCTCTGATCCCTCTTAGAAGAGTATAAGCTTTCGTCTCACTGATCATGTTCTCCGCATCCATCTTGGTTAACGGGGCTAGTCTGAAGGAAACATCGCGGAGGAAGTTGACGTATATTCCTCCAAGGCCAAACATAATTAGAGGCCCAAAAGTAACATCACGATGGACTCCGACAATCATCTCCTTACCTTGAGGAACCATTTTTTGAACATTAACGCCATATATCGCCGCCCTAGGAGCGTATCGGTTAGCATTCCCCAAGATCTCGTTAAAACTCCTTAAGATCTCCTTCCTCGAATTCAGGTTAAGTTTAACCCCTCCTATGTCTGTCTTATGCAGAATCTGAGGCGACTCAACCTTCAAGACTACGGGATATCCCATCTCCTCTGCAATAGAGACGGCTTCTTCCCTCGTTGTTGCAAGCCTTACAACGGGAGTTGGGATGCCGTATGCCTCCGCTACTTGCATGGCCTCCGAGGCAAGAAGGTTGACGCGTTTATCACTCTTGACCACCTCGAAAATTGAGGCCACTTTATCACGTTCCACCTTTAGACGTGGGATTCGTCTCTCCATCGAAGCCTTAAGATACTCACCGTATCTTACCATCGCTGACAGGGAACTGACAGCTCTCTCTGGGAAAGGATAATTGGGAATCTTTGACTCTTCAAGTGACTCTATGGCCTTCTCCACCAGATCTCCGCCAAGGAACGCGGTGATGATGATTTTCTCTGGAAAACTCTTTTTAATCTCTAGTATGGCGTCAGCTGTGGCCTCTGGCTGCGTCATGGCCTGCGGGGTAAGTATCACAAGGGCGCTATCTACGTCTTCACTCTTTAAGACTGTCCTCAGAGCAAAACTATACCTTTCAGCTGTAGCGTCTCCGAGAACATCAACGGGATTGTTAAAACTCGCTTCTGGCGGCAGCCTCCCTCCTATGGCTCTTCTCATATCCGCTGAAATCGGAGCCATTTTCAGACCATACTTCTCTATGGCGTCTGCAGCTAGGATACCTGGTCCACCAGCGTTGGTTATTACGACGACGTTTGGACCCTTTGGGTGAGGTTGTGTCGATAGTATCTCTGCAATGTCGAAAAGCTCTTGAGCTGTGCCCACGCGGATTATACCTGTTTGTTTGAAGGCTACATCGAAGGCAAGGTCACTGCCAGCCATGGTTCCTGTGTGGGAGGAGACAGCTCTGACGCCGGCATCGGTCACTCCAGACTTCAATATTACCACAGGTTTTTTGCGGGTAACCTCTTGAGCGACCTCCAAGAACCTCTTTCCATCCTCAACTCCCTCCAGGTATATGAGAATGACTTTAGTATTGTCATCCTTCGCCAGCTCCAGCATCACATCGTTTTCATTCAAGTCAGCCTTGTTGCCAAGGCTCAAGAATTTACTGAAGCCGACCCCTTCCTTCAGAGACCAGTCCAAAACCGCGGTACATAGAGCTCCGCTCTGGGACGCAAAGGCGATGTTCCCCTTGATTGGCATAGAACCTGCAAACGAAGCATTTATGGGAGTGGAGGTATCAATGACCCCCAAGCAGTTTGGACCCAAAATACGTACTCCATATTCTTTACATACCCTGACGAGCCGTTCCTCCAGCCTTGCACCTTCAATACCGCTTTCCTTGAAGCCAGCCGAAATGATGACCAAAACCCTCAACTCTTTCTTGCCAGCTTCTTCAGCGATATTGGGTACTATGGAAGCTGGAACAGCTACTACGCCCATGTCTATCCTTTCGGGTACATCTGACAAACTTGGATAACATCTCAGTCCGAGAACTTCCTGTGCATTTGGGTTGATGGGAAAGACTTCTCCCTTATAGCCGCTGTTGAGGATACTCCTCAAGACATCGTGACCAACTTTCCCAGCCGTCCTTGAGGCTCCTATCACGGCGACTGAAGAAGGTCTGAAAAGAGATTCCAACATGATGAATACGCTTCTTTGAACGTTTACCCCAAGTGCACTCGTAAGAGGTTTCAAGTTATAGCGCGGGTCATCCTAATAATGTCTTGTACACCCAACCTTTAACTTTGTCAGGGTCTGTGATGAATGTAATCTGGATCCTCTCTATGATGGGCAACTCGCTCTTGTAGAGCCTCTGGAGAACCTTTCCAATAATCTGAAAAGAGTTCAAACCTCGCTTGAAGGATTTCTTACTCAACCTCATCTGGATATCGTAACGCTGGTTTAGATGCATGAAACCCTCAATGAAATTGGTGAAATCATGGATACGCCTCTCAATGACGCCTTCAAGGTCCGTTTCAATCTTCTTCCCTGCAACCTCGATGTATAGGCCAAAGGGATAACTGTCGCCCTCTTTCATTTCTTTAATATCCGGACCTACAATCGATATCTTTCCATCTTCGATCTCGTCCATACCTCTGGTCCTGACTAACTCAAACTTGTGATCTATCTTGAGCCCACCGAGCTCGATGTACATATCATCTTTTCTAATTCTCTCTCCCTCATAGACGATGCCCACATCCACGGGAATATCATCAAACATGGACATTCTCACTTCGCCTCCAAACCAGACACGATTTTGTTAAGGCTCTTTATCCATTCTTCGACCGAAATATTTGGGAAAGACCAAGTAGCGTTGGGTTGGTAGAACCTCTCTAGTGAGATCGTCTTTAACTTTGAAAAGTGTTTGAGAGACGACAAAACGAGCCAATCCATATAATAGGGTATACCTACGATGAGAACTAAATCATATTGTCCCTTTCCGTCTAAGCCTTTCCAATCAATATCCTGAAGTCTATTGGTTATGTCCACTATAGGCATACAAAAAGCCTTTTCAAAACCCCTTTCCAAGAATCCTTTAATCGTGTGAGCGGTAGCTACCACAGAAATCCTCATAGAACTAGCGATCTTTATTGTATAGTCTATTAATTTTTCCCCCTCCATCTCAACCTCAACAGCTTTATGACCAACGATGAGGACGGGCCGCCTTGCCCGCTTTACCATCGCCACGACCACTTCCGGCTTCGAAATGATCAAAGCCTTCTTTGGACCAGGAACCTCTGCTGTCTGCCAAGACTCAGCAGTAGCCATACTATGCCTCCTTTGCTCTAATCAACCTTGGGAGTAGTGTGGGATCTGGAATTTTAGACGGCTTCCAATCCTTCTCTTTTAAAATCGTCTTAATCTCATCCTTCATCGTTATTGGGATATCCGCTTCAGTCCTGACGAATAGATGGATATCGTCAGGCATCTTACCATACAACCGTTTATGGAGGTCAATATAGTGAGTAAGCTTTATCGCCCTTCCCTTGGTCGTGTCATTCGGTCTCATACAAAGCTTAGCTATCCAAACCATTGCCTCCTCCTTCGTTTCAGCTGCGTAGAAGAGGTGTTCAGGACTTGGTCCCACGTAGACCCTATCTCCGGTCCGTGCATCATAGACATACCAGTCCTCCTTTCGATCTTTTCTTCCTAGAAGCATACGTCTATATTTAGACCCATGAGGGCCAACTATTACTGGAATACCAAGACGCCAGAAACCGCTGGCGATAGAAGCCGCCTTTTGAGACATGGCTCCCCAAGCCACTCCCACGGCACCCACCCTATTATGGATGTAGTCAGCAATCTCCTCATAATTTCCTCGCAAATTCCTTCTAGCGAAGATGCTTGCAATCTTTATTGCAGCCCCAGCTATGTGGGGGTTGGATACGCAAGAGCCCACATTCAATACGCCACCAGCGTCAAATGCTCCATGATGTTCTTCATAAATAGTTTTTCCTTCACCGTTCTTGTGCGTCGCCATGGACATCGCGGCGCAACCGGTGGCGGTCACGATGTATCGGCGCTTCGCGAACTCCTCAGCCATCTCCATTACCTCATTACCTCCATGAGGATAGTTTGCGCATCCAACAAAAGCTACAACACCCGGGATCTCACCAAAGACTATTGGCGCACCAACTTCGCGAATTTCTATATCTTGTATAGCGCCTCTGCCCGTTCGAATTTTATATTTTTCTTCTTTCAGCCTCTTCTCAGACGCCTTTATTATGAAGCTGTGCAATGGCAAGTCTTTTGGACAGGCACTCTCGCAACGAGCACAGCCTATACAATCCTCATAAAGATCCATTAAACTAGTTAGGTTCCCGTTCGCTGCTTTACTGATAGCATCAGGGATTGGAAGATCGTTCGGGCACGCTCGCCTACAGTCATTGCATTTAGTACATGTCTTTGATAGCTTTACCAGTTCATCCACTTCAGGTATTACTTTGAATTTTTTCCTTTTAGGAGCCACTTTGAGGACGGTCTCTACTGCTACTTCTCCAACTTTTTCTGAATCTAGGATAAGTGCGCCTGGAGTTTTACCTTCAACCAAGTCAGCTACAACCTCTTCTGCCTTATCAAGGGTTCTATCTTGTAACCCCAAACAGTTCTTCTCCGAGGCTGCAATGACTGGAGCCCCAACCTTCTTTGCCTCAATCAAGATGTTTGTCCGAATACATTGCTCGTCGACCACGATGACGTCTGCAATACCACTTCTTATTGCCCTTAGCTGCCATGAGATGGGGCCGACGATCTTCGTCTTTGGATTATATCTAGTGATGTCTATGGCGGTGCAGCACAATCCACAGATCTCGACATCGCCGAAAAGCCCATGATCGTTCAAGTAGTCAACGATATCGACCGCTGGAGGAACATTGTGGCCGATTACCATAATGACTGGCTTACTAGTGTCAACGACGCCAAAGCCTATGTCAGTTAATGGAGCATCTGGGTCGGCCTTCGGAAAACCGTAACTCGCGATCTGAGCAATGTCAGCCACCTCCATGCCAACTTGGTCGATCATACCTGCATGGAAGACCTTTGACTCAAAATCCATGCTATTTCCTTCCTGCCCCGTATGAGTTGCAGAGAGAAGGTGTACAATTTGTTCCTCAAGATAGTCCAGAACATCTTCAAAGTCTCCCAGCTTTTTCGGCCGGATGCCGCATACCAAACGAGTTACAGGGGCCTCCACCTCAACGCTAAGGCCCCCCACATCAATCGGCCAATCGCGACCGTATTTTTCTATTAAATGCTCAACTAGATGCCTTGCGTGACCTGTATGGGTTGCTGCTCCTATGCAACATGCGAGGAGCACTATTCTCGACTGCTGTCCCCTGATGTCTAAGCCGCATGCACCCCGCTTGTCTCCAGTCAGGTCGCATTTGCCCATGGTGCATAGGCAGCAGAGGTCACAGAAGGGCATGTAAAGCGGTTTATACCGCTGAAGAAGCTTGTAATCCCAATTCCTCAGATCCTTTATAGAAGGGAAAGGAGTTGGACCCATCCGCTCCTCCCATTCTTCAACTATCTTGCCAACGGTTATTTCTAAGTCTTTGATTAGACCTATGTCAGCTTTCAACTCTTTGATCTTTAAACTCGTACTCCTTCCTGTCAACCGAGAAACCTCGTCTCAAATATCCTAAGATCCTTGAAATAGGACTTGTAGAAACGTTAATATGTGTTGGTTAGCCTTAAAGTTTTTTGATAGATCGAAGTTTGGGAATGTAGTTCCTCCAATCCTATAAATCTAAATGGGTTTCCTCATTTAAAGCCTTAAAAAACCCTCCTGGGAAAAAAGATTTATAGTTACAACCACTTTCTTTCTCATGGTTACGGCTGATGAGAGATGTGCGAGTTTGATGTGATTCTTAACGGAAAAGTCATATTCAAGGATGTAGTTTACGCGAAAGAAGAAGGTGGTAGGGTGACGGTCAAGAACATACTTGGAGAGTCGATGGAGTATAAGAACTGTAAGGTCGAGGAGGTTGACGTGAACAACACACGTTTGGTTTTATCGGCCATTTGCTAGTATGATGAGAAATCTCTTTTTCCCAGGTAAAATTATGTTTTGGTGGCATAATAGCTCGGGGCGTGCAGGAACAGTGAACTTCAATAAACTAAGAATACGTATAAAACATTCTAATCGAATCGCCTAGATGTGAGTAATATTGGACGTGGAGTCTATCAGAAAGATAACTGAGGAGATCTTGAGTCAATACAACAGGAAACCTGAAGGGTGGAGTGTACTGGTCGATCAGAGAGGCAATGTTGTAGTTCTAGGTCCTAGCTCAGGCTACTGGCTGAAACTGATCTGGCTTAATCCCAATGAATACACAGGCGCAGGTATCAAGATCGATGATCCTGAGGAAATGCGAAGAATGGTTGAAGGAACACCGTCTTATGGTCTCAGGCCCTTATCAAAAGGAAGTGTTCAAAAACTACTCTCGGCTGTCCAAAGAACCGGCAGAGTGGAAAGCGGTCTTGCCAAGAAACTGCTGAGTGTGCCTCCGGTTTCAACTAGCGAGTTAGAGGAGAGGCGGCCAAGCACGGTTCTTAGCGGTCCAATAATAACCCACCCAGACCTTAGAGCTATCTCAGAGGGACAGAGGAGTCTTGAAAGGAAGCTGAACTTGGAGGCTGAGAAGCTTTTCAGGAAGAGATATCCGTTGAGGTCGGGGATGTACGTCTAGATCTGTCTACGCATAGAATCATAAGTCAAAGGAAGATTTGGGCTCTATCATTCGAACTGTGAGTGAAGGTAGCTAAATAGGTTGACTGTTGAATTTGAAAAGCAGCAAGGTGGTCTCGTTGAAGCTTTTGCTCGATGAGATGTACGCGGGTCTCAAGGAGTATTTTGAAACTTTAGGGTGGGAGGTGCTGACTGTTCAAGACGTAGGGTTGAAAGGAGCAAAAGACAAGGATATTGTAGACTATGCAAAGAAGAACAGCTTACTGCTCGTGACCCAAGATTTGAAACAAGCGGATCTGGCAGACCTCACGGGAGTCAAATATGTGCTTATCTCCAATGCGTTGATTGCCAAAATAGCTAATACCAAAATAAGAGAAAAATATGCGGACATATGAGATAATAGCATGTTGCATGTACGCTGTGGTCCAGCTTACTATCTTGTTCATAGCCTTATTTCTTTCAGCACTTCTTCTGTGTTTTTGTAGGTCTTCGAAGATAGGTTTCTCAGCAATTCTTCAAGTCTGACTTGTCTTCCATCTTCTAGCTCGACGAGCCGCCATCCTAACTTCCTTATCAGCAAGGTTTTGGTTGATGGGTACCTCATCTTGCTAATCAAGACCTTAACCAAGTCTAAACCTGTTACTCCAGTCAAGGATGGAAAACGTCCGCGTTTGATGTACGATTGGAAACGCTTGGCGTCCTCAAACATGGATAGATTGTTGAAGAGCACGTAGACTTCCCTGTCCGCCGTGTCAAGCGGCTTGACTAGATCATACAATTTGAGCAACTCCTTGTCTGTGTATTGATAGTAGTACATACGTTCTCCAAGCCCGTGAAGCCGGAAGTATGCCACATGACCCGTGTAAACAGGCATCACCTTGAGAGGATCGGTGACATGCGGAACATCCAGTCTCTCCAAAACATTCCTAAGTTTGTCGCGGATTTCAGTCCCTTCCCAAGGAGAGCCTCGTGTCTCCCAGACCAGGGTTAAGCCCTCATGATCAGTCCCTTCAAAGAACTCTTCAGCATCTTTCAAGTTATCCGGTTTAAAGGATGCAGGCGTCTGGACCAGGAGTGTCTCAGCGTTTAGTATTCGACATATTTCTTTCATTCTCTCAAGTGGTTCTCTAGCCTGTTCTAGCTTCAGCATATGCTTGTGGCTTATATCCTGATGAGCCTTAACCGTGAACTCAAAGTCTTCTGAGGCTTCTTCTCTCCATCTCACAACAGTTGAAGTCCTTGGATAGTTGTAAAAAGTCGTGTTTAATTCAACGAGACGGAAGACCTCCATGTATTTCTTCCTACCGACTGGATAACCACAACAGCCAACCCTAATCATTTTATACTCTTCCCAACCTTTTGTCGATCAGGTATTCTTTCGGTGATAGCTCAAAAGACATATCAGCTACGCATATTATATGCGCGCGCAAAAATTGTTATAAGGTAGAGACTGCCTTGTCAGTTACGGAGGTTTGATGATTTTGGCTCTTAGACCCGAGGATCTGGCTTCTGCCGAGGATGTGGATTTTGAAGAAGAAAAGGAGTATTGGAATACATACAAGCTGAGTGATGGGACGACGTTAAAGATTAGGCTGATTTTGAGGGGTGTCAAGAGGCTAAAGAAGTTTAATCCCGATGGTTCGCCAATATACATTGTCAACAGCACGAACGTGGTGAGGGCTCTTAACGTTCCAGAAAAGCTTAAAGGACAACCGTTTACGCCTAAAGAGCCACCAACAGGCCAGTACGCATAGTTTTGAGTGGCGTAAGTATAGTACCATTTTCTGATGGTTTAGTTTTCATCTACGATCTTGGGAGCGCACGCAGTGAGGATTTTATAGAGTCATTTAGTCTTACAACAGGGATGTTTTAGACCAGCATCACAAGGCCTCTTCCTTTGATAGTGTCTGAAAGCTTAAGAACAGGAATTATAGACCTATAACAACAAGAGAAAGGGAAGTGGACCTTGGGGTATCATCACGTTATTTTTGGGCCGATGTTTTCTGGTAAAACAAGGGAAATGCAGAAAATATATTCAAGAGAAAGGGGTAGGAAGGGAATTCAGGTCTTTAAAAAATACTCCGATAAACGATTTAAGGGGATCCGGTCGCACGATGGGATAAGGTTTGATGACAAGGACGTGTATGTGGCAAGAGACGTTGATGATGTAGAGAGACAATTGCGTGACGACACAGAGATCATCATGATTGACGAGGCGCAGTTCTATTCTAGCAAGCTGGTTGAAAAAATCAGGGAATGGGTGGAGGAACGAGGCATAATAGTCGTAACCACTGTGCTTCCAACAGACTACAGTGGTAGAACCTTCGGTATAGCAGGAGATCTACTTGCACAAGCGGATGTGCACACACCCACGACGGCGATATGCGAATACAAGGAGGGCGGCAGATGTGACAACCCGGCTACAAGAAGCTTCAGGAAGGTATATAGTGAAAAGCAGATTCTGATAGGAGGTCACGAAGCGTACATCCCGATGTGTAGGCAACACTTTGCGAAGAGCATGAAATTGAGGAAAGGGGCAAGAGCAAAGTAGATCAGAAAAGGTCGAATTACATCGACTTGAGAAAACTTGATGAGCCTTGGCAGACATGCTATAGTTTTTCGACCGATTTAGTTTTTCAGGATGGGATGAGATCTTCTCCACCTAAAATGTACTAAGGCTCTTCAGAAACTTTTGTGTCGATTAAGTTTCATACAATGTCTGAATAGTATTTTCAAAACACAGCTTCCGCAGGTCTATTTTGACATCATAGCCTAGAGACTCCAGCATGCCAAGTACTTCAAGCAGGGGAAAATCAACTCCTGAATATGAGGCGGCTATGTGACCGGGAAACGCATTCAGCTCGATCACGAACGGGAACTTTTCATTTGACCACAGAATGTCGACCCCGCTTTCATTTAAGTTGTCAAAGATTTGCGCCGCTTCCATAGCCAATTCCCTGGACTTTCTGATTCTCTCGAATCCTAAGTTGTCCTTCAGAAAATTGTATCCAGTTGGCATGTGGTGCATGGCCACGTTTGTTGTCACCTGGTCTGGGGGAGCCCTTCTGACCACTTCTGTTACTGGTTTTCCATATATGTCTGGGTAAAGGACAACTTCCCTTACATCAAATATGTAGCCCTCGCCTCCGTACATGCCCGTAAGGGGCTCAACCCACTCTTGGACCAAGCATCCGAAGTTTATATACTTGGCCAAAAATTGTTCGAAGTTCTCATTGGTTAATATCTCCATGTGGGATTTTTCAACTGGTTCAAATTTGTCACTGGCTTCCCACGTCGTCTTGACCTCGTATCCCTCGTCCACCTTTCGTACTCTGGTTATGCCCCGCCCGCAGGATCCTCCAATGGGTTTCAGACACATCGGCTTACCATCATCTAGCTTTTTTATGACGGTGTCAACAGTTGGGTTTTCGATGACTCGAGGATGAGGAATACCACTTTCTATCAGCCTTCTCGACATCTCTCTCTTGTCTCTGAGTTGCTTGATGGCGGAGGGCGAATTTACGTAGGCAACGTTCCCAATCTGTTCTTTGATCTTCCTTTCGATTCTGTCTACCAGTGAGCAGAAAGCCTCGGTGTACCTCGTTCCGGGACGCAGGTGGGTCTGCCCGTATTCCCTTTTCATATAATCTGTCAACGTTTGGTCAGGATAGTGATGATGAAACTTCACCACCACATCGCCTGACACTTTAGGAAATAAATAATTATCTCGAATTACTTCATGCCATGTGCTCACCTGAAAATCCACATCAATATCGAATAGCTCTCCAATCAGGGAAGTGCTCCACATCGATTTCCTAGTCCTTTCGAAGACCGACCCGATGTTCATAAAAGTTAATTTTCTCATAATCCGCTCACTTCCCAAGAAGATCTGATAAAGTTTACTACAGGTTCTTAAATAAATGGAAAAACATATCTTTTTACCAACTCAGCAAAACGAGTATCCCCCATAAGTAAGGGCCTGAGCATCAGCTTAATTTAAAAAACATGCTAGAAAGTCATTTTTTATGCCTTGAACCACTTGAACATCAGGTATTGAATTTCTCCTTTCCTCGACTTCGGAACAGCTATTATGAACCGTTTCCTGACGGTCGTTGCCAGCCTGCCAGCCCTCACGATATCCGCTGACGTTATGTTCTCCTTCGATTCCTTCACCGAGACCAGGTATGGTGCGTGGTCTATTCCAGGTCCACGCTCATAGACTGCGTAGTCACACCCAAACTTGACCCCCGGCAAGACCACATACCCGCTTTCCCTCAGGTCCTTGTACACAGTGTACTTCAGTTTGAATCCATCGTAAGCTTTGATTCCGTATTCTCTAAGCGTCTTGGCGCTTACTATGCGCTTTTTTGGGCCTCTATAGACCTTGATTAGTCCTTTCTCAAGTAGATAGAGGCCCTCAATCAGATCGACATTGAGGGGGGTATCAAACTCCGCGACCTTCGGCTTGGGTATTCCGACAGGCTTTCCATAAAACCCAAGACCAAAAAGCTTGGATCCTTCCTTAGGATTCCAGACAACCAGCCTGTTCTCCAGAAGTTCTGCTTTGAAAGGCTCCTCCCGCTCACTCACGCTCTGTAGCTCCTTCAATAGGTAATCGTTAAGATTCTAACGGAGTCCGTGGCCTCCTCAGCCTTGTCCGCAATATTCTCTAGGAACAGGGCGGCCTCTCTCAGCAAGAGCTTGAGGTTTACATCCATTCTGGCGTCTATGATCTTCATGTCCAAATCCCTGTAGATCTCATCAACAACGTACTCAGCTATGTCGACGTTCCCAGCCAGCTCAATAGTCTTTTCGCGGCCATACTTCAGCGAAAATACGGTCTCCCTCAGGTTCGTAACCGCCCTCAGAACATTCTTGGCAATATTCAGGAAGCCCTGCCGGATCTCGTCTTCCAAGCTGATCTTCTTCCTCACTATCTCGGAAACCCTAAAGGCAGCTTCCTCACTCAGCTCTACGATCTCGTGGATGTGTGTTACCAACCTGAGCATATCGTCACGGCCAATCAAGAGCATCCCGACCTCAGCTAACTCCTTCAGAAGCCCACGCTTCATCTCGGCGGCTTCTTCCTTCAGACCCCTAATCCGAATAAGCCTTTCACCAGCACCTTCTTGGTTCTCCCCGGAGGCAAAGTCGTCAACCATACCCGTCAATTCCCTCACGCCTTGCAGTACCTTCCTGACATGGTCTTGGCATATGCCGAGAACCATCCCTCTAACTTGCTCCTCCGTGTCCCCAGGGAAAACCAACACCGCCTCACCAAAGAACAACGTCACATACAAAGACATTAGAAGCGCAACACTCTTAAAAAAATAACTCCCAACCGCCGCTTATGATGAAAGTTCCCTTAAGGTCAGTCAGATCCATCAAACAGGACACCAAGATCATCAAATTCGATTGAACCTGCAAAGAAGCGCCTGAGAAGACCTGGCAAGCCATCAACTCTCACTCTAACTTGCCTCCAAGTGTCGCGGTTCCTAAGAGTGACTGTGTTGTCCTCCAGCGTTTGGTAGTCAACAGTAATGCAGATAGGGACTCCTACCTCATCGGCTCTAGCGTACCTCCTTCCGATCGAGCCGGAGTCGTCGTAATCCGCCACGAATCCCTCACCAATCATCAGACGATAGATCTTCTCAGCAACCTCCTTTAAACCATCCTTCTTCATTAGCGGGAAAACCGAAACCTTCAGAGGAGCTACGTCTCTCGGCAGCCTTAGAACGACTCTGCCATTCTTCTCAAAGTACGCATACTCGAGGACAGCGTAGAAGATCCTGTCAACTCCAAATGAGGGCTCGATGACATGGGGAACAAAGTATCTGCCTTTGGCTGTCTCTTCGCCCTCACCGAACTCCACATGCCTTGCCTCAATCTTCACGGGACTGGGTCCCGGGACCTCATAGAAACCTTTCTCATCTAGCCATCTCTTGACGAGAGCTGGATCGCTTCTGGAAAGCAAGTCAAGGATCGTCGAAGCGTCTTCATCAAATTCCTCCTCGATCAACTTCCTCTTGGGATCCATTGTCAACATCTTGACAGCCATGGGTTTGTCAAAAGGCTTGAAGACCCGCATGTCAAATCCGCTGTAAATCATATGTCTGCTCAGGTCAAAATCTGATCTGTTAGCGTGACCGGAAACTTCTGTCCACCCCCAGCGTTCAAGCCAAACTTCTTGGTCAAACGTCTGCTTTGAGTAGTGAGCCCTCTCCGTAGGCAACTGCTCCCTGAGGCGCTGCTTATCGGGAGGTATTCCAAGCTCCTCCAAATACTTCACAGCAAGGGCCAAAAAGTAGGCTTGAACCTCGTTTCCAATCAAACCCTTCTTAAGGGCATCACCAACTGTAACCTCGGCTATCTTGCTGGTTTCCTTAAGCTGTTCGTCAGCCGTCAGAATGCGAAACCTTTTGTCCTCAACCTCTTTGATCCTTGGATATGTTATGTCCTCTGGATCCACGAAAACCTCGTAGTCTATGATTGTGAACTCCCTGAGCCTGATCGGCCCCTTCCTAGGTGCAATCTCGTTGCGCAGGCATCTGCCCACCTGAGCGATACCGAGTGGCAACCTCTCCCTCTCAGCCAAGTAGACCCTCTTGAAGTCTACAAACTGTGCCTGAGCAGCCTCTGGTCTGCCGTAGCCGGTGACACCCCTCTCATATGGTCCGATCTCGACTTTAAACATCAGGTTGAAGGGCTCCGATTGGCTCAGTTTACCGCCACACTCCGGGCACTTCAACCCTTTTTTCTCGATTAGACTATCTAATTTCTCTGCACTCGCACCCTCTTTGATCTCGACTCCACAATCCGTCAAGAGAAGTTCTGTTCGGTACATTCGGCCGCACGAGAGACATTTGGTCGTTATGTCTGTGAAGTGCGCGATGTGGCCGGACGCCTCGAAGACGCGTTCATGTGTTATTATGGCCGACTCGATCTCGACCATCCCTTCATTCAGGACAAACATTTTCCTCCACTTATCCTCAAGATTGCGCTTGAGAAGTGATCCGATTTGTCCATAGTCAAAGAAACCGCTGAGTCCTCCGTATATTTCAAATGAGGGAAAGAATATCCCGCGCCTCTTTCCCAACTCGACGATTCTGTCATACAGATCCATTGTCTGCCACGCTTCTATTGGTTAAGGATTATAACTACCAAAGGCATTTAAAGAGACGTATTCCCAATTTGGGTGACTAAAATAAATTGGTCTGTCCTAGTTCGACCTCCCTCACTGACATTGCGCTCCCGCAGAAAAATATTAGTGTGCAATTCACAAATTTATCCTTTGAGTAGTAGTCTGATGATAGGCTGCGATTTTTCCGTCCTGCTTAAAGTGGTTCCGTTAATGCTTTTAATTAAGGTTGAGGATGTCATATTATTTCAGTGAGATCGTTTTGGGTGATTCGTCAGCCGGGACATCTACTGAGGTGCGTGTAACTGACGGTTAAAAAGAGCAAAAGCAGGGCTTCCGCGGTATACTCTGCTCTTAGCCACCCCCTTCGGAAGAGGATAATTGACAGAATCCGGAAGAATGGTAGGGCTGGCTTCAAGGATCTGAAGGAAGAACTGCATGTGAGCGTCGGTACACTGTATTATCACATCGACAGCCTCGGCGATCTGATTACCCAGGATAGTGATAGGAAATACGTGCTCACGGATAAGGGCTTGATGGCCCTCAGGATGTTGGAGTCTGATGAAGAGAGGTTGGAGTCGATGAGGATTGAGGAGCCACGGGAGTTGCCTTTCATAGCCGACTTGCAGGCCTTCTTCTTGCCAAAGTGGTTGTTTGCATACATATCTTCCTCTCCTAAGAGAGGGTTGATGGAGGCCTTGGCGATTATGGCACTTGGCTCGATTTCTTCTCTGGTCGCCGACTTGGAGCCCATACTCTTCTTCTACAACAGCCGACCGATGGTTTCGCCATATCAGATCTTCTTAGAGTTCTGGGCTAGTTGGATAGTGGTTTTCCTTTTATGTGAGGCCTTGACCTACGTGCTCTATCGGAAGAAGGAGGAGCACCTAAGCCTGCTTTCTGGCGTGGCTTTCTCGTATCTGCCAATGATCGGGTATTCTCTTCTCTGGGGCTTGAGTGGATTCCTGCTCCCCGGGCTTCTGGTGTATCCCTTGGCCTGGAGGGTTCTCATGCTGGTCTTGCAGGTTTGGTCGATGGGCTTGCTGTCTATAGCCATAAGCATATCCAAGGCTTTGAGGATCGATAGGGCGGCGGTTGTGAGTTTTCTGATCCAGTATCTGAACATATTCTACGTCCTTATATTTGTGGTCAGATTTTTCTAGCCAATCGACGAAAAAGTCTCGGTTTCTTCTCTCTTTTTTGGGTTATTGTTGTTAAGTTTCGCTCATGTTGTTGATGTAGAGTGACTGGGGATAACAGTCTTTTGGAAGAGTTAAAGGTTGTATTCTTCCATGTATGTTGGTGCGCTCACTTTCCATCCGCCCTTAGATTGGAGGTAGTTCTCTAAGCTCAAGATTGATTCCTCTTCGCCGTGGGTCAGGAAAACATGCTTCGGCGGAGTTTTGAAGCTGTTGAGCCAGCGATGCAGGTCGTTCATGCCGGCGTGGGCGGAAAAGCCGTCGATCTTCTCGACCTTTATCCGCACTGGATAGGACTGTCCGAGGATTCTGACAGGAGAAACTCCGTCCAAGATTTGTCGTCCCAGCGTCCCAACCGCCTGGTATCCCACAAAGAGAAGCGTAGATTCTGGATGAGTTATGTTTATGATTAGGTGATGTTTAATGCGTCCTCCAGTGATCATCCCCGAACCGGCCATGATGATGGTTGACCCTTTTATCAGGTTAATCGCCTTGGACGCCTCGACAGATTCGACGAGCTTCAGCCCAGGAAAGTCAAAAGGGGATTTGCCGTCCTTGAAGAGCACGCATGTCTCTTTGTCAAAATACTTCTTACATTGTTCAAAGACCTTCGTGATCTCAACAGCCATGGGGCTATCGAGAAAGGTCATAATATAAGGGATCCTCTCCGCATGCGTTAAGCGGTTGAGGTGATACAAAAGCTCTTGGGCACGCTCGATGGCAAAGGTGGGGATGAGGACATTACCACCAGCCTTTACCGTGTCGTTGATGATCTTGCAGAGTTTTTCATCAATATCTTGGGGATTGTCATGGTTGCGATTTCCGTATGTGGACTCCATGACTACGTAATCTGCTCGATCAAAGACAGAGGGATTGCTGAGAAGAGGATTACCCCATTGGCCGATATCCCCAGAGAAGATGATGTTCCGCGACCCGTTCTCATCTTGAACAATGATCTCAATCATGGCCGAGCCAAGTATGTGACCGGCATCATGGAAACATACCTTGACTCGGTCATTCAGCGGGAGATAGTCTTCATAGGGAACATCCTTTAGAAGCGGAAAACATTTCTCGGCATCATGGACTGTATACAGAGGGATTTCTGGATAGGGTCCTTTTCGGCCTTCCTTTTCATGGCGTTTTTTCTTGAAGGCTGCGTCTTCTTCCTGCATTCTGGCAGAGTCCAAAAGGACGATCGGAAACATCTCTTTGGATGCAGGGGTCAGGAGAATATCTCCCGTAAATCCTTCCTTGACAAGCTTGGGAATAAGCCCGGAGTGGTCTATGTGAACATGGGTGAGGAGGAGATAATGGATCTGGTCTGGAGGAACTGGAAAGCTCTTCCAGTTTCTGTAGGAATAGCCCCGCTCTTGAAACATTCCGCAATCGACAAGGATTTTCGCTCCGCCGGCGTTCAGAAGGTAGCTTGATCCCGTCACTTGACGGGTTGCGCCCAAGAATTTTATTTTCATGATCCTCTCCCTTGTATTAACATTTTTTAACCTATCAGTTCTTCGTCCCACTATCCGAAGACTTTACAAATTAAAAAAATATTTGAGTGCTAAGTGAAGCTTGATAAATGTATCTTTGTCGAAAACCTTGCGTCAAGAAAACTTTGGGGTTTTAGGATTTCGATCAAGATTTGCTGTTGGACCATATTGATATTTTTCTAACTTACCGAGCCTTCAGTCTCTTTACTATGGGCGGCCTCAGTTTCCTGAGAACTCTGAAGCCACAGTTTGGACACTTTATCTCAGGGATCCTCGCAAGTTCTTCTGCAGTAACCTTCGCCTCGCATTTTAGGCACTCATACATTACTCCGCTCAGTTTCTTCTCTTCTGCCATTTCATCATTTCCTGTTCTTTTTTGGTGTTGTTTTACCTGAAGTTAAGCTTTTTGCTAAGTCTGTAGGTAGCTGATCTGGCTATTGTGTTTCACCTCGGAATATTAGGCTTATTCTCAGGCGCGTTGGATGGACTGGGAGTCTCTTGCTTGATTATCTCCAGAACCTCTTTGAACTCGTCTGTTCCTGCCTTCTTCAGCATCTCGTAGATCGCCATCTCTGTTGAGGCTATGACAACTCCTTCGTGTCTCATCCTTTCGATGGCTGTCGTTAAGTCTTTCTCTGTTCTTGAGGATGTTGCGTCCACAATGACATAGACCCTAAATTTTTCTAGACCTTGTAGAGCTGTCTGTGTCACGCAGATGTGTGCCTCGATTCCCACAAGAATGAGCGTTGTTGCGCCAGTCTCTTTGAGCCTTCTTCTGAACTCCTCCGAGAGAAAACAGTTGAACGACACTTTCTCGATCGGCTTGAGGTCTGGGATGAGTTCTCTTAAGTTGTCTACGGTTCGTCCCAGCCCCTTTGGGTACTGCTCTGTTAGGATCACTGGTATTCCCGCGATCTTAGCGAACTTAACGAACTTCGCGATGTTACCCACCACCTCTTCTCTTCTGACCATCTTCGACATCAGCTTCTCCTGGGCGTCGATGATTATTAAGACAGCCCCTTCTCGTCTCATCAGTCTTGAACGGTTCATCTAAGACACCAGCGAATACTTGCTTTTCGTTCCTTGATTAGCTTTTGGATAACTGCCGCTTGCGTGCTAACAAACCTCGAGTCAAGAGCGTAGTTTTGGAAGTCCCTGAAGGTAACTCAGAAAAAGGTTAGAGCAGAATATTGAAAAGGATTTAGTTTAGATTCTTCAATCTAGAAAAAAATGGATCTAATCGCAAGGTTTCTTCTCTTTTTTCTTCTTTTCACACATTTTTATCCCTCAGAGTCTTATTGAATATCAAAATTCTATTTAAGGCTTTTCTTACTCAATTTTCGATCGAAGATCAAAATGAATGCGCGTTTGCATTGTGATTGCCTCGACTTTTAAATAATAGGTGGATCATGATGGCAAAGAAACTCTTAGAAGAACTGTTGGAAGAAGAGTTAGGTTCCGAGAAAGCAAGGATGGTGCCAAAGTCCTTTGACGTTATTGGCGACATAGCCGTAATAAGGTTTCCAGAGGAGGTCGAGGGATACAAGAAGACTATAGCCGAAGCGGTTATGAAGACGAACAAAAACGTTAAGACAGTCCTGAATCAGACAAGTCCAGTCCATGGTACGCTGAGACTCAGAGGCCTCGATTGGGTTGCTGGAGAAAAGAAGACAGAGACTATCCATCACGAGTACGGATGCGTCTACAAGATAGATCTGGCGAAGGTGTACTTCTCGCCGAGGCTGTCATATGAGAGAAACCGAATAACAGCGCTCGTCAAGCCAAGAGAGGTCATCGTAAACATGTTCGCCGGAGTGGGGTGCTACTCGATAATGATCGCGAGAAACAGTGAGGCAGACAAAATCTACTCGATTGACATAAACCCGGATGCGGTCGGACTGATGGAGGAGAACATCAAGCTGAACAGAGTCGGATACCGCGTGGTCCCGATCTTTGGGGATGCAAGAGAGATCGTTGAAGGCAGGTTGAAGGGCGTCGCGGATCGCGTGCTTATGCCACTGCCGGAGATGGCCTACTATTACATTGAGGTTGCCGAAGTAGCCCTGAAACCAGAGGGCGGATGGATACATTACTACGACTTCACCCACGCTAAAAAAGAGGAGGATCCGAAGGAAGAGATTGCTAGGAAAGTTTCCGCTAGGCTGGAGGAGCTTGGCCTAAAATTTGAGCTAAATTTCTCCAGGATTGTCAGGGATGTCGGTCCAAACTGGTATCAGATTGCCCTAGACATCCTTATTCTCGGAAAGACTTGAACCACAACCTTTCGCGAGCGTATAGTAGGAGGGTGATCAATGAGTGATCATGTAATCGTTTGCAATCTTGAGTATGCTGTCCGCCATTTACCAGACTTATCTTCAAAGGCTGGGTTTAAACTCGAGAAGACGTTTCTTGCGTTGATTAAACCGAATATCTGCGGGATCTACCATCCGTCTTTAGATCTTCTATCGAGCATCGTCGGGTTTCTCTTGTCTGGCGCCAAATCTGTGGTGATAGGCGAGACAAGTAGCATGATGCATGACCCAAAGGAGCAATTTGAGAGTCTTGGTGTCAACGCTCTTGTAAAACGTTTTGGTGGAAGTGTGAGAGCTGTTGATCTTTGCGAAGATGAACGGGTTAAGGTCCGCGTTTCTAGTCCTCACGCGCTTAAGGAGATCGACTTCCCAAAGACAGTCCTAGATTCTGACGTTCTCGTCAACGTTCCGAGGATTGGCACACACTCAACGACACGTTTAACATGTGCCATAAAGAACTTATTGGGCCTCCTACCCCAGAAGCGTAAGTTTAGCGTATACCATCCTTTGGGCGTGGATAAGGTGATCGCCGATATAGCCAGTGTGATAAGGCCAGATTTGAATGTCGTGGACGCTGGAAGCAAAGTGATCTTGGGTGTGGATGTCTTGGCTGTAGATGTTGTTGCCTGCAGATTTGTAGATGTAGACCCAATGAAGGTTGAACACCTGAGGCTAGTCTCAGAGGATCGAGACGAAAAACTCGAGAGTCTCATGAAAAGGGTAAAGGTAATAGATGTTTAATCCTTTTGCGCGCAAACAGTAGGCCCGACCGAAAGGCTTATATAGGGGAAGCGTTATCGACTTTGTTTTACTGGGCCAGAGTTCCATACACTCAGTCTAATCTGAATTGCGCGCCCGCGCAATATATTGATGAAGATTTTTCTGAGCCATGTACTCCAATCCAAACCTACTGGCCAGTCTATGTAATTTGAGGTGAGGTGGCCATGGAAAAGAAGAAGGAAGAGAATCGCTTCCATAGGCGTCCCACTATATGCCCAGAGTGCAGTAGCCATGACCTTATTGAAGACTATGAGAGGGGCGAGATTGTATGCGGGCACTGTGGATTGGTGATAAGAGAGAACGTCATGGACATTGGACCAGAATGGAGGGCGTTCACGAAGGAGGAGATGGAGGAAAGGAGTAGGGTTGGGATACCATTCTCACTCACACTCCACGACAAGGGTCTCTCGACGGTGATAGACAGGGCAAACCGAGACGCGTTCGGTAGAAAGATACCGGCGTCGACTAGATTCCAGATGCTCAGGCTCAGAAAGTGGCAGATCAGATCAAAGGTCCACTCTTCGATCGACAGGAACCTTGCCCAAGCGATGGCCGAGCTCGATAGGCTCTCAGACAAGGTTCGGATTCCAGACTCCGTCAAGGAGAAGGCAGCCTTAATTTACAGAAGGGCGCTGGATAAGGGACTGGTGAGAGGACGTTCTATTTTAGCCATAGTTACAGCGTCCGTCTACGCAGCGTGTAGGCTCTCACAGACACCCAGGACGTTGAATGAGATCTCGGCCGCCAGCCTGGCCGAGGAGAAGGATGTAGCTCGATGCTATCGCCTATTATTGTCTGAGCTTAATCTTAAGATGCCGATCATAGATCTTAAAAGGCGCGTCCCGAAGATCGCGTCGAAGATCGGTGTCAGCGAAAAAACCCAGCAAACTGCAATGAAGATCATAAGAATGGCCGGGAAAAAACGCGTGGTTGCTGGAAAAGAGCCAATGGGCCTGGTAGCCGCGGCGCTTTACATAGCATGTGTCTTGGAAGGTGAACGAAAGACTCAGAAAGAGGTAGCGGAGGCGGCTGGAGTGACTGAGGTCACTGTGAGAAATAGGTATAGAGATCTAAAGGATAGTCTTGACCTCGACGTTTAGGTCAAGTCCATGCGGTCTTAGATAAGAAACTTAGCTACCTGTCTGGAACTAAGCCACGCACGGGGATTTACAGGTCGTTGTGTTATCCGCTTGTAGTGCTACAGTTCTTCCCAGTCAGGATGGGGTCAATGGATCTCTATATTCTCCTCTTGGAACCCCAGTTGAGTTAGATATTGTTTCACCCTCTCTCTGTGATCGCCTTGTAGTATGATCTGGTTGTCCTTTGCTGTTCCGCCACAAGCGCAGAGGGTTTTAAGTGTTTTAGCAATAGTCTTCAGGTCCTTGGCTCTGCCAGATGCTCCTTGGATTACTGTTACTGTCTTCCCCCATCTTCTTGTCTCGCGTCTGACCGTTACTCTCTGTTGTTCTCTGGTTATTGTGCCACAAACACAAATTTCCTTTGGAAGCCCACAGACTGGACAGATCTCTACCATTGCTTAGACTTCTTTGCTCCTTTGGTCGTAGAAAAGGTTATTACAAGCATATTTAATATTTTCTCTTTTCGGGATTTTTGCCTCTTATAAGTTTGTTATGAGTGTATATGATGCTTTGGTGGTGTTGGGATGCCGGCTTTGAGGATGAAGTGTAAAATAGTGACTTTTGAAGAGGTCCACGATATGGTCAAGCGTGTTTCTGAGAAGGTGAAGGCATCTGGCTATAGGCCTGACATGATTGTCGGGCTGGCCCGTGGGGGATGGCTTCCCGCCAGGTTGATGTGTGATTTCCTCGGGGTGATCGACCTAGTCAGTTTGAAGGTCGAGCATTGGATTGAGACTGGTAAGACAAAGGATGAGGCCACAATAAGGTATCCGCTTGTTGCGGATCTTCGAGGTAGAAGAATACTTGTTGTTGATGACATTACAGATACTGGTAAGAGTCTGATCACTTCCACAGATCATCTAAGTAAACTGAATCCTGAGGAGATGAAGGTTGCCGTGATGCAGTACATTCCTGAGTCCGAGTTTAGACCTGACTACTTTGCTGAGGTGGTGAAGGTCTGGACCTGGTTCATCTATCCGTGGAATTGGATTGAGGACACGAGTACACTGATAGTCAGGCTTTTGGACACGGAGAAGGATCGGATGTGGGGCGTGGATGAGATAGATGGTGGCTTGAGGGCGAGCTTTGAGATCGAGTGGGATAGGAAGATGCTGGAATACATCTTGAAGGTTATGCTGGAGAGGGGGCAAGTTGAGAGGCTCAGCGGGCCTAGGGGTGCCTCTTACAGGTTTAAGAGCGGAGCTGTCGTCAAGTTCTAATTTCTCGTCATGTTTTTATGTGACGCTTTGTATTGTGTGGTCAGGTGGTATCGGCGTTTGAGTGAGGATAAGTGGATCGCTGGTTGCAGGAAGGTTCTCAAGGATTTGAAGGAGAGCGCCTCGAGGAAGGACAGGGATAGGCTGGACCTAGTCAAGTCTATAAGATATTCCATAATGTCTCTGAACAGGAGCCTGATGGGTTGGTGGCAGTGGGTTAACAGTCCTGAGATGATGGCCAACTTCACCCGTGAAGAGTTGGAGGACATGGACAGAACTCTAAACACTCATGTCAATTCTTTCATTGAGTACGACATCAAGGTGACGAGGGTTGGTTCTAGGTTCAGGAAGAAGGAAGAGGTTGAGAGGAGAGAGGGCGAGAGGCTAGTTGTCTGATGGCGCGCTCTGCTCAATACTTATTCGATCGATATAACTGCAATAAGGAGTCGCGCAATTTCAGGAGGTTGTTTTCTCCACTCTTTTCCAAGAGATGGTTGCCTGATTCTCTCAGTCATGGAGTTTTCACCAGGTCAGATAGGACTTGTTTTATGATGCAGAATGTGAGGAAGGCGAGGGCCATCAGCCAGAGGGGGCCTCCCAAGACAAATGAGATGAAGTATTCCAACCGCTTATTCAACCAAACCAGCCTCCTAGATCGATCGTTATGTTTACTGCTGGATTAGTTCCATTATTCTTTCCTTCTCCTTAAGGGAGTTGATGAGCAAGTCTGGTTCCTCTTTTCTCAGTTCTTCAGCCGTGTAGGCACCTGAGGGAACGGCCACGCATCCCATGCCAGCTGCCTTTGCGGCCTTCACTCCAAATATTGAGTCTTCCACGACTAGGCATTCTTCTAGCCTGACCTTAATTCTTCTTGCGGCTTTCAGGAAGATTTCTGGGTTTGGTTTCGGTTTTGGAACTTCGTCAGCCGTAACCACTACATCGAAGTATCTTCTGATGGACTTCTCCGAGAGCAGTCTGTCGACGACTTTCTTGGGACCCATCGTTGCCAGAGCGATCTTAACTCTGCCATATAGAGCATCGAGCAGTTCAACTGCTCCTTCAAAAAGGTCTACAGCTCCTGTCAGCTCGGTTTGAAACTCGATCTTCCTTTCGACAAGTCTTTCCAACTCTTCTTCATTGAAGTCAATACCGCATTCTCTTAATGCATCCTCCATAATTTTTCTTGTCCCAACGCCAATTCTTCTATCTATGAACTCGTCGCTGATCGTGTAGCCGGCTTCAGATAAGACTCTTCTAAATGATTCCGTGACCGTCCTCCTCGTGTCGGCTAAGGTCCCGTCCCAGTCAAATATGACCGCCTTAAACATTCGCATACTGAAACGACTCCTTGAAATCAAAACGTGCAGCATACCACGCCTAAGTTATTACTCTTCCTTTCCTCTCAAATCAAGGAGAGATTAGTCAAAAAGGAAAGATATTCGTTCTGTCTAACTCTGGTCAATCACTCAGTTATATCCGTGTAATCCTAATTACGTGTGCGCGAAACGCATCATCGCACGGGAATATTTTAATGTTTGTAGTCCATACTTCATATGGAGAGGAAAGGAAATGGGCATATTCGATAGATTGCTTGGGCCTTCAGAGGTAGAGAAACTGAAAGAGAAGAAAGATGTTGAAGGGCTAATAGGAAAGCTTGAGACCGGAAAGCCTAGGGAGCAGGCATCCGCGGCATACGCGTTGGGGGATATTGGTGATGAGAGGGCGACTGACCCTTTGATCAGGCTTCTGGAGAGGATTGCAACCGACGGTAATGTTTGTGTGGCTGCAGTCCAGGCCCTGGGAAAAATCGGTAACGAGAGGGCGATAGAGGCGCTGGTGAGGTGCCTCTCCGACAACGTTAGGGGAAGAACCAGCCCGATCGGAGTTATGGAAGTTCCAGTGGCCTTGGCTGCTGCGCACGCCCTCAGTTCGATTGGCGAGCGTGCTATAGATCCTGTGATCGAGGCTCTGGGAAGCGAGCTCGGGAGAATGAGGGTATACGCGAGAAGAACGCTTGAGATGATTGGAAAACCAGCAGTTGAACCATTGACCAAAGCCCTTACGAGTGAGAATGAACGTATACGCGAAGAAGCAAGGGGAATTCTCAAAGACATGAAGGTGGAACCCACAACACCTTCACCGGCCACAACACCTAAGAAAAAATACTGTATTAAATGCGGGGCAGAGGTATCAGTCGAAGCCAAATACTGTCCGAACTGTGGATCAGCACAGTGACCTTGTGGGGTCGCGCACGCATTTTGAAAAACCGATAGGCAAAAAATGTGAACAGCAGAAAAGAAAAATGAGTCAACCCATATGGAAAGGGGATTGAAAGATGGAATTCTTTAGAAAGCTTGAAGAAAGGAAGCAACTCTGACATAAGGTTAGATTATAGAATGGAAGGAGGCAGAGCAATGGGTAAGTCATCGGGCAAGAGAGAAGATGTGAAGGAAGTTTTGAAGAGGATGATAAAGAGACTTCATGAAGATGAGGACCCAGAGAAAGTAAAAGAAGGATTTAAAGAGGTGTTGAGAGATGCCACACCGACTGTGATATCCCAGATAGAAGAGGAACTCATAGAGGAAGGTATGCCGAGGGAAGAGGTCCAGAGGCTCTGCGACGTTCACCTCGCCGTGTTTAAGGAGTCCCTTGAAAAAGCAAAGCCTATGGTGCCTCCAGGACACCCCATTCAGATTCTCTCGGAGGAACATAGGATTCTGCTGAACTTTGCCGATGAACTGAAAAACATAGCAGAGAGGACGAAGGAAGCGGGAGACTTTGACTCTGCTGACGAGGAAATGAAAGAATTAGTCCGCCTCACGAAGGGTTTCAAGGAATCTGAGAGCCACTATCTGCGGGAAGAAAATGTTCTTTTTCCTTATCTTGAGAAGCATGGGGTCAAACAGCCTCCAGCGATAATGTGGACAGAACACGACAGGATAAGAGAGATAGAGAAGAGCCTTTACAGACTTAGCGACCGCGAAAACATGGCTTTTCAAGCCTTTACGAAGCGACTGGAGGAGGTAGCGCTGTCGCTTGCTGACATGCTCTCAAGCCATTTCTATAAGGAGAACAACATTCTTTTTCCAACGGCTTTGGATGTGATAGGAGAAGGCGAGTGGAAAGATGTTAGGCAGCAGTTTGATGAGCTTGGCTACTGCTCTTTCACTCCTGAATCTGCAAGGATAACCGTTGAAGAGACGAAGGGACTGGTTCCAAAGCGTGAAATAGAAGGTACAATTCCTTTTGAGACGGGCAATTTACCGAAGGACGGAATTGAAGCGATCTTTAACACGCTCCCAGTAGACATCACTTTTGTGGATGAAGAGGACACGGTACGATACTTCAGTCGATCTAAGGACAGAATCTTCGCAAGAACGAAGGCGATAATTGGCCGAAAAGTTCAGCAGTGTCATCCACAGAAGAGTGTGCATATCGTCGAGAAGATATTGAAGGCGTTCAAGAGTGGGAGGAAAGATGTGGCTGAGTTCTGGCTCAACCTGAAAGGCAGGTTAATTCATATCCGGTACTTCGCAGTTCGCGACGAAAAGGGAGAATATCTTGGATGCTTGGAAGTAACGCAAGACATTACAGATATAAAGAAGATTGAGGGAGAAAGAAGGCTCTTAGAATGGGAAGACTGACCTCTGCATATGAGAATTTTGCTGAAGAGATGATGATGGGTGTCAAATCCGTCATCGTACACGATTTCCACTCTTCTATAGTTGGATAGCCGAAAATTAGATTAATTTCTTCGTCCAATATTTTCAAGAGGAGGTTAAGAAATGGTTTTGGATGTTGTCTGCAATATGGAGATAAATGAGAAGACCTCTAAATGGAAGTCTGAATACAAGGGGAAGACCTACTACTTCTGTGCACCGATGTGCAAGCAGACGTTCGACAGAAACCCGGAAAGATACATCAAAACCGAGTAAAGCGGAGCTATAGCCATTGGGAGAACAGGCAAGATGCCATAGAGGCGCTCCGACAGGAGGCAGAATATTCAAAGAAAGGGTTGGATGGCTATGAAGTTGAATAGAAACAGAGTGGCTGGAGTGATCTTAATCGTGGGAGGCCTATTCATCCTTTACATGGGTTATCTCGAATCCATTGACGCCAGCTATTACGGTATACCCTACCGGTATATAGGAGAGGTGATTGACCACATTGTCGCGCACATGCCAGAAGGTATGTTTGCAGTTTTCATAAAGGTTATGTTTCAGATATACACCAAGCTCTGGCTTCTGACCATGGGCGGAGGGCTAAGCAGTATAATCGGCGGTGTACTGATAATCTATAACAAAGTCGATCGTGGAAAGGAGATCGCCCATCTCTCGGAGTTAGGCCTCGCATCCCTAATGTATGCATTGGTATTCCAATACTTTGAGACGGAGTATGAGGCGATACTGAACGCCGTCCCAGGTTTAGGTCCTGTGGACCTTGAAATTATCACCCCTGAATACTTTCTCGCCTGGATTGTTTACGTGGCTTTCTACGTCGCCACTTGGATAGCTAAAGAGCAACCGCCAATTCCAATTAAAGAAGAGAAGCCACCTGAAGTTTCACCTCAAAAAGAGAAAATCTGTATAAGATGTGGATCAACCATCAATTCTGAAGCCAAGTACTGCCCCGAATGCGGAGCAAAACAGTAGACACGCGTCATTGAAAAACTAAGCGTCCAGTCTGTAAAGAAAACATTAGGCGATCATGAGAGTCCTTGTGCTTGTCTTACCCTTTATGATCCCAGAGATGCTCTTTTTAATACATGCCATTCGATGCAGTTCTGAGGTTCCAAAAAAGAGGGAGGTGCGGGGAAGAATAGTCGGGTGCTATCTCCACTTATCGTAGAGTTTGAATAATGGAAGTTGAGGTGGATTGAAAGTAAAGAGTGCAAAGATAAAACCTAATAAGATTATTGAAGTGAAGCGATTCTTTCAAAATTCTGTTAGG
The DNA here is from genome assembly GCA_964551465.1 of uncultured Candidatus Bathyarchaeia archaeon. Taxonomy (GTDB): domain Archaea; phylum Thermoproteota; class Bathyarchaeia; order RBG-16-48-13; family JAGMEO01; genus CAZKBR01. Next base: position 34,523 of record CAZKBR010000007.1, read on the forward strand.
TGCTTTTCTTGATGAGTAATCTATACTTGGTTAACTGTCCAATTACGACTGAGAGGATGAGACGATTGATATGATTTTTCTTGATAAATTGATTGAATTTCTTCTTAAAGGTCCGAAAAAAGGGACACAAATTATTCTCAGCATTGTTGGAACACTCCTCTTTTTCGCATATATCGTTTTGTATGTTATCTTCTCTATTTGGATAGGTGTATTCTTAGGATTACCCAAATTTCCTGTCCCACCTTGGAACACTCTTTTATCGATGCCCTTCCTTACTGTAGGATTTTTTTTACAGTTTTGGTCAATTCTTGAGTTCATTAAGGCAAGGGGGACACCAGCTCGGTTCAACCCGCCGATGAAGCTTGTCACCACTGGTCCTTATGCCTACATCAGAAATCCTCAAAGCACTGGCTGGTTCACAATATTCATCGGAATTGGCATTCTGTTTCAATCGGTCTCTCTAATCTTCATATTCACACCGCTCTTTATGCTTATTAGTGTAATACAATTGAAGAAGATTGAAGAACCAGTCCTCAGAAAACGTTTCGGTAAAGAATACATCGAGTATAAGAAAAGAGAGCCATTGTACATTCCTAGGCTAAAAAGTAAGGTCAAGAAACAAAGATGATTAAATTAAGATTGAATTCTAATGTCAATTTTCAGGCGCTCAATCTTTCTTTTTCTACGTCGAGATGAAGACGCGAAAAAGAGTAAAATAGTAGTTGTATTAAGACATTAAACAGGAGGAGAGAAATTTTGTCTGAAAGCGTGATGGGAAAAGCAGAAGTGGGCTTATACGAGAAGGAGAAGCCTAGCATGGGTCAAGCTGCTAAGGGTCAACTAATCTTGACAAACCGTAGAATTGTCTATGTAAAGTATCTTGGCGGAAAGTTTCTCAGAGTCAAGGTCGAAGACTATTCTAATAGAATAGAAGAGGGATTGAAGAACGACGGTAGTTTCGAGATTCCATTGAAGCAAATCACCGAGGTTAAGGCTGACCGGATCTGGGGAACAGGATACCTGAGAGTACGCTATCGAACAGATATGGGTGAGAAGGTATACTCCCTCATCTTGACATCTATGTGGACGATGTGGGGTATCATTCCAGGAAAATCACCGTACGAGGACATGGCTCAACGCATAGAACAATTGAGGAAAGAAGCTTCAATAGCTTAATCATATCTTCTGAAAGTTTTTCCTTCAATCAAAGCCTTCTAGACTTTAGAAAATCAGGGCTTTGTCAGGCCATGGTAAGAGGCAAATCCTACGCCTATCACAAAGATTACAAATCCTTCCGACCAGTAACCATACAGGAAAGAGATTAGACCTAAACCAATAAGAATAAAGCCAAACACTCGGCTTGCTTTCATCTTCAAATTAATTTCATATTACTCTTTATCTTTACTGACTTAAATATCCTTGTTTCAAACACCTTACCTTAAGATGTGAAAAAAAGAAAGGTTTAGTATAAATTCACGCTTGAGCGGTGGTAGCCCGGAGGAGATTCGAACTCCTGTCAGCGGGTGTCTCAAGAAGGACCTTTGCTCCCTCTTCCAGAGCCCGCCATGCTTAACCACTACATTCGGCGGAGAGTTTCTCTACTCCTCCACCGGGCTGTCTGTCCGGGCCATTAGGAAGTATTTCCAGTTTCATCAATAAATCTCTTATCGCTTCTAGTGGGCGAGGACGCCTATCAGAGGATTGATTCTTTCGCGCGGCATTGTTTGCTCATAATAAACTCGAGCATGACGCAGATCGATTGAACATTTTTTTGGTAACTTAGGACAAAAGGCTTCATCTTTTTGACATTCTAAATCACTCAGATCCTAGAAAAATGTCAAAAAGGATCATTTCCTCAAAAAAGTTTTACTATAAGAACATAAAAGCATTCCTTAATTGCATGCTTCTTTCCTTAACTATCTGTAGGAGCTTTGGTCTAAAACCGAAAGCCTTTGGGTTTCCCAAGGGCTAGTAGGCAGTCCTGATGGGAAGATCTTGCGGAGTTCCTACCTCATGCGCGGAGGTGGGGTTCGCGTTAGGATCGCCCGGCTCGAAAGAGCTAGGAAAAACTCATCGAAAGAATGCGCCCTCAGACCAAGATTAGGTGGAGACGAGGCTTAGGGCGAGACCAAGTCGAAACGTAAATCGAGGTCAGAGGAAGCGGTGTAGGATTGGGACTCCTGCAAGCTCCTACCGCGCGCGTTTTCTCTATTTCCTCTTAATCCCTCTTATGGTTCCTAGCTTTTTTGTGCATGAATGCTGATTGTGTTTTCTCAAGGTGAGATGTCTTGCTATATACGGTGAGAGGGTTGGAGGATGGTGCTAGGGGTGTGACGATTCGTTTGCGCGTGCTTAGGAAGGAGGATGCTCGGGTTGTGAAGACGAGGGATGGAGAGGAGCACCGGGTTGTTGATGTTGTGGTCGGTGATGGAACTGGGATAACGACTCTTGTTCTTTGGGATGAAAGGGTTGATCAGGTATCAGAGGGTGATGTCATAGATGTCGCAAACGGCTATGTGAACAGATTCAAAGGCAGGCTTCGTCTGAATGTGGGCAAGTATGGTGAATTGGCAAGGATTGAAGACCCCAAGTTCCTAAAGTCGGAGCAGATCCTCAAGATGAGGGAGGAAGGAGACAAGCGTCGCGTCTGAACATGTTGCCTTTTGCGCTAAGGGAGAATTTGGGTTAAACGACCTTGTATTTCAATGGTTTTCCTTCTCGATCAAATATTGCCATGTTCTTTTCTGTTTGATACGGATACGAGGTTATGACCATTATCCTACCATAAAATTTGTTTAAGTCTGTGACGGAAGGGTGTA
>CAZKBR010000008.1:0-35895 GCA_964551465.1 uncultured Candidatus Bathyarchaeia archaeon
TTCTCGTCTCCACTCCCCTTTCTTAAAAATAGTCATTTTCCGAAGACTTCAGAAACCAAAAAAATATTTGGAAGGCATGTGAGAGTCAACTCTATAAGTCACACGCCTCTAGAATCTTCTCCAGGCTCTTCTTCGTCGGTTCCACCTTGAAAGACCTCAGCGCATGAATGATTCCCTCTCTACTCAAATTCGGAAGAACCCTTCTCAATAACCTCGATACCTTGCTGCCAACAAACAAGAACTGGCACATCGAAGTGACGTTCTTCACTCTCCTCGCTGTACTTGCAGACTCAAAATCTATAATTCTAGGCCTGTCTCCCTCCACGATCACGTGTCTCGAAGCCCTACTCAACTCACCATGATCTATTCCAGCTCTATCGAGCTTCCAGCAGTCCTCTATGATCAACCTCAAAACCCTCTGCACCCTCTTCTTCCTATCTCTTCCCTTGACGCTCACCAGCCATTCAGGAAAATAGACGCCTTCTATAAGCTCCATTAGAATAAAGTTCTTTGACGATCCATACACTGTAGGTCCAACCTCGACAGCGTTCACAGCCCTAAGTGCCTCAGCCTCGTGGCTCATGTCAAATCTATCTGCATCCGTCCTCCGAATCTTCAAAGCACATCTCTTTTCATCGGCGTAAGCAACAACCACAATGCTCACGTGTCCCTTACCCAAGACATTGAGGTCAAAGATTCTTGTCCGGCCAGAGAACTCGATCTCCGAAACCTTCAGGTCCAGTAGCTCCCTCAGCCTAGAACTGAGCTCTTCAACGTCAAACTTCGGATAACAGATGATCTTCCCATACTGTTCTCCACCAATCTCATCCAAAGACACCGCAGCTGAACTTTTCAAGTTCGGTAACCCTAGACATGGAGATTCTAAGAAGTCTTTAACGCCCATCTCTCAGAATGCCTCACAGAGATATAAATCATAAAAACGGGGTTCATTTGGTCGTCATCGAGGAGAAAATTTGAGATTTCCACTATTCGTCACATGGGCCTTAATCGCAGTGAACGTCATCGTTCCTCGCTGATGTTATGAACCCCTAGTCTTTCGCCTAGTTTGATTAGGAAGAAAGCCACTTGGGTCTTCCCCGCAGATATTCGGTCAAGAACCTCGCAAAATCTGAGTTTGAAGAATAGAAGTCAGATATCTCTCCATTTTTTAATATTGCCAAATTGTTTCTGATGCCATTCACCAACTTGCTTCCAATGCCAACCCTGACACCGCCGTCCTTCAACTTCTCTCGAAGCAATAAGGTAGCATCATTAAACCTTCTTCTCAACAAAACTATCCATCGCCCATCCTCAATCCAAGGACCCGAAACAGTACGCTCGACTCCGACATGCTTCTTCAGAAATTTTTCCGCATAACCCGAAATAACGGGAGGGCCGACATGTTTCTTCGACTGTGAAATTAAAGCATTCTCCAACTCGAACAATAACACATTGACTCCATGCTCATCGCTCCAGGCTGAAGCATTTATGACCTGAAAGTCGTTTCGTTTCAATAATTTCCTGAGTGACTCCGAAGACTTCCAAAGTTGGCCCCATAACACATCGGGCGCAACATCGACCCTGTTGAAAACCAGAAAGATTACGTCGGTACCTCGAGCTTCAAATTCTTGGTGAAGATCAGAAACCGCCAAGGGCTTCGTTTCTTGGGGATAAAAAAATTCCTCTACTGGAAATTCCAAGAACATCCTTGAGGCGGCGACAAACTCGCCAAGCTTCTTCATCGAGACTGCAGCGGCGACATTTCTATTCTTGTCGATCGGGTCAACTATGATCAGCGGCGAATCGAATAACATCCGAGCCTCGTCTTCGCTGTCTTCATAGAATCCTTCGCCGTCAACAATCTGGCCGCGCCGCCACTTCGAAGCCGCCTCCAGAACCTCTGAGAAAGAACCGTAACTGAGCACCAGGACCTCACATGCGTATCCGCTGAACCCCTTTACCTTTATTTCTGCACCGTAAACATTTGTCCCATGCATGAATCTCTTGAGAAGTCGAACGTCATCCTTCATTGCTTCACTGAGATGTGCTTTAACATAGGCTGTATGTAGAGGACTCCTATCCACGGAGGAAATCACTTCATCCGCTTTTCGGATTTTGAAGCAAGGGACAAAGTCGACAGTGTAGCCTTTCAAATCGGCTTCGACATATGGGTGCTCGGCGTAAACCTCCCTCCAGCCCCCTCCAACAAATTCTTTAACGACATCAAGAACTGTTGGAAAGTCTTCCTTAGAGTACTTCATTGAAAGCAGCATGAATACGTCCACATCCCTCTCCCCGGCCAGCCACGTGTCCTTGGCAACAGAACCCTCGACCATGACCTCAGCAATAATCTTTTTGCTGCCTAGCTTTTTCTCCAATTTGTCCGCCAAGGAGCCAGAGAAGCTGAGAACTTCCTCCCTTTCCCTCTTACTTGGTCTAACCTTACTGAGAACTGATCTACAAACCTTCTCTATCGCTTCCTTCTTCATGCTCCTCAGCATCTCCGTTTTTCGCTTCGAAAAGCAATCTAAGCTGCTTTAACCTCATGCAAAGTTGAATATATTGGTCCTCTCGGAGTTAGAACGCTCTTTATGAGCTTCAAGGAGTCAGCATTTATCGTGCCAAAATCATGGTCGCTTCGACTCAAGATCTGCTGGGTCAACAATTCCCTATTTCTTCCAGACCTAACGCGTGCTATAGTCAAGTGTGGACTAAAGCCCCTTCTGTCTGGTGCAAAACCAAGCTTAAGAAGTCTATTCTCAAGCCGGTTAAATATGTCCAGAAGCTCTTCATTCCCACTCCTGATTCCAACCCAGATTACCCTCACGCGCCTAGGATTTGGGAAGGATCCCAAACCTCGAAGCTCAATTTCAAATGGTTTGAATGAAATACTGTTCATCTCCTTGCAAACCTTGTTCACCATTAAGGGTGTAATCTCACCAAGAAACCTCACGGTCACATGGATGTTCTCTGGCCTCACCAGTTTCAGGTCAGCCCCCGTTTCAATCAATGCCTGTTGGACATCGGTGAACTGCTTCAGGACGCTGACTTCGTTGATTTCAAACGCTATAAAACTTCGAATTCTCTCTACAGACATATCGGTGACCTTCATGTTATCTCTATTAGAAGTGTTGAAAAATAACTTAAATCTGTTCAGAGTCGCGCACACAAGATTTTTTACATAAGACCTGACAAATATAGCATGGTTGCGGCTCATATGGTGAGAAAAAAGGTCATTGGTATAGTTGGCATGCCCGGCTCAGGAAAGGGGATCGTAGATACTGTTGCAAAGGGCCTCGGCCTTTTAGTTGTCGTGATGGGCGACGTTGTGAGAGAGGAAACCGCTAAGAGAGGCCTAGAACCGACTCCTGAAAACGTAGGCAAAATCATGATGAAAATTAGAGATGAGATTGGTCCTGCTGTGGTGGCCAAGAGGTGCATCCCAAAAATCGAGGAATCTTCAACTGGCGCAATCATCGTGGAAGGGATAAGAAGCCTAGATGAAGTTGAAGAGTTCAAGAAAAGATTCCCCAATTTCATCTTAGTCTCCGTGCTCGCATCGCCCGAAACGAGGTTTCAACGCCTCTACAAACGTAAAAGGGCGGACGATCCGGCGAGTTGGCGTGTCTTTCTAAATAGGGACCAGAGAGAACTAGAAGTCGGCATAGGCTCAGCCTTCGCGATGACGGACTATGCGATAATCAATGAAGGAACTGTAGCTCAATTCAAGAAAGAGGTCAGAGATCTATTCAGGAGATTACTCAAATGAGTGAGGTTCATACAACAATAACGGTCAAAGTCAATCCAACCGAAGACCCTGAAAAAGTAAAAAGGGCTGTTCAGAATATCTTCCCCGCTTCAGTTTTTGAAGAAGTATCACAGAAAAGAGGGATTCTGCTCACGGCGAAGATTGAAGGAAAAGCTGGGCTAAGTAAGCTCTACAACCTTCTCAGACAAGAGAGGATCCTAGATGCAACGAGAGCAATCATGCTAAGGGGAGTTGAAGGAAACGAAGTAACCTTCTACCTCAATAAACAGGTCGCTTACGTCGAACATATCTCATTTTGCGAGCCCCTAGGTGAGTCGCCGCTCGGCCCGATTAAAGTGGAGATGACCTGCGAGAACACAGGAGACCTAATCGACTGGCTTGCACCACGATCAGTCTAAGTGTACCCAGATTCCTGATGCAAAAAGAAGGATTTTCACTCTGTATATGGGACTTCAATCTCCATTAAGTCTTCAGCTACCTGTACATTTGGAAAAGTCTTCTTGGCTTGTTCCAGAAGAACTTTCGATTCCTCATACCTAACACTGATATGTGTCAAGATCAATTTCTTGACAGCCGCCTTCCTAGCAATACTTGCAACTTGACTGGGTGTCGAATGCCCTTGTTCTAAAGCCTTCTCAACCAACTCATCATCTAATGTGCAGTCATGGATGAGTAAATCAGCATTAAGAGCCAGTCTCTCAACCGCATCACAAGGCCGCGTGTCACCGCTATAAACTATCTTTCTACCCGGCCTTGGTGGTCCAGTGACCTCATCCGACTTTACGACCCTACCACCAAGCTCAACTGTGCCTCCCCGCTGAAGCCTTGACCACAGCCTTCCCTGGGGCACTCCCAACTTCTCGGCTTTTTCAGGAAAAAATCTCCCAAGTCTTTCATTCTCGACAAGCGCATAGGCTAAATTTGGTATGCCATGGTCTGCCCAAACAGCGAACATCCCATATTCTTTCCCTTTGCACACAAGTCCCTCTCCTACCTCCTTCTTTTCGATTAGAAACGTGAGGTTGTACTCGACGGTCTCTGTGACAGCATCAACAAATTCGCATATACCTTTAGGTCCAAAGATCTCCAGCGGATGCTTTCTGCCAAGCAGGGACATGGTTTGGAAGAGCCCTGGCAAACCCAAGATATGATCACCATGCATATGAGATATGAAGATCTTCATTTTACGGCAAAACCCAACTTTAGCGAACATCATTTGCCTCTGTGTTCCTTCACCACAGTCAAACAGAATAAGCTCAGCCCCCCATCTGACAGCTATCGCAGGCAAGTTTCTATGAACGCTAGGAGTGCTTCCTCCTGTTCCTAGAAAAACTATTCTCAAGCTCAGCTCCTCAGCTCATTCTTTCTTAAATATGACAATCTCTCTGGTCAGGCTTCGGTGAACATAGACCAGATGTTTCTCGATGACCTTAAACCCCTCATCCTCACCTATCTCTCCTATCCCTAAGTTCCTCGGCGAGGCCATAGAAATATATCCTCCCTTGGGCAAGGTATCCGAGCCCTCGGACAGAAATCTTGAAGCAACCTCCCTGACCGTATAGCCTAGTGTGGTCGTTGACTTTCCGTAGGGAGGATCAGTTACAATACGATCCGCTCTTCGAAAAGGCAGTTTTCCAGCTTCCGCAATAGAGATCCCCAGAGCTTCAACTCCAAAAAAGCGCATGTTCAACAGACTCCCCTTCACCATCAGATCCTTGACATCGGATCCTAAAACCCTACAGCCGATCAATCCTGCCTCAATTAAGATGGATCCTGAGCCACAAAAAGGATCCAGTACAACACAGTCAACGTTTGGTCTAGCTAAGTTTACCATACATCTAGCGAGCTTAGGTGGAAGAGTTGAGGGATGAAAGAATGGCCGGTTTTTTCCTCTTCTCTTATGAAAAGGCTTAGGCACAACTTCAGCCAATTTAAGGCCAAAAACAAAGCTCTTCTCGGTTAGGGCTCCAAAAAAGGTCTTATCAGGGCTTGATAATCGCACTCTAATCCCCCTTTTCTTGTTCAATATTCCTCTTCCAATTTCTCCCTCTAGCTTTTCAATGTCCAAATGTGGAGAGCTCCTCTGGATCCTCCTAACTCTCACGGCAAATGTATGACCGGAGTCTATGAACTGGTCATATAGCATGTCTGAGATATTTTGAAGAATGCTTCTCTTATTTGCCTTACATTTGAAAAGCTCTAGACAACACACTTTCGTGAGGCTACTTCTCGAAGAGACTTCTTGGACGCAGGAGGCGCTTGAGTTTAGACGCAGAATCTGGGGCAATCTCTCTAATTCATCGTAAAGGATATTCTCTGACTCCAAGATCGCCCTTATCTCTGCGTAAGGAAGGGTTGGGTGCTCTCCAGAAACCAAGAAAAAAAGAGGGATCACATCAAGCCTTCCTCTCAAGAGCCGCGGCGATGATTGGGGCTATCGAAACAATGCTAATGGTGCTTGGGACGCTGTCTGTTCCAATAATGAGTTCAGCACCGCTACCCAAGACTCTCTCAATAGCACCCGCCGCTAATATTGGATGAACACAAGCAGCACAGACCCTTCTGGCACCTTGATTCTTCAGAGTCCTAATTGCAACCTCCATGGTTTCGCCCGTACTGACTATGTCATCGAAGACTACGCAATCTCTTCCTTTTACGTCGAACTTCGTCCTCTTGGCCTCAACCTTACCGGTGATCACATCTCTGTCTTTATATAAACAACCGTAGCCTCCACCCAGAATCTTGTCAGCCTTCTTATTCGCTTCTAACGCCCCGTCGTCTGGGGCTAATGAAAAAGCTCCGGCGTATCCATGATCTTTCAAAAAATTCGCCAAAAGCGGGATGGCGGATAAGTTCTGCACACGGATGTTGAACCATTTTAGAATGGCCTTGTCATGGATATCAACTGTGACAAACCGGTCTGCACCAGCCTTTTCTATGAGCTTGATTATGGATTTGACACTGATGGCCTCGCCCGACCTCGTCCTCTTCATTTGTCTTGCGTACGCGAGGTAAGGTACGATCGCTGTGACTGAGTTTGCTTTTAAGTCCTTCGCTGCATCGATCAGAAGTACAAGTTGAATCAGATTAACCTCCTGAGGTGGGCAGGTATTTTGGACAATGACCACATCTTCACCGCCGACATCTTCAGTGTAACGAATGTAGGACTCTCCATCTGGGAAGGTCTTCAACTCGATAGGAACTGTTCTGACGCCTAGTAGCTCTGCAATTTTTAGACCAAGCTCTATTGACGCCGGTCCTGGGGCGATTATCATCGAATCTCCTCTTTCAGAGCGATTTCAATATTAGGAAACATATATTTAATTGTTTCAAATTCGCTGACTATTTAAAACAAATATTTGGGGGTAGGATCCTGTGCCTTATTGTCCTGAATGCGGGGGCGATATGCATTACGATAGTACAACTAAAAAATACATCTGTAAGAGCTGCGGGCTCTCTCTAACTTATCAACAGCTTATGGAAATGAGAGACGAGTTGAGATCTGAAGTAGAAACCGAGGAGGAAAAACTCAAAAGAAAGCGTAAGGAATATCTGGAATGGTGGTTCTCTAGGAAAAAATAGAGCGTTTATTCGCTCCAGCATGTTAGTTTGGACAGTGCATTAGGCTAAACGCCATCTTGAGGGCACCGGGAAGGTTGGTTTCTTTGAAGCAGCCGATCTTTGAAATAGTCACTATAGGAAATGAAATCCTGATCGGTAAAATACTAAATACTAATGCACATTGGTTGGCGAAGAAAATAACTAGTTTCGGAGGAAGCGTATCTAGAATAATTGTTGTTGGGGACGATGTGGGGAACATAGTCTCCGTAATAAATGACGCGCTTGGCAGGAGGCCAGATTTTGTAATTACTATCGGAGGCTTGGGTCCAACTTTTGACGATAAAACATTAGAGGCGATTTCAAAAGCCTTTGGTAAGCCACTTGAGCTAAATAAGCAAGCTTACAAGTTGGTCAAAGAAAAATACTTAGGATACTATGAGACTGGTTTACTCAAGAAATTTAAGTTGACCCCATCTAGGCTAAAGATGGCAAAGTTGCCGGCGGGAGCAAAGCCATTATATAATCCTGTTGGGACGGCGCCTGGCGTCCTTCTTGAACATAAAGGAACAATTCTGATATCTTTGCCTGGCGTCCCAAAAGAGATGCAGAGCATTTTTGAAAACCATGTTGCCACATTGGTTAAGAGGCACACTAAAAATCTTTTTCCATGCGAAGAAAGTCTGAGGATAACTGGAATCGTGGAATCCGAGATTGCACCACTGATCGATGTGGTGATGCGTGAGAACCCACATGTTTACATCAAGTCACATCCAAAGGCAGCTGAGCCTACACCGTTGATAGAACTACATTTTACAGCTACCTCAGATTCAGAAGTTCTGTCGAAAAGTAGAGTAAAGAAGGCTATAGAATCGATATCCGGAAAGATCATCAAGAAAGGGGGAGCTGTTGAATTATTGCCAGCGTAGAAATAGTAGGGTTTTTGTTAACTTGCAACCTTGCCAAGGGTTTTCAAGAGAAGAATTCTCCAGTTTTATGTTTATAAAGGATGTGACTGAAATAATTACCTCGTAGGAATCATCAAACATTTTTGTGAGCAAAATAACGATGCCTAGGAAAGAGAAGGAGAAAATCCTAGTTCTCTGCGTTGATAGAGATAACGACGTTGGAGTCAAGAGTAAAATAGAGGCGCCTCTGATCGGAAGGAAGAAAAATATAGAAGTTGCTTCAAAGCTTGCCCTAGAGGATCCTGAGGAAGCAGATGCAAACGCCATATTCGGCGCTGTCAAGACTCTTGACACTCTTGTGAAGGAATCCAAGGATGAGGAATATGAGATTGCGACGATAACAGGGTCTGAGTTAGGGGGTATAAAGGCAGATAGAAACCTCTCTAGCCAGTTGGAAGTAGTTCTAAACGGATTTCCGGCAAAGAGTATTGTGCTTGTAACGGATGGTTTCGCTGATGAGGAGGTAATCCCAATCATCCAGTCGCATGCTCCGATCATGTCGGTTAGGAGAGTAGTGGTTAGACATAGTGAGTCCATCGAAGAAAGTTATGCCTTGTTTACCCGTTATTTAAGGAGGCTCGTAGAGGACCCACATTATTCAAGAATAGCTTTGGGCATTCCTGGAATTTTGTTAATTTCCCTCACATTTTTGTGGATGTTTAACTGCTTACTTTACGCAGGCTACGTCTTTCTATTAATTGTGGGATCTGTTCTTCTAATTAAGGGGTTCGGTATAGACAGAAAAATTACCTCGATATCTGTTCCAAAACCTCCAGGCTTAATAAAATTGTTCACTCAAGTGGCAGCACTGGTGATCGCCGGAGTAGATGTGTACAATACGTACAGTGCGGTAGTTAGCCAAATTCAAAATAGACCAATTATGGGTATATTGGGGTTGATTGTCGAAAACGCCACAGATTTGGCGGTCATATCTGCAGGCACATTCTTGATTGGTGGAGGAATCTTTTACTTCTTCATGCGTGACACAAGAATCTGGAGGAATGTTGTCGGTGCCGTTGTATGCGTGTGGATTAGGGAAGTGGCGTTTAGGGCTTCTCAGATTCTTTTGTCGCCGACCCCCCCAACATCCGTGGCAGACAGTCTTGTTCTAGATCTTCTATTTGCCACTGGCTTAGGAATAGCTGGGACGGTTATTGCTATCTTAGCTACGATGAGTCTAAGTAGAAGATACCGTGGTTTCTTTAGGGGGTCTAGGGCTGAAAAAAGTCGAAAAAGTTAGCCTGGCAATAATTGGTGGAACTGGGCTATCTACTTTCGTTACTAAGATTGCTGAGAAAAGAATCGAGACCCCCTATGGTATGTCTCCTCCAATAACGATTGGAAAAATGGGCGGTAAAAACATTGCATTTCTGCCGAGGCACGGAGAGAGACATGAATGTCCTCCGCACAAAATCAATTACCGTGCCAACTTATGGTCTCTTCAAAGTCTAGGGGTTGAAAGAATACTTGCTACAAACGCTGTTGGGGCAATCAATGAGACTTATAGGCCAGGTGACCTAGTGATTCCACAAGACTTTATAGATTTTACAAAGAATAGGTTCCTAACGTTCTATGATAATGCTCCTGTTACGCACATCGATATGACGGAGCCGTATTGTCCTGAACTAAAGAGAATACTCAAAAAAGCGACAGAGAGAAGAGTCGAAAGAGCATGGAGTAATGCAGTTTACGCCTGCATGGAGGGACCAAGATACGAAACACCAGCTGAGATTCGCATGCTTAAGATTCTGGGTTGCGATGTTGTTGGAATGACGGGAATTCCAGAAGCTACTTTGGCTCGTGAGCTTGAAATTTGCTATGCTACAGTATGCTTTGTGTCAAATATGGCCGCCGGCATACAGAAACGCATTTCGACTGAGGAGGTCATAGAGATCGGTAAAAAAGTCACTCCTGTTCTTCAAAAAGTCTTAGAAGACATCTGCCCACAGGTACCGGAGAAGAGGAGTTGTTCCTGTTCTCGGGCTTTGGAGAGAACCAGAATTTGAGCATACGAAAGATTCTCTCGCCTCTCGCACGCAAGGCGATGTATAATCGTTTCGTTTACAAGATTTATGAGCATATGTTGTGGAACCAGATAAAGAATAAAGAAATGCCCGAACATATAGGGATCATTCTCGATGGGAACCGAAGGTGGGCATATGATCATTCATTATTTCCTTGGGATGGGCACCTTTTCGGCGCTGAGAAAGTTGAGGAACTACTTAAGTGGTGTCTAGAACTAAGAATAAAGGCAATCACGCTTTACGTTTTTTCAACAGAAAATTTTCAGAGGCCTGCTGGAGAGATAAACGAAATCTTTAGCATCACCAAAGATAAGCTAAAAAAATTACTTAGCGACCGAAGTATCCATGAAAAGAAGGTTCACATTAAAGCCATCGGAAGAATAAACCTCTTGCCTAGCGATTTGAAAGAAGTGATATTGGAAGCCGAGAAAACTACAAAAGAATATGACGAACACTATCTCAACATAGCGATAGCTTATGGCGGTAGAGCTGAAATCGTTGATGCTACTATAAGAATCGCCGAGGAAGTCAAAGATGGTAAGATAACACCGGATCAAATAGATGAAAAAACAATAGAATCGCATCTATACACATCGCACATGCCAAAGTTTGATCCCGATCTAATAATCAGAACTTCCGGAGAAGAGCGGTTGAGTGGTTTCCTGCTTTGGCAGGGAGCTTACAGTGAGCTTTCCTTCCTAGATGTTTATTGGCCAGACTTTAGAAAGATTGACCTCTGGCGTGCTATTCGAACGTATCAAGGTCGGAGTCGTCGTTACGGCAAGTGATCTATAATTCTATCAAATCATTAGAGTATAAGGTGTCTTGGTTAATTTTTGGCCATTCCCCCTAAGAGCGAGAACGGTGTCTTCAATTCTCACACCGCCGAAACCTTGAATGTAAATTCCTGGTTCAAGAGTTATGACGTTTCCTTCTTCTATGATGTCCTTGCTACTTTTAGAAAGCGTCGGTGGCTCATGTATGTTAAGGCCGACGCCATGACCTAAGCCATGTAGGAACTCGTCTCCATATCCTTTTTCTTCGATTGCTTTGCGGGCAATGTCATCTAGGTCGCTTGCTTTAATATCTGCTTTTATCTGTTGGAAAGCTTGATTTTGAGCTTGTAAAACAAGATTGAAAATCTCTTCTTGTTTTGAAGAGGGTTTTCCGGCGACAAATGTTCTTGTTAAGTCAGATTTGTATCCCTTGTAAACTCCCCCTATGTCCAAGATCACAAGGTCACCTTGCCGGATCATTCGGTCAGAACATACGCCGTGGGGATGGGCTGACCTAGGTCCCGATGCGACTATTGTCTCAAAGGCGGTGCCCTCAGACCCACGTGTCCGCATCTCGTATTCTGCTTCAGCGGCTATCTCGTATTCGTATGCACCAGCCCTCACGGCTTCTGAACCTGCTTTCATGCCAGCGTCCGCGAATTCGGCTGCTCTTTTTATGAATCCGATCTCCTCGTCACTCTTGACTCTGCGGAGCTTCCAAACTAGTTCTGTCTTGGGCTGAAAGTCAACGTTCCTTAAAATCTTAATCAACTTTAAGTAAAGCGAGATGTCCATGTCGTCAAAGCCCACTCGAGTTAATTTAAGTAGATGGACTTGATTCGAGATCTCTTTCCAGATCTTTTCACTGGACTTAACTAATTTAACGGTGCACCCAGTTGCCTTTTCACATGCGGCCGAATAGCTTAGAGGATTAGTGAAAAGAGTTGGTTCTCCATCGAGAGGTAAGATTAGGAATAGTTTTGCGTCAGAGATGTCCAAGAAGCCTGTGAAGTAATAAATATTCTTTGTATGAGTTATTATATAACCGTTCAGACCAGATTTACTTAGCTCTTCCTTCAAAACTTTAATACGTATCTGCATAGGTTTCTCTCCAGATTTCCAATAATGATTACTCGATTTTTTAAAGCTTAATAACAAAAGTTGCTTAAAAGAAATAACTTCTAGAAAGCACATCATTATTTAGATGCGTCTCAATTTAGAAGGTTCTCTTAAACGAACATGTAAGGGCGGACAGATGGTATACATAAAGAGACTTGAGATACGTGGCTTCAAGTCGTTTGGCCCTAAAAAGACCATAGTGACATTTGATAGAGGCTTTACCGCGATTACGGGTCCAAATGGTAGCGGGAAAAGTAACATTATGGATGCTATCCGTTTTGTTTTGGGTGAGTCAAGCATCCGCTCTCTTCGCGCTGGCAAGTCTTCAGAAGTAATTTTTGATGGTGCCCAAAGCATGGAAAAGCCCAAATCAGCTCGGGTCTCCATGCGGCTTGACAATTCGGATAGACGTATACCGATTGATACCGACACCGTGACAATTTCAAGGGACGTTAGGATGAATGGTCAAAGCATTTATCGTGTGAATGGAAAGCAACTTCAGCGGTCAAAACTTGTGAGCATGCTGAGCCTTGCCAGTGCCTCCTTTTCTGGGCATAACATAATCATACAAGGTGCTGTCACGAAACTTGCAGACATAACGCCCTATGAAAGAAGGGAAATAATAGAAGAACTTGTTGGAATAGCGCAATACGATGCGAACAAGGTTAAGGCTCTAGAGCAACTTCAGGAGGCAGACATAAATCTAAAAGTTGCGTCAGCCAAGATTGATGAGATCCAGAATAGGTTGGAGAGTCTTGAAAAGGAGAGGAACGATGCATTAAGATACGCCTTTATACAAAAAGAAATAAGGATGCTTCAGGTCGCCACTCTTTCAAAAAAATTCTCTGAACTATCTAGAGAACTCAGCAGATTGAAATCTAAGCTTAGCGATAAGATCGCAGAGGTTGAGAGAATTAAGGGGGTATGGGCTCAGATCCAGCTTGAGAGAAAAACTGTTGAGTCTCAAAGAAGGATGTTTGATGAAGAAATTGCTGATAGAGATAGCGCAGAGTTTATTGAGATCCAAAAAAAGATTGGCGATCTAAGTGCCGAAATTGCCGGCTCCAAAGCAGAGATGGGGGCGACTACAACGAACCTTTCAAGGCTTGCGAGTATTCGGGAGGAGTATTCACAGCGTCTAGTAAGTTTAGAAAAAACCGTCCAAAAATCTGAGGCAGATCTGGAAAAACTAAGACGAAAATGCGCCAATGTTGAACTGGCCTTAAGGGAGAAAGAAGATGCCCGCAAGAACGTTAAACTCAAACTGAATGAGATAAAGCAGAGCATTTCAAGTAGGACATCTCAGATTGGAAATGTAGATGATGAAATAGAAGACCTACATCAGAAAATAACAAGAATAAATAGCCGGTTGGTAAATGGCTCAGAGAAGATCAAGGTTTTAAGTGAAATCACAGCTGTCTTTGAAGGAAGGAAGAAAGTTTTTGAGGTTGCTCTTGGAAGCTTCATAAACGCTTTGAATGCTCTCAGAGGCTTAAAGCAAGAAGAGCAAGAAAGGCTTTCCAAGATTCTACCTGTCTTAGACAGTAGTTCTATGAAGAAAGACTATGTTGAAAAGGGTCTTGCCCGCGCTCAGATCATTGTCCATAAGGCTAGAGATGTGGTAGTCGAGTACGTGGCCAAAAAAGAGTTTGCCAAAGAAATCGAAGCCGATTCCAGAGCCCTTAGAAAAGTTGAAGAAGCAGGTAGAATGGGCTTTATTCAAGGTCTATTCGGCAGACTTAAAGATCTTATTGAAGTTGATTTGAAGTATGAAAAAGCTGTTTACGCGGCTTCTGCCGGTTGGCTCGATGCTTTGATTGTAAAGGATTTAGAGACAGCCCTTAGATGTATTGATTTTCTCAAAGAGGTCAAGACAGGCAGAGTCAAAATCATTCCAATAGAGTGGGTTTCTGGGGTTAAAGCCTTCGAGGCCCCGGACATAGACGGTGTGGTGGGCTTAGCGTCTCGTTGCGTGAAGTGTGATGACAGATTTGTTCCGGCAGTGGACTTTGTTTTAGGAAACACCATCATAACAGAGAATGCAGCGACAGCGCTCTTGGTTTCAAAGGCAGGCTTTAGGGCTGTGGATCTGAGTGGAGAGTTACATGAACCTCATGGGGGGATCGAGATTGGAAGCGGCGCTCAAAGTGTAGTTTTCTCCGATCTCCCAGGTGAAGACGTGATTGAAAGACTGAGTGATAAGGTTAAGGCGTTAGAGTTTGAACTTGATCAAAGAAGATCAACCCTCAGAGGATTTGACGATAAAATGAACCAACTGAGGGTTGAAGCTGCTCGGCGTTCTTACTATATAGATAAGATCGATGGGGAAATGGGGATAATCGATCAAAACGTTTCTTGCATCAGTAACAACATTGAAATCTTGTCAGAAAGCATAAATAGGTTTCTGGCGCGTATCGAGTGTGAAAGAAGTCTTCAATCAGCTTTAAAAAGTAAAAAGTCGCTTATGAGGGAGCGTTTATCTCAACTAACTTCACAAAAGAAGTCGCTTGATCCAAAAACGCTCTTCTCTAGTATGAGGAAATACGAAAGCGCAGAGGTTGGATTGAATGAGGAGATCAGTGGTCTTCAAAGAGAATTGAACGAAGCTAGAAACGCGGCTCTTTTAGTTGAATCAAATCTGAACCGGATGCTAAAGCCTGAATTTGATAAAACTGAGATTCATGTCAAAAACACGGAAAGCCAGATCGCATCGCTCAAAGAAAAGACTGCCAAACTTCGATCGTTGTTAGGCTCCTCTTCTGAAGGTCTTTTGGAACTTAATAGATCAAGGGATGCCTTGGCAGGAACTCTGGCCTCGATCAAATCTAAGAGAAGAAAGTTTGAGGATCAGTTGGACAAGTTGGATGGCCGACTTAAGAAAATAAGCGACGCATACGAATCGAGATTGGATGATCTTCATAAGACTCGCTTAGAGATTCAGAGAACGGATACGGGGCTCGATCATTTAAGAAAAGAGCTGGAACTGCTGGGGTATGACAGTCCCATAAGTGTTGAAGAAGCTGAGGTGAGAGATGCTGAAAACCAAATCTCCAAGGCAAGATCCGAGTTAGAAAAAATGGGTTTCATAAATCAATTGGCTGTTGAAGAGTATGAAATACAAAAGAATAATTACAAGGAACTTTCGATTCGGAGAAACCAGCTTGAGAGAGAAAAAGGATCTATCCTGAAGTTCATAGAAGAGATTGAAAGGGAGAAAAGAGAGGCTTTCATGAATTCGTACAATCAGGTCAACTTCCATTTCAAATCATTCTTCTCGAAGCTCACGGGCGGCGGTGTTGGATCCCTTGAGATCCAGAACCCAGAAGACCCATTTTCTGGGGGCCTCGACATTTTCATTCAATTTCCTGGAAGATCCTTGAGGCTGGTATCTGGCGCCAGTGGCGGTGAGAGATCTGTGGTCGCCGTCTCCTTTATATTTGCGATTCAGAGCTTATTTCCAGCGCCATTCTACATATTCGATGAGATTGATGTACATCTTGATCCCTACAATACAGAAAGACTCGCCGACCTCATAGTTGAACAGTCAGAGAAATCCCAGTTTCTAGTGATAACTCTCAGGGATGTGATAATAAAAAGGGCAACGAGAGTCTTTGGCGTTTATAATGAGAGAGGGGCTTCAAAAATTGTATCGATCAAGATTTAGGGACCGTGCACTCGATTATGTCAAGAAAGGAAGTTCTCGAAGAAACGAATGTTAAACCACTTTGGCTTGAGCCCTCATTGATCACTATTTTTGATCTTTTGAGGCTTCATAGAGTTAGACCATGGGATGTCGACATATCTCATATCCTTACAGTGCTTGTTGATGAGATGAGGAAGAGAGGTGGCATCGATTTCGTGGCATCGGGGGTAGCCCTTCTGTCCTCGTCAGTGCTTTATAGAATGAAGTCTGAACTTGTACTCAAATTGCAGGAGCCCCCAAAAGTTGCGGTGAAGAAACAGGTGGGCTTCATTCCTCCTCCTATCCAGTTACCATATAGACATGAGTACACAACAACGACCATCAACGACCTAATTAGAGTCTTGGATGAGGCCTTGAAAAAAGAAGGTGAAGTTGGATCAAGGTTGATGGAAACAACTCCTGAGCCTACAATTAGTCGGAGCTTCGACCAATTTGCTGTCAATGTCAAGAAGAATATGGTGGAACTCTATAGGAGAATAGTTAGGCTCTCAAAGGTGGAGAAGAGGCTCTCATTCACGAATCTTGTGGCTGGCAAAGAAAGGGCTGAAATAATCAGAATCTTTTTTCTTATTTTGCTGATCGCCTGTAAAGGTGAAGTGAGGCTGGAGCAAGAGAGTGAGTTTGGTGAGATATACATTAGCCTCACTTAGTTTTTGATGGAGGATAAGAGCACAGCATGGAAAAGCCAGATTGGGGTTTAAAGCCCAGTGGAGATGATGAAACAAAGGAGAAGTTGGCTTTGATTGAGGCTGCCCTTTACGTTTCTGGAAGGCCTCTGAGTTTAAAGATTCTAGGATCTGTAGTTGGTAGCGGGTCGAGAAAAAAGGTTTTGGCTCTAGCCAAGATGCTTGTCAGGAAGTATGCAGATGATGACGGTGCGCTAGAGCTCGTTGAGCTTGGTGACGATAGGTTTGTGCTTCAGCTCAAGTCTAAATACGTTCCGTTTGTGAAGAAGCTGGCTATAAGGCCTTTGCTGACAGCGGGACCGTTAAAGACATTGGCATACATTGCGTACCGTCAGCCGCTCTTACAATCTGAGGTCGCGAATGTTCGTGGGTCACCGGCTTACAGTCACATTAGAGATTTAGAGTCAATGGGCTTGATTGTAGCCGAAAAGTCAGGTAGAACAAAAATATTGAGAACGACCGAAGTATTTGCAGACTACTTCAATCTGAGCCATGACTCCCGTCTGATGAAGCGTCAGCTCTCGGGCTTTTTCGGCTCGTTTGAGAAACAAGACAATCACTAAAGAAGCAAAGGTGACAAGAGAGAATTTATAAGTTCTACTTTCTAGTATGAAGTTTAGGCAAACTTGTTGTGAGGAAGTTTTAGCATGACCCGATGGCATGGTGACTTGAAAAAGAGGAAGGTTACTGGAGGAAGGAAGGCTGCTTATAGAGGAAAAAGGGCCTATGAAAAGGGAAGAGGTCCATCTGAGACTGAGCTGGGGAGGGAGCGCAGGTCCTTGAAGCATACTCGCGGTGGCAATATTAAGATTGTTCTATTTGGAACAAAGTATGCCAACGTGACGGATCCTTTAACGCACAAAACTGAAAGGAGCGAGATACTGGCTGTCATCAGAAACCCGACAAGTGTGGACTATGATAGGAGGAGCATCATAACAAAGGGTGCGCTGATCAAGACATCCCTAGGCGAAGCTGTGGTGACATCTAGGCCCGGGCAACATGGGGTTGTGAACGCAAAGTTGACTCACGAGTCAAGCTCCTAAGTCTGATGGACGGAAGGAGAGCAGTTTGAGAGAGTCAAAAATCTTTGTTGTCTGGCCGGAATATTTTGACTCAAATAGAACCAAGTCAGAGGGCAGAAAGGTTCCAAAGAGGCTGGCAGTCGATTCTCCGAAAGCCGCAGCGATTGTGGAAGCTGCGGAGAAGCTTGGGCTCAACCCAACTGTTGAGAAGGAGGTTGCGTACCCAAAGTCGTGGTGGATCAAAAGCGGAAAAGTGAGTGTTGAGAAGAGATGGTCGAAGACGGAGACCTTGAGGCAGATTGCCAAGAAAATGAAATTGGTATCAGGCTGAAGCTCGCATGCGGGTTTCTTCACTGTCTGTCCTTTATCGTATAAGAAACTAGACATTGACTATTATCTCAAGGTTTTCCATGAGTTCTTTGTACCTGTTTCGGATTGTGACTTCAGTTACGTCGGCGTTTTCAGAGATCTCCCTCTGCGTCTTCCTCTCGCTCAGGAGAACGGAGGCTATATAAGTGGCTGCGGCAGCTATTCCTGTCGGGCCTCTGCCGCTGGTCAAGAGCGTTTTTTGAGCGCGCTTTAATATTTGTAGGGCAATGATCTCAGCTTTACCGGCCATCTCCAGTTCATTAGAAAAACGTGATATGTAGCTTTTGGGAGAAACGGGAGGAACAAATATTTCTAGCTCCTTGATCATGAACCTATATGATCGCCCGATGTCTTTCTTGCTTGCCGTCGAAATACCCACTATCTCTTCAAGTGTGCGTGTAACGTGGCACTGCCTGCATGCCATGTAGAGAGCGGCGGCTGTAACACTCTGGATGGACCGCCCACGAATCAACCTCTCCTTCACGGCTCTTCTATAAATGACGCAAGCTGTCTCTAGCACATTCTTTGGTAGGCTCAAGGTGTTGCTCATTTTTGACAGCTCGGACAGGGCGTAGGCAAGGTTTCTCTCCGTTGCGTCAGAAACCCTCAGCCTTCTCTGCCATCTCCTCAGCCTGTAAACCTCTGTCCTTTGATCTGGAGTTAACTTCCTCCCATAGATGTCACGATCTCGCCAATCTATGGATGTGGACAATCCCTTGTCGTGTATAGTAAATGTTATGGGCGACCCAACCCGCATTCTCTTGGCTTTTTGCTCGTCATCGAATGCCCTCCATTCAGGCCCCACGTCGACAATCTTCTCGTCCAGCACGTACCCGCAGTTTATGCAAACGATCTCCCCAGACTCGTAGTCTCTCATCAGACTCGTGCTTCCGCACTCCGAGCACTTCCTCTTAATTTTCAGTTGCGTGGATTTATCATGTCTTTTTTTCAAGACAGTGGCATATCCTCCCTTTTTGATCTAAGATTGAGGTAGATTGTTTTCCCGACATATTCGTCAGGTTTTACCACGTCTGGCTTGACCGAGACGTAAGGATTTTCTACTGGACCAAAAATATCCTTTACTGTTCCGACCTTCTGGTGTTTTCTATCTACAACCGTTATACCGATTTTGGGAGGTGTTTTTGTTCTGATGATCAAGTTCTTGTTTCTTGAGAGGTGTAAAACTCTTCCAAGCTCGTGCAAATCGTTGTCCTCTCGGTTTCTTGACGTGAAAGAGCGCATCGTTGTTATTTAAGTTTTCCCTCGAGAATGCTTGTTCTGCTTGTGTTCTGGTCATAGTACTAAGAATGTGTTTCTGCCCGTTTCGACTATGTGCCCTTCTGCTTGTAGGGCTACTATCGTGGCCAGCACTATTTGTTCATCGTCCACATCGAGTTCATCACTTAGAAGTTTGACAAGCTCATCTAAATGTATTCTTCTGCCTCTCAGTCTTTCCGCGTACTGAAAGGCTTTTCTGAGATGTGCCTTCATTTGGGCCTGGTGTGAGTTGAGCCAGCTCCTTGCCTGCTCTAACCTTTCTTCTGCATCAGGCAGTAGGGCTTCTCTAGGTGGCTCTGCTCTTTTCTCCTTTTCGTAGCCTAGCTTGAATCCGAGTCCAGCCGTCTTCATTTTCATCCTCTCTTCTAAGACAGCCTCATGCATGCGAGATTCTTGGTTTGCTATTTCGAGTAGTCTGCGCACTTTGTCTGGTACATCCATTCCTGTCAGGATTCCGACGTAAGCCGTCCATCTGCTGCGTTCTATTGGGTAGATTCCTAGCATTGCATCTCTCCCAACTAGCGATTCTCGAATTGCTCGACGGACCGCATCAACCTGAGTTGTTGTGAATAGGTGGGTTGGCCCTTCGATTCCGAAGAGAGCCGCTGCAGCCGTTGATGGGTTGATGTCGGCTAGTAGGCTTCCATTCCAAGAGTGACGCAGCATAGCGGCTAGGTCGTCTATGAGATTTGATTTTGTTCTGAAGTTGGCTAACGTGGCGAAGCCTGGGTATTCAAAGATTGACGCAAGCTCGGACTCGTCTATTCTGTCGGCCCTGCTGGGCCTTTTGGCCAGTTTGAGGAGGTTGATGAATGTTTCGATCGCAGCTCTGTTCACTTGTTCGTATGCCTCGGTAATGGTTTTTTGTGGGAAGTGCGCCGTGATCTTGTCGTTGTCTATGCAGATGAGCGCCTTTAGGACTTCCTTGCGGTACAGTTGGTCGAGACCCATCGCCGCGTTGACCTTTGTCTTCACAGACTCTGTTTCAAAAGGTAGGGTTACGATGGCGATGCATGTCTCTCCCAGTTCGTCGATGATCTCTGCGACTGTTGGTGCTATTCCGGAGCCGCTTCCTCCTCCCTCGCCGGCTGTTATGAGGATGACATCTGTTTCCGGCGTCAGCGTTTTCTTAATCAGTTCTCTTATATTGTTCTTGGACTGGACTGCTGCCTCCATTCCTTCCTTCCAGTTTTTCGCCGCACCCTTGCCTGTTCCGATTAGCAGTTTTTGGCCTTCTGGAATATTTCTGTGCGTTTCTAGGTCTGCCCTGTCTGTATTGATTGCACAGACATCCACGATGAAGCTCTTCTGATTCGTAGCCATTCTTTTGAAGTCGTTAGCTATTTTTCCGCCGCAGTGTCCCAGTCCTATGGTCATGAACCTCATTTGCTTCACTCATTAGATATGATTTTGAGGTGTAATATAAGCGGGGTTTGTTATCCTGTCGGTAGCCTCATATTTTTTATGTGAGAACAAAGGTTTTTGTTGTCTGCTTGCGAGTTGATGTTTTTCATGAGGCTTGATGGGAAGTTATATTGGGGTTTTTATTTCATTTTAGGGGTGTGTGGTTGTCTTGAGTGTTGATTTCTTGAGTCCGCTTTTGATGCAACTTGGTGCTGGTGGTGTAGGTGGGTTTTTGGTTGGCTATTCTCTGAAGAGGGTGGCCAAGTTTCTTGCTATAGTAGTTGGGGGTTTGTTCGTCTTGTTGCAGTATCTCGCTTGGCAGAGGGTTATCGAAATCCATTATGGAGCTCTCTTTAGCCTTACGCAGGATTTTGCCCGCTTTTTTGATCCCAGTGGGTTCCTTGGTTTTGTGCTAGCTAATGTGCCTTTTGCTGGATCGTTTGCCGCGGGATTCGCTCTTGGAGTCAAGGCTGCTTAGAATTATTGAGTTGTCTTCTCGTCTGTGGGCAACATTTCGATGTCTGCCATGAAACCCAGTGTTGCCTTCGGTTACCGGGTGAACGAGACCTCTCTAGATTTGGGTTTAGATTTCTTGTCGTTTTCTGAGTTTGTTGATGTAAACCACGATAACGTAATCCAAGAAAATGAGATCCTTCAGAGTTTGCGCTTCAAGGATCTCGTTTGGAAAAAAACCTTGAAGGTCTCTACCGTAGACGACAATCAAGTAATAAGTGTGGTGTATGAGGCGGAGTCCGTGTACTATGATGTAATCTTGGAGATTCTGTTTTTTAAGTATCCGACGGTGTTTTCTGCTTCGGTTGATAACGCGACTGTAGTTTTTGATGTCAACGGCGCGGCGATGGGAGCGAAGATCAATGTTAAGGTAGATGAGTGGTCTTGGTTGTCCAACAAGAGCGCCCTCGGCCTCAACATGGTCGTCGACTTGAACACGCTAGGAACGGTTTTCGAAAACTCGACTTTCCAAGGAAATTTGGCGCAGATCTTGGTCAACGCCTCAAACGCGGTGATCGCGACAGGCTGGTTGACTAAAGCAAAACTCATCGATCCGATGGGTGTAGAATCCTTCGCCAGGGTTAATGTTGGTTACACAACCCAAGAGGTTGAAGGAGGAATGACGCTAGGTGTGTCCTTCATTTATCCGAATTTTGAGGGCTTCTCTATGGAGCACGATCCTACAGTTGATGTGAGGCTCACTCCGAGGATGGTTATCTATGTACCGTTCTTTTCAACGGTTTGGCTGTCAATAGGTTCCGCGGCTGTGGTTTCCCTCATTGCCCTCGGGATCCTCTGGTCCGGCAGACGCAAAGAGGGGGTTAGAAAGGTCTTTGAAAGGATGCTTCAAGAGAGAAGATTGAGTGGAGATACCAACTATGGGGCCTCGTATTTGGTGGAGGGCAATCCAAACCTCGAAGTTAAGGTTTCAGTTCACTCAGACCATCGGATATGCCCCAAGGAAGGGGTATAAAATCATCTGCGTTCCTTAGGTTGGAAGAAACAAGGAGATGGCGCATATGCTCAGAAGAAGGAGTGGAGAAAGGATGATGAGAGAGGAAGAATACCTTAAGAAAAGTCTGGGACTACTTAGTCGTGGAGGAGTTGTTACCGGCATATTAGCAGCAATTCTATTCATATCAACGATGATGGGTTATCTTTCGTCGGTCGTCGGTCTTTCAGTTACCGTTGCCCTCACGTCTCTTTTTTCGGCGTTTGTCGTTGAACGGTTGAGGTTGTCTCGTAGGTGACGGTCTGGCTTAAGTGCTATCCTTCTCCGATTGCTTATCAAAAGCTCAGCGAGCTTTGGAGGAAACCAGAGTTTCGGGAAGGAACATAGATAAACCCGTCATGGCACATTTGACGCAAGTCATTCTCGTATTTGGCTTTACTCTTATCAGTTGAAAATTTTCATCGTCAAGTTGTCAAGGTCTTCTTTAGTGAACTAAATCTTCAAAACTGTTTTGATGTATTCTACTATCTCTCTACTTCTTGCTGGGTTTAGGGAGATGGTTTCACCCTTCTTGTGAGATAAGATGTATCCTTCCTTAACTAAGTCTTCTATGCAATCCCTGACTCTTTTCCCGTTCTTTCTTATCTGCTTCCCAAGCCAGTTAATGAGTGTGTTAAGAGGCAGGTATTTTGCACCCCAGCAATGTTTTCTGAGAAGTCTGTTCATTATGTCGGCTTTGATTTCCGCGTTGCTTGTTTCTCGTCTATACATAAAGTTCACTTATAATACCTTTAGAAGTAAAAGTATAAATACTTACTTAACTCAATAATGATTAGATAACTATGGTTGAAGAATTGTACACGAGAAAGGAGTACCAATCCATCCTGTTGAAGACGCTTGGAGAATCCCCGAAGCTGAGGATAATAGACTTCTTCCTGGACAACCCGCTGTTTGACTTCACCAAGAAAGAGGTCATAGAGGCTCTGGGAATGAGCAAGCAGACTTTCTACAAATACTTCGCAGACATAGAAAAATATGGAATTGTCAATATCTCAAGAAGAATAGGTAAGGCAAACCTCTACAAAATCAATCCAGAGAACCCCCTGATCAAAATGTTAAAAGAGTACGAAACAGAGCTCTCGCTCCAGATTGCAGAGCAAGAATCAGAGAAGATGAAGAAACCAATAGCGGCAAGATAACCCTGTAGTGAACTAGTCTATTTTTTCCACGACAAAGTCGTCGAATAGTAGGTGCGCGTTGGTTTCACCGCAGTCAATCATTACAGTTCCTTTGAGTATGGGATCTAGATCACAGTAGACTAAGACTTGTCCATGTGAAAATTGTTAAATGCTATATTAGTCCTCTTGTTACGTCGTCAAATACCGATTTTGCGTAGGCTTTGATATTCCTGTATCCCGATTTTTTGGCGATTCTTCTGAGAGCGCTGTCGAATCCTGATCCATATTGGGCCGCCTTCTTAGGTGTATTTGCAATCTCTCTTGGTAAGCCTGCCAGCTCGGCTGTCTTTCTTAGAATGCGCTTCCTCAGTTTGTCGTCGGGACCGCTTATTTTGAGGCTTGACGGAATTGCCATCGCGGTGTTGATCACGCAGAGGTCTAAGAATGGGACCCGCGTTTCAACAGCGTTTGCCATAGTGACCGCTTCGTCTCTCTGCAAATTTACTTCGTATGTTTTTGAAACATCGTCCCACATCCTTTCGTCGAGTTCTCTGTACCCGCCACTTTGAAAGACGCTAAGGTATTTGTGGTATCCTCCGAACAACTCGTCTGATCCCTGGCCGGAGAGTATGACCCTAATTCCGTGTTTGTGTGCATGCTCTGAGGCTATGTAAAGGGGCAAGCCGATTTCTAAGTTTATGGCGTTGTCTTCTTCAATTGCATAGGTTACTTTAGTAACATAGTCTTCGAGATCATCGTCTGATACTGTTTGAATGTATAAGTTGTAACCGAGTTTCGATGCGGCCTTCTTGCCAGCCTCGATGTCGTGCGATTCCTTCGTGCCAACTGTGTAGAGGATGGTTTCGACTCCTAGATCATCTGAGACTTTTGCGATGAGCGAGCTGTCGACTCCTCCGGAGAATGAGATGGCAACCTCCCTTAGGTCTTTTATGCGTTTTCTGACAGAGGTGTATATAGTGCTCTTCAACTCTGAGGCTGCCTGATCTTGGCTGATGCTGATGGTCTTTGGCTTGCTCAAAGTAAGACTTGGAACTAAAATGCTTCTCCTTCTCGTCATCACCGCGACGTGACCTGGCGGAAAGGGAGTCACAGAGCATACACCTACTCTCCATATGGCCTTTCGTTCTGAGGCGAACGCGAAGAACTCTTGGTTCTCTCCCCAATATAGGGGCTTGACACCAACAGGGTCGCGTGCTATGGCTATTCTGTCCCCTTGCATCACAGCTAAGGCGTACGACCCGTCTAGTTGTGGAAGTACTCTCGGCAATGTTTTGTTGATGTCTGATTGAAACTTCTCCTCGATTAGGTGTACTAAGGTCTCGCTGTCGTATGCTGTTTCAAATGTGTGAAAGGTTAGATCTCGCCTTATTTCTTCGGAGTTGTAGATTTCGCCGTCGTGGACGAGGAATAGTTGTCCCTTACAGTCGATGAAAGGCTGTAGGTCTAGATGAGCGTTGATGCTCAGCCCTGTATAGCCGATCGCCATGGTTCCCTCTTTGTCTGAGAGGTCGAGGAGGGTGGGTTCCTTGGATATGACGGCCTCGTTGTCGATGGCGACGCCGGCTGAGTGTGGACCACGGTGCTTCAGCATGGAAAGCATTTCGACTATTCTGCTTGAAACATTCTTCCCTTTCTTGCTGATGATGCCGGAGATTGAGCACATTGATTTTTCACTTTGGTAGGTAATTCGGGTTTTGGCTTCGCTTGTTTTAGGAGGCTTGTCTTCGCTTTTTCCTCAAGTCCTTGATGATCAACAATGAGAAGGCTAGTGTTGCCGTGGCTGACACAATATAGAGAATGTTTTCCTCGCTGTAGGAGAATCTGATATTTACCTCTGTGTTTGCTGTCGCTGGAATGATGAGAAGTATGTACCCGTCGTCATTTTCTTTGACTTCGATGTTTACGCCGTTGTTTGCGTGGGCTTCCCAGTATGGCATATATGCTTGTTTTATGGTGATTGTGGTCGGTTCCTCTAGGCTTGTGATGTTGATGCGCATCTCGTCAGGTTGTGGCTGAGTTATTGTCATGTTACTTATGGCGTTGTGGGGGTACGTCTCAATCAAGGAGACTGATTCTTTTGCTTCGTAGATTGCGATGGAATCTATTTTCAAGGCTAGTCTAAACTCTGGGTTTTCATCGACAAGAAACCTCAGCCTTTCGTTTCCTATCATGATCCAGTTTATTCCAAGTCTGGTGTGGTTACTGATTAGGTTCTGCCATATCTGGATTCGCTCTCCTTCTGGGTAGTCCATTAGGTCATTTATCCTGTAGTCTTTTATCGGGAGGAGAGGTTTGAGAATCTTATCTTGCGGGGACCAACCGTCGATGATCGGCTTCTGAGTGTATGTTGGGAGTATGTAGATCCATCTTGGACATTCTATAGGGAGTATACGTGCGTTTACTGTGCTCTCCTTGAAGTATTTGATCATTTCAGGTGGAATCTCTGTGTTTGGAGTTAGGTTGTTGAGGCTTGCGGAGACGGCTCCGAGAACCGTGCTGGCTAAGATAACTGTGGTCAGGAGAAATACTGTGAGCGTTCTGGACTTGGTTTTTAGGACAGAGATTCCTATGGTGGCTTTTTTGCCTTTGAGCAGCCCAGTCAAGTACTTGCCGGCTAGGATTGCTTGTGGGATGCTGGCGTAGAGCAGGAAGCGTAACGAGTCTAGTTTATCCCAAAAAGGGAGTGCCTGGATGAGGAGGGCGTGCTGACCAAGTCCTAACCACAAGAATACTACAAACCATATGGCGGTGGCATGTGTGAAGTAGTCCTTTGTTCCACTCCCACTAATCCTGGTTGAAATCAGGATGATTAAGAGGGTTGCGAGGCTGACTGCCACGCAGATTTGTCCAGCAGTGGTGAAGAAGGTGTTCTCTGAGATGGTGCCGTAGGTTCCGAGCAAGGCGCCTAGACTGAATAGGACGACGAGCTTCGTTCCGATGTTTCTGAGCTTCGTTTGAGAGAAGAATGTTCTTCGTATCTGTAGAATGGCTAGGAAGAACTGGATGGCGCCCAGCAGGAAAACTACGTAGCCGAAGCGCAGCAGTTCGGTGTAGTTGTAGAAGAGGTTGAAGTTGACAAATGGGTTTGTCACTTGATATTCTGTTGATTGGAGGAAAGGAACCAGCCAAAATGATGAGAGGAGGATGCAACCAAGCGATGTAAAGGACACTATTTTGGCTATTAACACGGCGTTTCTTCTATATGAGTAATATGATAAGAAGAATGTGGCGACTATTATGATGGCACAATAGGCAGATAGATGGTGCACCAGCATTATCATCGCTGAAAGCATGGTTAAAATGGAGAGGTCTTTGAGTCTTCCTTCGGTCAGAGTGCGTGAAAGGTAGACAAGGAAGATGCACACTATTGGTATGGATGGTGTTGTTGGGAACCTGTCGAAGAAGAGGTAGTTCTCGGCAACTATTGGTGTGAGAGCGTAGAGGAGTGATGTTGTCAGTCTTTCGTTTTCTGTGAGGTTGGCTTCTTTGGCTAGGAAGTATACTGCTATGGGAGCTACGATGAATGATAGTGCGTCCAGAAGCTTGTAGGCTCCCAATGGGTCCAGCCCTAGCAGGGCCAGAGCCACGACGAGCCAGTAGCTTAGTGGTGGATAGAATAGTAGGAATGGG
Source organism: uncultured Candidatus Bathyarchaeia archaeon (assembly GCA_964551465.1). Classification (GTDB taxonomy): domain Archaea; phylum Thermoproteota; class Bathyarchaeia; order RBG-16-48-13; family JAGMEO01; genus CAZKBR01. The sequence goes on from CAZKBR010000008.1 coordinate 26,971, forward strand.
TGTCCTCCGTACCAGAGGTCTGACCAGGCTGGTATGGTCCCGTTTTCTTTGTAGTTATTGTATGCGTAGAGTATCTTGTAGAGGTGGCTTGAGGAGTCTTCACCCATCGGTATACCGTCTCTCACCCTGTAGTAGATCATGAGCAGATTTAGGCATGCGATGAAGGCCCACGCGATGCCCTGCATCATTTTCTTACGGTCAAATTCCACAGGTGACACCACTCAAGTTTACAGTTAGCTGGCTTGGGTGTATTTGTTTGTGAACAACTCACTCATAAATGATGTGATGATGTTGATGATTTTGGGCTTCATCCTTGGCGACGGAGCCCTAGAGTACTGTGGACTCTATAATATCTCCGAGACCAATTATTGACTCATTTCTGAGGCGAGCAACGACTTTTTTATAAGTAGCAGCTATGCTAGGCACCAGCCCCCATCTTGACTAGGAACCGAAGCTTCAAATATGGTTTGGGGTTTTTTGTCGCGATTTTCCGTTGCCACGCATGCGATTGGAGGAGTCGCATAGGAAGCACTTATATCATCGTGTTTATACTTAGTAAAGTATGCTTTACTGAGTGATTGTGATGGGTTTGCCGAGACTGGTGAAGATCACGCCCGAGGGGAAGATCGTCGCCGCTTTGATCCAGAAGTCCATGGGTTACAGCGAGTTGAAGTCAGCTGCAGGGTTGAGTGACCGCTGGCTTTCTAAGAAGCTGAGTGAGCTCTCCTCAGCCGGGTTGGTTGAGCTCCGTGGGGGTCACTATTGGGTGCGGAACCCAACGGGGCTGATCGATGCTGATCCTGTTTTTGCGCAGTTCCTGAAGACCGCGGTCTCGCTAGAGGCGAAAGCCAAATTGATGGCTGAAGAGTTGAGTCGAAACAAACACGTTGTCGCGGTCGTCTTGTTTGGCAGCGTAGCCAGGGGAGAAGCCAAGGAGGACAGCGACATCGATATGATGGTGGTGACTGACAGGGAGATGGAGGAGGAATTGAACAGAAGGGTTTACGACCTCATGTTCAAATACGGCGCACCCGTCGAATCGATTTTTCTGACGTATGATGACCTTATAATAAATCTCCAAGCCAAGACGGCTTTTTCCTTCGGGATATTGGGGAGCTACCGAGTCTTGTATGATCGTGGTGGAGTGGAGAGCTTACTTTCAATCAAGAAAGAAGAGGTTCAGGAGAACTGGATCTACGATGAGGAGGTGGAAACGTGGATTCAAAGGAGGCTGCTGCCTACCTTAAAACCGCTGAAGAGCAGCTGATAGATGCTGAAATGGTCTTCAAAGGGGGAAGACACGCTCTCTGCGTCTTCCTCAGCGCGTCCTCGGTAGAGAACGCTACGTCAGCTTTAATTATAAATTTGGGAGCCAAACCAAGCCGAAAGCACAGGAACTCAATGGTGCTTCACAAGTTAGCCTCAAGCACTCCTCCCGAACTACAGCAGGATCTGAGGGAGGTGATCGAGATCTTGAAGGCTCTTGAACCCCACATAACGAAGGCTCGATACCCTATTCTCCGCGGCTTGGACCTTCTTCCACCAAGTGAATTCTACACAAGGGAAACCGCTGAAAAGGCTTTAGCCCAAGCGCGAGAAGTACTAAAGAAAGCCAAGTCACTTGTCAGTTAGGGGCGTTCATCTGTTGAATTAGCCAGAAAACCCACGAGCTTCAGTCGTGGAAGCGTCACTTCATCAATACGGTTCTGTCCACTTTAAACATTGTTAATCAACCGATAGTGGATAGAACCCATTTTATAAAGCTAGCTAGCTATAGGTTAATGCAAGTTGCAGACTCGGATGCTGAAGTTTCGACTGTATCCAAACGCTGAGCAGAGGCAAATCTTAGAGCGAGCCTTGGAAGACTGCAGATACATCTATAATGAGCTTTTGGCAATTCATAAGATTACCTACAAAGAGACGGGAAAGACGATGAGCCAATACGACATGAACCTCAAATTGAAACGGCTTAAATGTGGAAACCTCGCTCTATCACAAGTTCACAGTCAGGTCTTGCAGAACATCAGCAAACGGATAAGAGATGCCTATCATAACTTCTTTACGAGAAGAAAGTTGGGTCTTAATGCTGGTCTTCCACGATTCAAGAAATATGGAAGATATAAATCCATCACATATCCTCAAAGCGGATTCAGAGTTGAGGGGAAAAAACTCTGGCTTTCAAAAATTGGTTACATTATTATTGAACTTCACCGTCTGATAAGAGGCGCTGTGAAAACGCTCACGGTTAAACGGATCTCCTCAGGGAAATGGTTCGCCACCTTCTCGTGCAAAATCCTCCTTAAACCAGAAGAAAAGATTGGCAGCGCAGTCGGAATAGATGTAGGGTTGAGGCATTTCCTCACTGACACAGATGGGCGGCAGATTGAAAATCCAAATTTCTATCAGAAAGCATTGAACAGGATAAGAATTGAAAATAAGAAGCTTTCAAAGAAGAAGAGAGGTTCAAAGAATCGGATGAAACAAAGGGTGAGGCTTGCAAAAGCATATGAGAAGATAACAAACCAGAGGGACGACTTCCTCCATAAACTGTCAAAGATCTACACTCAGCATTACGGCTTAATAGTCGTAGAAGACTTAAAAATCACGAACATGGTCAAGAACCACAACTTGGCTCGGAAAATACTTGATGCCTCTTGGGGAAGATTCCTTCAGATGCTGTCCTACAAGGCGGAAGGAGCTGGTGGGATGGTTCTGAAAGTGAACCCAAGAAACACGTCAAGAATATACAAACATGGAAAGTTAGACCGAGACTACAACGCCTCTCTCAACATATTAGAGAGAGGCTTAACAGGGCAGGGACTGCCCTTAGGGCCTGTGGACATTGAACCTCTACGGGAACCCAAACAAGTTTCCGCAAGTTCGGTGGTTGAAGCAGGAAGCCACCCCTACTTGTAGGGTGGTAGTTCACAAAGCACCGTTAGAATATTATGAAGGGTGTAGTGGTGACCGGTGAAGAAGCATGTTAAGAGATTTTCTGAAGCCGGAACAAAAAGCGTGGTGAAAGGGAGGTCAATTTTTTTCGTGTCAAAGGAGATTGAAAGGATTTCTGGGAGGGTAAGGGACGATGAGGATGTCTTAGCCCTGATGTCGTTCGGAAGCTATGCGAGGAGCGAAGAGTTTTCTGATGTAGATGTCTGCGTGGTCTTGAAGCCGGGAAGATTTGATCCGTTGTTTTTGTCGAAGAAGAGGCTGGAGTACTTAGTGGCTTTCCCAAACTTAGATGTCCAAGTATTCCAACAGCTTCCTCTCTACGTAAGGGTTAGGGTTCTTAAAGAGGGCAAGGTCTTATTCTGCAGAAGCGAGGATTTGTTATATGACCTGAGCTTTTCCACGGTGAGGCAGTTTGAATATTTCAGGCCCATATATCTTTCTTACTTAGAAGGTGTTTTGAATGCTCGATAAGGACAGAATTTTATCTAAGCTGGACGAATTGGATTCCTACCTGAGCGAGCTTGAAAGTGTGATGCCAAAGAGCTATGAAGAATATGTGAGTTCTATAGAAAAGAAGAGGTCCTGCGAGAGGCTTTTGCACATCCTGATAGAATGTGTGATAGACGTATGTGCTCTGATGGTGAAAGGCTTAAGGCTTGGCCTTCCATTCGAGGAAGAAGATTTGTTTGAAAAATTGGAAAGGGAGAGGGTCATATCTAAGGAAATGAAGGAAAGGTTGAAGTTGATGAGAGGTCTTAGGAACATTCTAGTTCACAGATATGCTGAGGTCGACGATGAACTTGTGTTTGAGAGCTTGGGAAACATCAACGATTTCAGAGAGTTCAGGAAGGAAGTAAGCTCATTCCTGAGAAAATTAGAAGCAGCTTAGCTCGCTCAATTTTGTTAATTGGTATTCTGGTCGATGCTTGTCTATATCAGCAAGTTTTTTAGCTGAGAAGTTATTAATATCCATTACGCGCTTTGCTGTGGTGGTTTTTGGCATGAAGGCTCTTATATTGGCTGGGGGATTTGGGACTAGGCTTAGGCCTCTCAGTTGTACTAGGCCGAAGTTGATGTTTCCTGTTTTGAATCGTGAGCTGTTGGACTGGACGCTTGAGAGGCTGTCGAAGAGCGGTGTTGATCGGGTCATACTTGCTGTCAGCCATATGGCTGACGCTTTGGAGAGGTCTTTCAGGTACTCGAGGTATGGGATTGAGATAGTTTATTCGCGGGAGTCTAGGCCGCTTGGGACGGGTGGGCCGATCAAGAATGCTGAGGGCTTCTTGATTGAGGATGGTGAGCCATTCTTTGTCCTCAACGGGGACGTTTTTTCAGATGTGGATTATGAAAAGATATTAAAGTTTCATGAGGATAGAGGCGCGAAGGCGACGATAGCCCTTTATGAGGTTGAGGACCCTGGCAGATTCGGTGTGGTTGAGTTGAGTGGTGAGGATCGGATCAAGAGGTTTGTTGAGAAGCCTAAGCTTGGGGAGGCGCCTAGTAGGCTTGTGAATGCTGGAGTGTATGTGTTGGACCCAAGCGTCTTGAGCATTATTCCGCATGGCAGAAAGTTTTCTACGGAGAGGAAGGTTTTCCCGGCGCTCGCCCGTGAAGGGAGTCTATGCGGATATAGGTTCGATGGCCTCTGGGTTGACATAGGGTTGCCTGAAGACTACTTCCTCGTCAACAGGATGATGTTGAGAAGTCTTGCTGCTGATAAACCTCTGGTTGGAAAGAATGTGAATGTTCACGAGAGAGCTAGGGTCGTTGCGCCGTCTGCTGTTGGAGATGGTTCTACGGTTGCCGAGGATGCTGAGATTGGTCCATACGCCGTTGTTGGGAGAAGTGTTGAAGTTGGTAAGGGCTGTAGGATCGAAGGGTCAATAATCTTTGAGGGTGCCATAGTTGAGAGCTTTGCCTCGATTAGGGGCGCAATAGTTGGGGAGGACTCGATTGTAGGGCGTTGGGCTAAGATAGAGGAGGGATGCATAGTTGGGGATCACGCCTTGATAGGCGACAACGTTACGCTGACTAGGAACGTTGAGATCTGTCCCTTTAAAGAGGTGCGTAGCAGCGTCCTAGAGCCTGGTAAAGTGATGTAGCCAAATGGCTGGGCTCTTCCTCTTCTGAGCTTGTAGGGGTATTTTAAGAGACTTGGAGAGGTCGCTGGGAAGTAGTTGAAGATTATTAGAAGATCTTAGAGATGGGCTGTATCCTTGATGTCAGGGGTGTGACGGGATGAAGCTTATGGCGGAGAATTTATGTGTGCTTATCCTTACCCTTCTTTTAGAAGCTTGAGGAAGTGTTCCCTGCTTAGCCTAGCTTCCCTTATTATTGTTCTAATTATGCCTGGTTTAACATCTTTTCCAGGGTGAACGGGTATTACTATCCTAATTCTTCTGTCATCCATCATGATGACATGTGAACCTTTTTGACGGATGATTTTAAACCCTGCTCTTTGAAGGACCTTTATTAGTTTGTAGGGATTTAAGGGTGAAACCCTAGGCAAGTGTCTTCACTTTCTGTATCCCTATTACCTTCTGTCGTAGGAGGTCTTTCTTTTCATCTTCTGTTAACGTTTCTAGGTAGAGTTCAATGGCTTCCTTCGCGTTATCGATGAGTTCTCCTAGCGTGTCTCCCTGAGTGTGACAGCCTGGTAACGCGGGCACAAGGGCTATGTATCCGCCTGTTTCGTCTTCCACGATGACTACGTCAAATTCATACAACTGTGCGGTCTCCTAATAATCAGGCTCTGTGAGGGTTAATATAAGATTTTTGACGCATTCAACCGACTTATGCTAGGATCCTGATGCCTTTTTTTCGCCCATGTTGGAGAACGGGGGTACAGCTAGATGTCTAAGTTTCTTAGAGAGGTGCGTAGCAGTGTCCTGGAGCCTGGTGGAGTTATATAGCCCCAGTGGACAAACTGTTCATAAACGATGTATCTCTCAATTCTCGGTGATGAAAACCTCGTACGAAAGAGGCAGCAAAGGCCTAGGTTTAGATCTTGAAGGCCTGATCTCCAAGAATTAGTGCGCGGTGTACCACCTTGTTTTGAGTTCTTCCATCTCTTGGAAGTGAGGGTCATCTGAAACCACAGGGCATCCATGGATTTGAGCTGTGGCTGCGATTACGCTATCAGCCATTGGTATTCTATGCCTGCTCCTCAGCTCCGCGCTTCTCACAGCCGTCTCATAATCTACGTCGACAACTCTGAAGTCTCTACGTATAATTTCGTTCCTAAGGACAGCGGTTTCCCTGCCATCCCTCTCTAAATTGATACGATGGATCTCGTGAACAGTCAATGCGGAAACAAACCTCTCTTTAACCGCCCTGAGGTCTTCCTTAAGGCTTCTCAGAAAAAATGCATCGTCCGAGTAGAAGTATTCGATGAAGAAGCGGGTGTCGTATACGCTTCTCTCAGGCATCCTCAGCCCTCATCTCGTCTAACATCCTTTTTAACTCGCCTATATCACCCTTTCTCGAGCTACTTCCAGCTAGGTCAAATATGCTGGGAAGCCTCTTTATCACGATGATGCCCTCCTCTTCCGCAACTTCAACCTTGGAGCCCTCTATTATGCCGAACTTCCTCCTCAACTCTACGGGTATGGTTATCTGTCCCTTCCTGGTGACCGATACCTCAGTCATACTTCATCGTAGTAGAACTTTGAAAAAGTGCTACTTAAACCTTCACTTTTCCCGCGCCTCCATGCCCAAATTTTCCTCAACATCTTCACAGAGTGGGCGCCCAGAAAACCCCAAGCCTCAACCGTGGGAGTTTCAAGAGCCTTAAAGTCAAAATAGTTTGCTTTATTTCTCGTGCTCTTCTAAGAGCGTTCTGAGCTTGTCATAGTACTTCTTTCCCGTTATAGGGATGGCTCTCTTTATGGCGCTGATTATGATGGACATACTTCGACCACCGTACTATACCGTCAATGTTATTGCGAATGGTTAGACAAGGTATAAATAGGGGTTATACATTTGTGTGACTTGGGGTAAGAAACGTGTTGGAGGAGGAGAAGAAGGTCGGGCCAAAGGGTCAAGTGGTCATTCCGCTCGTGTTGAGGAAGGCGCTCAAAATACGTCCCGGATCGAGGGTCGTGTTCAAGCTTGAGGATGGAAGGCTGATTCTGGAAACGCCTGCGTCTGACGCGGTTGGTGTGCTGGAGAGCATAGCGAAGAAGGGTTCCTCGGTGAGCGAGATCAGTCCCCATGTTTATGAAGAGGAATTGAACGCTAGGAGTGTGTAGGGTGCTTTATCTGGATTCTAATGTCTTCATCTACGCTGCGCTGAACACTGAAGATATCGGTGACAGGGCTAGGGCTCTCTTGAGGAGGGTGGAGCAGGGAGAAGAGAAAGCTTCCTCTTCGGCGCTCACATTTGACGAGTTGGTCTGGGCCGTAAAGAAGTATAGGACTTTGGATGATGCCATAATGGCTGGCGAAGCCTTTCTGAACTTCAAAGGCTTGAGACTGGTGCCTGTTGACGGCGGCCTGTTGGTTCTTGCGTTGGGCCTAATTAGAAATTATGAGCTGGATCCGAGGGACTCTATCCACGCTGCGTCGGCGACCTTGAGCAAGGCTGAAGCAATTGTTTCGACGGATGAGCGTTTCGACAAAGTGGACGGGCTTCATAGGAAAACGCTTTCATGATGAGCAAGCGCGCGATCTGATGTATTTTCGGTTGCGACTACGGGGGCAGGTTTTTCTAGGCCGACACCATGTAGGAGTGTTGCAAGCTTGTTGTAGTTCTCTTCTCCCATTATGAGTGGAAGCGTTTAGATGTCCCTTCTGAAGGTGTTGGCGAACTCCTCTGGCTCTATCCTCTTTACTCCCCTAATTTTGTCGTAGATGTGCTCTGTGCTTAGTATGGTTTTGTCTAGTAGGATGGCTGTCGCCGCGTGGTATGCGTCGAAGGGACTTATGTCGTACTCGTCTATGAGCATTGAGGCTCTTAGGCATATTTCCGGGCTTAGCTCCACCCATTCTATGTTCCTTATGTGCACTGTGGCGTTGATGGCTTCTGTCAGTTCTCTGAGCATTTTTCTGTTGTAGAACCAGAATGTTATCTCTTGTAGGGTTGCTACTGATGCGTAGACTCCGGTAATCTCTCCCGAATTTATGAGCCTCAATATCCTCTCGGCTGCTGGCTTAAGCCTATCCTCTCTCTTGATGAACGCTAGTAGAAGGTCAGATTCTATAAGGAAGGTAATCACCCTTTGAGCTTCTCGTCGATAAGCCTCTGGGCAACCCTTAAGGCCTCTCTCCTCATCTCGTGGACTGGCTCCTTCACATCCAGCCTTAATCCTTCTAGGACCCTTAGGGGATACTTGGGAACAGGGAGGACTGCTAGGTGGTCCCCTAGGTCGACGTAGATGAGTCTGTCGCCCTCCGCTATGCCATACTTATCCCTGATTGACTTTGGTATAGTGGTCTGACCCTGCCTAGTCACTTTCATCTCATAAGCCATTCGATTCACCTAGTAGATAGTTCATTTTGGTAGTATTTAAATTTAGTTTCTGCTATTGGGCTCTCCGTCGCTCTGCTCCCTGAGCATCCTATCAGCCGCACTCCCTCATCGTCGTTACAGGCTAAGCTAGCTAAGGTTAATAGGGGGACGATCGATGCTGGAAAAGCCCCAGGGGGCTTGCGGCTCAGGGCGGATGGGGATCGAGTCCCGTCGTGGAGGCAGGAAGCTCACTGCGAAAGTTGGGGGTAGTTCACGAAGCTTCAGGGACAGGATGAGGGGGGAGCGTCGAGCAATCACTGTACCCTTTCGTTGTCAGCATGATTGGGCTCCTGAGTCGGATGCTGGCTAAGTCTGGAAGTGTGTCTCTGAGGTTAAGAAACGACTTCGATTCTTCTGTAGTTTTGGGTTCTATTTTTGTCGAACGGTAAGCTATTTATATAGGGTATACCCTAGTTTTGTGCAACGAAATATGGAGAATTTGGGAAATTGCATAGGAAGATTGC
>CAZKBR010000009.1:0-32536 GCA_964551465.1 uncultured Candidatus Bathyarchaeia archaeon
AAGGTGCAGGAAGATCTAACCGCCTGTTTGATTGAGGGGTCCAGCATCGTCTTCAGGTTTCGGTACGAAAACGAAGTAGAGGGAATATTGCCAAAAGGTGGCAGGGTGGTGGTCGTAGTTGATGTGGCAGACATCGTTGGAGCTCTGACCATGAAGGGCTTGGCGTTGCCCCGCCTAGTCGACAAAGACAGCTATGACATCTACGCTATAAGCGGATTCTGCAGTGGCAGTCCGGAAAAGGCGTCGGAAATTTATTTAAACCGTCTCGAAGAGGCTAAACTAACAGCCCGCGAAAGGAACGTGATACAACTCAGTTTGAGCAGAATAAATCAGGCTTTCAGATCCATAGATTCGTATGGCGTATTTGCTGCTTCACGGTTTGTTGGAACAGACGTCAGCTCCGACGTATACGTGAGAACAAATACCTTTCTGAAAAATGTAAGCCGATTCCTTCCCGTTCGCTAATAACGAACATTTTTATATGACAACGAACGGCATCACCACAAGCGGCCTGGCCGATGAAGATTCAACGTAACCATAGAGGTAAGGGCCGTAACCGAGCTTGGAGAGCGGGTCTACACATACAGCAGCATAGCAACAAACGTTAAAGCCAGAATATCGTCTTCTGAACTCCACTCACTTTTTTCTTGAGATTTCGCGCGCTCTAGATGAGACCTTCAACTTCACCCTTCTTTAATTCATTAGCTAGATCATTCATCACTCTCTTCAATTTCGGACTTAGCTTGACTGAATATCTAGGCGCATTCTCAAGTTTCTTATATTTCTCAGGAAGGCTCGAAAGGTTTTCTAAAGCTCTTTTCCTAATCGCCTCAAGCGGGATTGGATTGTAGGTTATCTTGCCTTTCCACATCACTTTGACCAGTAGTGGTTCCCCTTCAACTTTTTCATCATCTAGGGCAATGATATCCTCGAAGAAGTTGCCGGAGCTGTCTCTAACTCTAAACACCTGTTTCCTTCCGGGAAGAGTGATTTTACCCTTGCTCAGCTTCATCGCAGGCACAAATTTGCCTGTTCTATATGTTCTTTCACACAATTTATAGACGATGTCAACGTAGGGTCTATCCTCGGAAGTGCTCATTCTTGTTCCTACGCCGAAAGCGTCTATTCTTGCTCCCTTGCCCAAGAGCTCCTCAATCTTATACTCGTCCAAGTCGCCGCTGGCCAAGATCTTGACGTAACTTAAGCCTCTTTCATCCAATAATGCTCTTACCTTTTTACTTATCTCTGCCAGATCTCCACTATCGATTCTTACGCCGCTTAGCCTAAACCCCTTCTTTTCCAACTCTTTTGCAACAACCGACGCTTTTTCTGCACCTTTAATATCATCAAAGGTGTCAATCAAGAGTAAAGATGTCTTTGGGAAAGTCTTCACGAATGCTCTGAAAGCTTCGATTTCTCTATCAAAAAACATTACAAAGGAATGCGCCATAGTTCCAAAGATTGGAATGCCGTATTTCATGCCTGCGAGCACGTTGGATGTCCCATTGCATCCCGCTATGTAGCTGCATCTTGCGGCTTTCATTCCGGCGTCTGCGCCATGCGTCCTTCTCAAACCAAACTCGATTACTGGTCTGCCTTGAGCCGCATTTACAACTCTGGATGCTTTGGTTGCTATCATAGTCTGCACATTGACAGTGTTCAGGAGAAAAGTTTCAATCAACTGAGCCTCTATTATCGGCGCAGTTACTCTGATAAGGGGCTCATTTGGGAAGACTAAAGTCCCTTCTGGAACTGACCAAACCTCTCCACCGAATTTGAAGCTCTTCAAGTAATTGAGAAAGTCTACTTTAAACCCCTGCTTTCTCAAGTAGTCGATTTGCTTTTGATTGAACCTCAGATTGTTGAGGAAAAGTAAGACTTGTTCCAAACCAGCAAAAACAAAGTATGACCTATTTTTTGGCATTCTCCTTATGAATAAATCAAAAGTGGCCAACTCACTTCTCTTATTATCAAAATAGCTAGCGCACATAGTCAGCTCATACAAGTCCGTTAGTGTACTCATGTTGTTCTCGTCTACGAAGTCAAATTCGTGTTCTGTCGTTTCTATCTCCCTCTCTATGCTTGTTTCTTCATCAATTCCTTGACGTTGGAGATTAAAATATTAAACAATTTGGGGGTCTTTACGTTAGATATTTCTAAAATGGAGAAAGGCTTGAGGCGAGCATTATCAGCTTTCGTTTCTCTATTTTTAATCATTGCGCGCGCGAATGCATATAAGTGCTAAAAATTTAACGTAACAGTCGAGGAAGTAAATAATGGAACAAAGGGTCAATCCATGGGAAGTATTCGTGAAGGAACGTCCCGAAGTTGTGAAAGCTTTCCAAGAAATGATGAAACAGATCAACAAGAACAATGTTCTCGATAAGAAGACTGTGGAATTGATCTTTGTCGGCATCTATTCAACGATACGGGAGGCAGGTGCCTTACGACATCACATCATAGAGGCATTGAAAGCTGGCGCTACGAAAGAAGAGGTAGAAGCAGCCGCACTACTGGCGTTCTCTACTGGGGTTTCCTCTGCAGAACTGAGCCTACCCATAATCCTCGGCCTCATCGAAAGTCAACACGAGTTCTAGACCCTCCAAAACTGCTTGGTCAACCTGAAGAAGCGGACGTTTCATCGACTGAGTAACCCGAGACTTAGAGAAATACACTTCCACACCATCAGGCATGGAAAACAACATCACTATACCACCAGACAAAAGACATCCTATACGTCAAAGAGTTCCTAGATCACAAACGGCTCGACTCAACCCTAATCTACATAAACGTCGATCGCACATTATTCTACGATGAAAGGCCCTAAGTGCTCCACGTCAAAGTGGCACTCGCATCCGACGAAGTGAAGGAGTTGCTCAGGCTCAGGGATGGCGAATACTTCGTGATGAAAGTCAAACCCGAGAAAAGGGAAATCGAGCTGGAACTTGAAGTTCTCGGAAGAAGCATAATTCTCTAGCTTTCAAAATAAGAGGTTTTATGCACATGAAAGTCTCAACTAGAAGCGCTTACGTTGCGATAGTCACTATGGGAGTCGTAAGCATGCTTGGCGATATAATCTACGAGGGTGGTAGGAGCCTTAGCCCCGAGTATCTCAAATTCCTAGGCGCTTCAGCAGTTCTCGTAGGAACTGTCAGTGGAGCGGGTGAATTCATAGGATACGCGTTGAGGCTTCTAAGTGGTGCCTTGGCAGATAAAACGAGATTATACTGGGTCTTCATTTTCCTTGGATACGGTCTCATAGTCGCCATCCCCTTTCTTGGGCTCGCGCAGATCGTCGAAGTCACCATCTTGTTTCTCCTCTTGGAGAGGCTTGGTAAAGCATTGAGGAATCCATCACGAGATACAGTTCTCTCGATTGTGAGCAAGGGCATCGGCTCAGGTAAGGCCTTTGGCATCCATGAGTTCCTCGACCAGATAGGCGCCATAGTGGGACCAGCACTCATAGCTGCACTAATGTTCTACTCAGGCAACAACTATTCCACCACTTTTACCCTTCTCTTCATTCCATATGTGGCGCTCATCTTAGCCTTATTCTGCACCTACAAAACAGTTGAAAAAAACTTTCATCCTGAAGCTAGGGTATCCGCAAAAGCGAGCAAGTGGTTAACTAAGAGTTTCTGCCTCTATACTGCCTCTGTAGGCCTAAACACTATCGGGCTTGTACCCGTAGCATTGATTCTGTACAAGGCATCAAACATTTTCCAGCCAACTCAGCAGTGGCTTATTCCCATACTCTATCTAGTCGTCCAAGCTATCGATGCTCCCATTGCCCTCATATCAGGTCTAGCCTTCGACCGAATAGGAGTGAAGACGCTCATACTTCCCTACATCATCTCCTTCCTACCAGCACTATTCATCTCCTACGGAAGCATAATGGAGGTAGTTATGGCCTGCATATCCTACGGCGTCGTTCTGGGAATGCAAGAGTCCATATATAGGGCAGCAGTCTCAGATCTTGTTCCAACAGAAGTAAAAGGCACAGCATACGGCATCTTCAACACGGTTCTCGGGGTAGGTTTCATAGTCGGAGGCTCAGTCTTCGGCCTATTCATAGACAAGCAGCTACTACCACTGTTTTCACTAACATATGTGGCAGCAACTCAACTACTGGCTGTTCTTCTACTCCTTGAGAGCACTAAACAAGCTACAGTAAAGGAGCTCCAGAAATAATCAAAGCGGTATCCTCAAAACATGCTTCGAGTAACCTCCGGGCTACCAATGCTTATACTTGAAAATACCTCTTCCTTTTTTGAGCAGTTATTTTAAACGCCCGTGCAAGTGTTTTGACGGTCGGTCTCGAAGCACCATACAGACAAACTCTCAGTTTATCGATTCTTGAATGATTACTGTTTTAAAGCTATCCGAGAACCCTAAGATTACGAATAGATTATGGTATAATCTTGAAAAATCGTTAAAATACGGTTCATCGTAGGAGGTAGTTGAAAGGGAAAAAGGGAGATGATGGTGTGAGATATCCCATCTTGGTGGTTCGGCGGCCTCTTCGGTGTTATAATCATGTTTCTGGTTTTCGCAGGGTTGCTGCTCCTTATCTCGAGGCTGATATTCTGGGGAACTTGGCGTGCTCACCGTAGACCTTCGTGGAGTTACCGTGATGAGAGCTTAGAAATTCTGAGGAGCAGATATGCGAGGGGAGAGCTAAAAAAGGAACAGTATCTGGAGATGAGGAAGATCCTGGAGGAAAGATGACCTGGATAAGAAAACAATCAGAAGCAAGGTCATAGTCCTATCCTCAGCGATATCTTCACTCTGTTCAGCGGCAAGTTTGCGCCTGGAACTCCTCCCCTACTTATTATCAGATGCATATACTGTTAGTGTCTGGTCGATCAGGAGGGAAACATTGACGCGAATTGCTAACACTTATGCCGAAATGTTTCCTATGCTGGAAACGTCACCTGAATAATGTTCCCCGCAAACTCCTCTTTTTCTTCGTGTGCTCGTCAAGATGAGTCAATATTTGTTTTCTTCGTTCGACTATTCTAGAGATATGAATACTAATAGGCAAGAACAAGATCCTTTGGATAGGGTATCAGGATGCCAAAATGTCCAGACTGTGGAGCGGAAGTCAGAAAGGAAGATCGCTTCTGCGGAAGATGCGGAACAAAGCTAACCGGATCGTTTCAAGCCCAGACTGAGCTTGTCTCCCCTATAAATGATGAGGTCAAAAACGCGTTGGTCAGGAGGTTTGATGGGATAAAGAACAGAGATGAAAACGCAGTTAGAGCACTCATGGATGAGCACTATAGCAAATTTGACGATTGGCCTCCTTATCGAAGACAGGAGGCTGCAGAGGCTCTGGACAACGAGTTCGGAGCATTCAAGGTTCTCTCCAACTATAACTATGAGTTGAAGGATTTTGAGACGAATATTCTTGGAAATGTAGCTGTCGCTACTTTCAGCATACATTACCAGGGAACAATGAGAAACATGCCGTTCGAGGTGACTTCGCGTGTTACGTCTGTTCTTACGAAGCAAGATTCTGGATGGAAAGTGGTTCATGAGCACTTTTCTAGGTTCCCTGAAGAAAGGCGGCAACAGCGACAATTCTCACGTCGCGGTAGGTTCCCATTCTAGTGCAAACGCCAAGTCCTACTCATCAGCGCCAAGGCGCGGTTTTTTTGCAAGATTTGGACACGATCAACTCAAAACACGGATGGATGACGTTCAAGAAAGCTTCGAGTATTGACGAAGCAAAAGATATGATCATAAGGGGAGAGGTGTCAGGAGCAATAATCATTCCAGGCAACTTCTCAGCAGTATTGACAAATCATCTCTCCACGGCCAATATAACCGTACTTACCGATGATTCCAATCCACAGATGTCGCAAGCGCTTTCTCAGGTTCTAAGTCAGGTTATCAATGCGATGAGTGAAACGCAAGCAATCATGAACATCTATCCATATGCAAAGCAAATACGCGTTGATCCCGTGGTAATGATGGTGCCGTATTCTGCAATGCCTGAGGGAGTGGTTAGCGGGGGAGGCAGCTACGTTGAATTCATGATCCCAGGTCTGCTCATGATGAATATGATTACATCTGTGATGACAGGTCTGCCTCGTGCAATAGCCTACGAGAAAGACGTTGGAACAATGAGCGGGTTCTTGGTGGCACCCATAAGCAGGGTTTCCATCATAGTTGGAAAAGTCCTTGGGCGTGTAGTTCGAGGCATAATTCAAGGTATTGCATCGCTAATATTAGCGATTCTTCTGTTCGGCATCACCATACATGGCAATATTCTATGGGTATTGTTAACACTGTTTCTTGGTGTCTTCAGCTTCGTGGGATTAGGTATCGTTCTCACTTCGGTTGCAGAAGATGAAGAAACCGCTGGTATGATCATGATGACTTTGACGTTTCCTATGATGTTCATCAGCGGCGTATTCTTTCCAATACAGATGATGCCAGGTTTTATGCAAACCATCGCTCATTGCCTACCTTTCACCTACGCTATTGACGCCATGAGAAGGATAATGATTTTTGGCGTAACCTTATCGGCGGTCGCCACGGATATGTATATCATGATCGGTTTCGGCATCGCGATGCTAATACTAGCGATTCCAGCATTCAACCGAGCAATGACCAGATAATGGTATGAGACGGTTGGAGAAAACGAGGTTACAGAAGAGAATTGTGTTAGTTTTAGATTTAGTCAAAAAATGAAGGAAAATGTTGTGATTTCTAACACTCCTCTCTTTTTTCTAGAATCCGTGTGCAATTGATATTTGTCCATGCATACAACAATAAGACGAGGTTTGGATGATGGGTGAAGAGGATGAGTTGAAGGCTCATATTGCTTGGTTTAAACGTGAGTTTCCCCATCTGGTACGTTACATTAACCATGCTTTCCTCGCACTAGGTTTGCCATTACTTAATGGCATCAGAATGAACGATGTTTTTATAGAAAGAGAGAAGCTTCAGAAGATGTTCAAAGAATAACCGCTAGCTAGCTTAAGCTGACGCGAGCTGGAAGAGTATATGAGAAAAATTGTCGCAGGTTCGTCCGTAGTGTCACGGGGGTAGGATTCGAACCCCCATATATGTGGAGGTATCTTCCGCAATTCCCTCTTTTTTATAGAAAGTACATAATGCTTAAAGATTTCATACCTAATTTGTTTATAAAAATGATGAAGAATATTTAGAAAAGAGATGAAGAAAATGATGTCAGAAACGCCAATAAAACTTGAGAACGTTGAGAAGAGGCTTCTTGACCGAGAGGTACTAAGAGCGGCAATAATTGCTGAACTGGATGCAATTAACCTCTACGAGCAAATGGCAGCCACAACCGGGAATAAGAACATCATAGAGATTCTACTGGATGTAGCTAAAGAAGAAAAAACACATGTTGGAGAATTTCAAGCGTTACTACTAAAAGAGGATAAAGAACAAGTTGAAGAACTAGAGAAAGGCAAAAAAGAAGTTGAAGAAGAACTGTCAAAATAACTTGACACAAGGCATTTTCGGTCTATTCAAGATGCAGGATGGAGTTTGAACCATACTCCAAGTGGAGACATCACCCGCTAAATTCCACTCCCAACTTATTTATTTTTGAGAAACTGGGCGAGAAGCTGGCTTCGAATACATCTGCGAAAAAGAGGACTACTGTTCTTCAGGAAACTGAAATAAGCTCCAAAAAACATAGCAATCTACGTGAAAACCATGAGAGTCATCGCTGATCTTCACATTCACAG
This sequence comes from uncultured Candidatus Bathyarchaeia archaeon, assembly GCA_964551465.1. Classification (GTDB taxonomy): domain Archaea; phylum Thermoproteota; class Bathyarchaeia; order RBG-16-48-13; family JAGMEO01; genus CAZKBR01. The sequence goes on from CAZKBR010000009.1 coordinate 7,728, forward strand.
CAAATACAGTCGTGCAACGAGCCTGAAGATGAATGTGGGTGAACTGACCCACTTTGCCCAAATCAAGGGCCTGAACCTGTTAGGGACGGGCGATTTTACCCATCCAAGGTGGATGAGCGAACTCAAGTCGTCTATAGTCGAGGTTGAGGACAAGAACTTGTACAGGCAGTCGTCCAACCCTGCTTCACCTATCTATTTTATGGTGACTGGCGAAGTATGCACGATCTTTGAGTTTGAAGGCAAGGTCAAGAAGATCCATCACGTGATCTTGACCCCAAGTTTGGAGACCGCTGAGCAGATAAGTGATCGCCTCTCGAACCATGGAGATCTGACGATCGACGGGCGGCCTATACTCAACATGTCAGCATCAGAGTTGGCTGAAGAAGTTGTCAGCATTTCAGACGAGAATGTTATTTTTCCAGCGCATGTCTGGACACCTTGGTTCTCTCTTTTTGGAAGCTTCAGCGGCTTTGATAGAATTGAGGACTGCTATGAGGACATGACGAAGCACATTTTCGCCCTCGAGACGGGGCTGTCTTCGGACCCGCCGATGAACTGGAGACTGAGCGCATTGGACAGATATGCCTTGGTCTCGAATAGCGACGCGCATAGTCCTTGGCCTTGGAGAATAGGGAGAGAGTCGAACGTGTTTGAATTATCAAGGTTCACATACAACGAGATAGTAGAAGCCATCAGAGCAAAGGACACTAACCGCTTCAAACACACGATCGAAGTGAATCCGGCGTACGGCAAATACCACTGGACTGGACACAGAGGATGCAACGTTTCAATGTCACCGAAAGAGGCCATAAGTCTAGGCAACATCTGTCCGGTCTGCAAGAGAAGGCTTACGGAAGGTGTAGAACAGAGGGTTGAAGAACTTGCCGATCGACCCGCAGACTTTCATCCCGAAGGCACGATAGGCTATGTACACTTGCTCCCATTGCATGAAATCTTGTCCGCTGCTCTAGGAGTTGAGAGTCTATCGGCTTCAAAAGTCTGGGATGCATTCAACTCGTTAATCTCAAGATTTGGAAGCGAGTTCTCCGTCCTACTTGACGCCCAGAAGCAGGAGCTAAGCGAAGTCACTAATCCAAGGTTGGCGGAAGCAATTCTAAGAGTAAGGGAAGGAAGAGTTAAAGTCATTCCAGGATATGATGGCGTCTATGGGAAAATACTAATATTTGAGAAGGAAGAGAGCCATGTAAGAAAGAAAGTTGAGAATGCCTCAAAAGAACAAGTGGGCCTTGAAAAATTTATGTGACGGGTTTAAAACCCGACATTACTAAGTTTAACACTGTTAAAACATATAAGGCGCCTTTGAAAAAATAAAGCGACAAAACATTCACCATCCAAAAAATAATGGAAGTGAGGAGGTTGGAGACCAACTCCACTAAAGAGAATGTAAAGGAAGAGACACACCGACCTCTCAAAGTCGACCAGTCATTCAAGTATGAAGTCTTGAAAATGCCCGATGGAGAAACTCTGAAGACCTGTTTCCAGTGCGGAACATGCACCTCCAGTTGTCCCATAGCGCGCATCACAGACTCCTACCGGCCAAACCAGATAATACGCATGGTACAATTAGGTCTGCGTGAAAGGATGTTGCCGAGCAAAACACTCTGGCTCTGCGCCGCATGCTTCACCTGCGTAGACAGATGTCCCCAAGACGTTGAGGTCCAAAGCGTCCTTAGAGTTCTCAAAAACCTAGCCGTAAAGGAAGGCTACGTCCCAGCGGTCTTCAAGGAACTCGGCTCAAACATTCTAGAAACAGGTTCGGCCTACAAAGTCTCCGAACTTCGCATCTCAGAAAGGAAGGGTCTTGGGCTTCCAGTCTTGCCGAAGACCAACACGGAGGATGTGAAAAGGCTTGCAGAGATGACTGGTTTCAACAGTCTCATCAAAGGAGAGAGAAAGAATGAGTGAAAAAGGATATGCGATGTTTCTGGGCTGTCTGATACCTTACAGGGAGGTTGGATACGAAGTCTCAGCTCGAAGGGTGGCCAAAGAGCTGGGAATAGACCTGAAGGAAATGTCGGATGCAAACTGTTGTGGGCTGCCATTTGACGATCTGAATCATGAGATGATGCTTGCATTGGCTGCGAGGGATCTATGCATCGCAGAGGCCATGGGACTCAACATCATGACTCTGTGTCCCGGATGCACAGGTGTCTTGACAAAGGTGAACAAGAAGCTGAAGCAGGATCGAGCCCTCAGGGAGAGGGTGAACGGATACTTAAAGGAAGTTGGCATGGAGTTCAAGGGCAAGATAGAGGTGAAACACTTCGCTAAGGTTCTCATTGAAGACATAGGCTATGGAAAGCTGGAAGGATTCGTTGAGAAGCCCTTCAGAGGTCTCAAAGTGGCTGAACATTACGGTTGCCACATTCTGAGGCCGCAGAAATATCTGGAATTTGAAGACCCAGAGAACCCCACGTTTCTCAACCGCCTAGTCGAGATAACTGGTGCAAGAACGGTCAACTACCTGGACAAGAAAGAGTGCTGTGGGCTTCCTGTTGTAGGAATAGATGAACATGTTTCGTTGCAGCTTGCAAGAAACAAGCTTAAGCATATCAAGGAGGCAGCAGTCGATGCGATGGTGACCATATGCCCATTCTGTCACGTCGCCTACGATGCAAATCAGCTGAGGATCGAGAAGGTGTTCTCAGAATTCTACGGCATACCAGTACTACATTATCCCCAATTACTTGGTCTGGCGATGGGGATAAACCCAAATGAACTGGCGCTCGATAAGCTCAGGGTAAAGTCAGATAACGTCCTAAGAAACCTAGAGATCTCTTGAAGCAGCTTTCATGATACACAGAAAAACTGCGCTGTGAACGATTCAATCTGACAAGATTCGAGAAGATGCGGCAGGGGCTCTTAGAAGGACAAGGGATCCTAGGGCAGTGGAACCACTCATTCAAGCTATGAAGGATGAAGATATGGTTCGAGCGGCTGCAGTATTGGCTTCGGTCGGACTTATTTTCCTATTAGAGGGGGGCAACCTCTTGCGTTTCAGCATTCTATAAGGTTTTTTATGACATATGTGAAAAAGTAAGGCGAGGAGGGAAGGTATGGAATACGACGTAATAGTTGTCGGTGCTGGAATGGGTGGCCTGAGTGCTGGAGCATTCCTAGCGAAGGAGGGGAAGAAGGTCTTAATTCTGGAGAAGCATAGCAAGCCCGGGGGTTATGTATCTTCCTTTACTAGGGGGGATTACACCTTCGATTCTGCGATATTCCATTTGACTGACATGGGAGAAAACCAGACTATACCTCAATTTATCAGGTTCTGGGGAGGCGAAGTCAGTTCAAGGAAAATCCGATATAAATTTCGGTACTTCGTTGGGGATAAGGAATACTTGATAGATGGCAAGAATGCCGAGAAGGATCTCATAAGTTACTTCCCCGAGGAGAGCAACGCCATCAGAAAATTCTTTTCGATTTCTGATAGAATGATCGATGAGACGCTTGAGCAGGGTCCACCGAAACCACCCTATGAGATGAGCTTCCTCGAAAAGGCAAGTTTTGGAATAACAAGCCTCTTCAAGAGGCGAGTGTTTCTCAAATACTATTCGAAGCAGTCGGTTGAATTTTTGAAGAGTCTATTCAGAGACAAAACGCTCGCAAGCATCGTGTGGGGGTATTATCCCATTCATAGCTTGGTGTTTTTTGCACATGCTTTCGGATGGGAGATGATGAAGAGGGACGAGAACTACTACCCTGACGGAGGGATGCAGGCGATACCAGACGCCGCTGTCAAGGCGTTGGAGAAGAACGGTGGGAAGATCCTTCTTAACTCAGAGGTTGAGAGAATTCTCGTCAAAGAGGGACGGGCTGTTGGAGTTAGATGTGTAGATGGTAGTGAACATTATTCTCGCATAGTCATCTCAAACGCACCTATACACCAAACCCTTTCCAAACTACTTGAAAATGAAACTGGGCTTGAGGGGTTGAGGGCTGAGGTTCAGAGACGGGAAGTATGTGTTTCAGGGATGTTTATTTTCCTGGGAGTAGATGAGAAATATGATTTTGGCGGGGCAAATTATCATTCTTTCTGGAGGAGGATACCATCGATGTTGAGGAGGAGCATTGGACTCCGCAAAACTGCCCTATCTTCTTAATAGTGCCTCCAAAACCAAGGAGGCAGAAGGACTATTCTGTAATCGTTCCCGCCTTTTTGCCCTATGAGTATGAGAACTGCTGGCAGACAGGTAACACGAAAGTCAGAGGAGAGCAGTATCGAAATTTGAAGGAGGATGTGAAGAATAAGATTATCGATCGAGTCTATGCCAAGCTAGGGGAGGAGTTCCGGGAGGCGATAAGGCATTCGCTTGCCGCCACACCTCTCACCTTCGAACGGTACACATATAATGAAAAGGGTTCTTTCATGGGCTGGAAGGAGGACAAAGCCCATTATGGCAAATTCATTCCGCAAACAACTCCGATTGATAACCTTTATCTAGTTGGGCACTGGGTTTTTCCAGGCTTCGGGGTGCCCGGTGTGATGGCCAGTGGTTACTATCTCGCTAAGAAGATTCTTGAAAAGGAGGGCATCGACCTCACAAGCAAATTGGCGAGCTTTTCAAAACAATAATCCTATCCTATCACACCCATGAGCTTTCAAAAATGATCAAAGCGGTATCCTCGAAGCATGTTAATGGTAGCCCGGAGATTACCATCGCACTTGCACGAATTTATACTAACCAATCTTTTTTGCTAAAGTTTCAGTAGGTTCGGTGATTAAGGACACATTTGCCGAAATGTTTCCTACGCTGAAGACATCCCCTCTCATTTCCTTCAAATTCCTGTGGATTCCAGCCAAATCCAGTGAGATCTTTCATTTCCACTTCCCTTTCGTGAAAAGAATCATTTTCCAAAGACTTTGGAAATTAAAATTTTTTGGAGCATGCTTATACGCCTTCCCTCTCATAGACCTCACACGCATCTTCAAGCCCCATATAAAAAATAAATCTCAGGCCAGAGCGCAGTAAACACAGATATCCTTGGTCATCTCATTATAGAAATGGGAAAAATGTTAGAGAATTACGAGGAACTGTGGAAAGCCTTAGCAAGCCTCGCTGGGACAATACAGGGGAAAGGCGAAAAAATTCCCAGCGATGTCATGAAGGACCTAAAGTCAGTGAAGACCTTGATCAGCGTGTTCAGGGCAGATCCAAGTCACATAGAAATCGTCTTGAGGATCGAAACCTACATAGAAAACGTTGAGGCGCACCTTCTCTACGTTGCTGAGAACAAGATCGGCAAGCAGTTTGCTGAGCACTGGCTCAAAGATCTGACCGAGGCAAGAAAAAAGGCCATCGAACCGAAGCCTATGATCACTTCAAAGTTCGTTCCAGGTGTTCCACGAGGCGAACATTGGATCAGAGTCCAAATTACAGATAAAGTAAAAAAGGATATTGTTGAAAGAACAGCAAAGAGTCTAGGGCTTTCGTCCAAAATGCAAGAGGACAGGTACCTGCTAGTTTATGGCGACCAAGAAAAAATAAAGGAGCTCATAAGACGCTTGAGGAAATAAAGAGGCAAAGCCAGCTATTCAATAGTTTCAAGTAGCAGCTTTCTAACAGCAGATACGCGCGCCTTCTTGGCGAGGCGATCTCTGGTTGTGAGTTCTAAAGCCTCTTCAGGACACCATTCAACACACTTAGGCTTCGGTTCGCCCTTACATAAGTCGCAGACGATGGCAATCTTATCCTCCGGGTCCAATGTGATGGCACCGAACTCGCATGCTTCAATGCACCAGCCACAACCGTCGCATTTATCCTTATCAACCAAGATAACGCCGTTCTCCTTTGACTGCTCCAACGCCTTGCGCGGGCAAGCGGTCACGCAAGGGGCATCCTCACATAGTCTACACGTCATGCCCAAGTTGACTATAGGATATACTCGAACAAATCTGATCCTCGAGTACAGCGGGTTAAACGGGTGCTTCTTCTGCATAGAACAGACATACTCACAGACCCCGCAGCCAACACATTTGTCAGGATCCGCGGCAACAAACTCATGCTCAGTCATCTTTGGAACCCTCCTTTCTACCTCTTGACCCAACCTTCACCTTCACTTTCTCTTCCTTACCCTTCTTCTCAACCACATTTGAGTATGCGTCAAGTCCAAGTTCCTTCACTTTCTCTTGGGTTGGAACCCCCTCACTTGTCCAACCCCTAGTCTCATAGTAATCGTCAAGCAGAAAGTCCAGCTCCTTCTTAGTAACCAAGCTGCCCTTTGCGATGCCCTCTGGTATAGGAAGATGCATAACCCTGTATGGCAAAGTGTCGTCTGCTCTTGTGAGCCCCTCACGCAGGTTATAAAGCCTCGCCAGATTGGTTATTCTCTCTCCTGCCTTCCGAAGCTCTTCAGGAGTCATCGGTATTCCGGTGACCAAAGTGTAGATCTTTGCCAAGTCATCGTAAGGTCCCTGGTAGATTCCCCTCGAAAACTTGCATATGATCATTGAGTCGGCGATACTGTAGAGGTCCTCCCCGTCAATTACGATTTTTCCCCTACCTTTCTCAACCTTAAAACGGTCGACCTTGCCTGAAATATCAACTCCGTATGCTCCGTGTCTTTGATGGTCTGCACCCCTCCGCGAAACAGCATAGCCAAGCGCAGCTGTTTTTAGGCCTCTTACGTCGTAGCCTGTCATCTCCACACCCTTAATGTGCATTGCAAATTTCTCAGAGCCCCTACCAATCTTCTCAGAAGCCACCTTTACACCTTCGGCTAACACGTCCCCGATGCCCTCTCTTAGAGCTATCTTTCCAACCATCTTTGGCATATCTTCCCAATTTCCGAAATTCAGCTCTAGCCCCCCAGTATCGTCCTTTGTGATCAGGCCCTTCTCATAGCATTCCATAGCAAATGCAACGACGACGCCAGTAGATATAGCATCCACACCATACAGATCACACTGCTCAACAGCCTTGATCACACCTTCCAAACGATCAACACCGCAACATGAACCCCACGCATACATCGGTTGGTACTCCATGCGGGCATAGGTTCCTTTGAAGGGTCCTTCTGAAACATACGCAATGTGCTCACACCTCATAGGACATGCTGAACAAGCCTGTATCTTTACAACAAAGTGTTCAAGCAAGTACTCACCACTTATCGTTTCAGCCCCCTCAAAGGTTGCGCTTTGCCAGTTTCTCGTTGGAAGGCACGCAACCCTGTTATGAACAAGTATGTTCTCAGGCGTTCCTAAAGTCCTATACTTCCTTGTAGATGGCCCACGGCAACGCTCATACAACTCCTTACAAAACTCCACCAAGCCATCTGGGTCTGCAACCTTAACGTCGTGGCTACCCCTCACTGCAATAGCCTTCAATTTTTTCGATCCCATAACTGCTCCGAGCCCTGTTCTTCCAGCAGCCCTCGTACGATCATTTACTATACATCCGAGACGAACCAGATTCTCTCCAGCCGGTCCTATAGCAGTAACTCTGATATACGGATCACCAAGATCCTTCCTGATAATGTCCTCAGTCTCCCAAGTGGTCTTTCCCCAGAGATGTGCTGCATCCATGAACTGAACAGAATCGTCATCGATCCAGAGGTATACTGGTTTCTTGGCCTTTCCTCTTATCAAGATGATGTCGAAACAGGCCCTCCTTAACTCAGCTCCCCAGAATCCCGTTGAGTATGCTTCACCAAAGAGGTTTGACTGTGGAGACTTAGAGGCGACACCATACTTAGAACCCATAGTCGGCACCATAGTACCAGCCACCGGACCCAACGCAAAAATCAGCGGATTGTCCGGGTCAAAGGCGTCAATATTTGGCTTTTGATAGTCAATCAACATTTTTGCTCCAAAGCCCGCACCGCCAATATATGTTTTTGCAAATCCTTCATCAATTGGATCAGTCGACGTTTTCTCGTTGGGCAGATCAACATGCAGCGTCTTACCGGCGTACCCAAACATTCTCTATCCCTCAACAAATCTCATAATTCACTGTAGGTGATATCCTTATTACTCAGGTTTTTCGGATATAAGTTTTTACGCAGGTGACATTTCTGTTCAACATTGAGTTCAAATGCTTGTGACCCAACTCTATATATAATATTAACGGTGTTAAAAAAATATATAAGTTTGTCGTGATACGATACTAAAAAATCACGATTCATCAAACCTTTCGACCGGAGGACGCCAAGACGCCCTTAAAACTTTCTAAAGCCGAGGATAGCAACGAACTCATAGTTGAGCTGTCTTTATACGCAAAGAAGTTCATGCTGAGGGTCGACAGAGAAAAATGTAAGGGCTGCGGAATATGCCAAGCCATCTGCTACAGGAAAGCTATCAAACTCAAGCCTGCGCCTAAAGAGAGCGAAGAAAAGACGAAGCCTCCAACAATTGATGTTGATCATGAAAAATGTGACTACTGTGGGATGTGTGATGTTCTATGTCCGTTTGGCGCTATTAGGATCACAGCAAATGGCGAACACATAATCCCCATAATCGAAAAGGAAAGCTTCCCACGGTTGATTAGAGACATAAAAGTTGACTTAGAGAAGTGTGAAACTGGCTGTATCAAATGCGCCGAGGCCTGTCCTCTAGATATTGTTAAGGTGACCCCAACAAAGCCCTTGGTCGAGATAGATATAGATGCTTGCCCTTGTTGCAGGTGGTGTGAGGTCGCCTGTCCGACCGAGGCCATTCGTGTCCGAAAATTCATCAATGGGGTCATCAGAATCAATCATGAGAAATGCCCGAAAGACTGCAAAGACTGCTTCGATGTTTGCCCATTGAATGCAATGCATATAGGAGATGATGGCAGGGTCTATGTAGACGAACCTTTCTGCATTTACTGTGGAGCCTGCCTAAACGTTTGTCCTGAAGAAGGAGCCCTAGAACTCTATCGTACATCCATTCATCACACTGAAGTCAAGTCTGGGGCGTGGAACAAGTCCCTAGAGAAACTAACCTCAACATTTGCTTTGACCAAGGAACTGAAAGCAAAAGGTTTAGAAAAAGCCAAGGAATCGGTTCAGAAAAGGATACCATGAAATTGTTGTAGAGGGTAAATGGATTGGGGGAAAAGAACATCGAAGAGCCTCGCATAGGCGTTTTCGTGTGTCATTGTGGTTTAAATATCGCTGGCACGGTCGATGTCAAAGCAGTCGCTGAATACGCACAGACACTGCCAAACGTGGTCTACGCCACCGACAACCGCTATATGTGCGCGGATCCAGGTCAAAAGCTCATCAGAGACAAGATAAAGGAGCTTAATCTCAATAAGGTCGTCGTGGCTGCATGCTCCCCACGCATGCATGAGCCCACATTCCAGCGATGTATAGCTGAAGCTGGTCTGAACCCCTACTTATTTGAAATGGCCAATATTCGAGAATTCTGTTCATGGTGTCACTCCCATCATCCAGAGGAGGCCAACGAGAAGGCCAAGGAAATCGTGGCCATGGCCGTTGCAAAGGCTCGCCTACTCAGGCCGCTCGAAAAGTTCAAGGTTCCGGTCACAAACAGAGCCATGGTAATTGGAGGAGGAATAGCTGGGATCAATGCTTCCCTCGAACTGGCCAACATGGGCTTCAAAGTCTACTTGGTTGAGAAGGACGAGAGCATCGGCGGCCACATGGCACAACTAGACAAAACATTCCCAACCCTTGACTGCAGCATATGTATCGAAGGACCAAAGATGGTCGATGTCTATAGGCATCCAAACATCGAGATTATTTCGTACGCCGACATTTTGAGGGTTGATGGATACATTGGGAGCTTCAGGGTTAGGATACGAAAGAACCCCCGTTACATTATTGAAGAGAATTGCACGGGTTGCGGAGAATGCACTGATGTGTGTCCAATAGAGATTCCTAACAGTTGGGAGATGAACCTCGGAACAAGAAAAGCCATATCTGTGCCATTTCCACAAGCAGTACCGCTCATATATACGATCAACAAGGATCACTGCATCGAGTGCTACAAGTGCGTAGACAAATGTGGAGACAGACAGGCAATAGATTTGGACCAGAAGCCAGAGGAAATTGAAATTGATGTAGGCACTATAGTTGTTGCAACTGGCTATGACATATACTACCCATATGATAACGGTCTCTACGGGTATGGAAAGCATCAGAATGTGATAACCATGCTTGAGCTGGAGCGCATCATCAATGCTGCCGGTCCGACGCAGGGGGAAATGATAAGGGCGTCGGATGGTAAGAGGCCGAGCGTCGTTGCCTTTATACAGTGCGTTGGCTCGCGGGATATTCAAAAATATGAGTATTGTTCAGGTTTCTGTTGTATGTATGCTCTGAAAAACTCAATCTTGCTGAAAGAAAGGTATCCCGATGTGGAAGTCTCTGTTTTTTACATCGATATGCGAGCAAACTTCAAGGGCTTTGAAGAATTCTACAGGAGAGCAAGGGAGCTAGGTGTTACGTTTATTCGGGGGAAAGTTTCAGAGATCATAGAAGATGAGGAGACACGTAATCTAACAATTAGGGCTGAAGACACAATTCTAGGTGAGCCTATCGAGCTAGAAGCTGGGCTAGTAGTATTGTCCACAGCGGCTGTTCCTACAAAAGGAACAGAAGAACTCTCAAACATACTACACATCACGAGAGGCACCGACGGTTTCTTCCTCGAAAGTCACCCAAAGCTCAAGCCTATCGACACTCCTGTTGATGGAATATTCTTAGCAGGCGCATGCCAAGCGCCAAAGGACATACCATATTCTGTTGCTCAAGGCGCAGGAGCCGCCGGGAGAGTAGCGACCATATTGTCAAAGAAGACTTGGGAGATCGAACCGATAGTCGCTGTTGTAGACCCTGAAAAATGCAATAACTCTAAAGTCAAATGCGGTATATGCTCCACCAAATGTCCATACTCTGCCGTAACCGCGCCAGAAGGTAAGCCAGCTACAGTCAATCCAGCTTTATGCCACGGTTGCGGAACATGCGTGGCCGAATGCCCCCACGATGCCATAACGCAGATGCACTTTACAGACGCTCAGATACTTGCTCAGGTCAGAGCCGCGCTTGAGAGGAACGCCGAGAACAAGATCCTAGCCTTTTGCTGCAACTGGTGCTCTTATGCGGGAGCGGATCTCGCAGGGACAAGCCACTTTGAGTACCCACCGACGATACGCATCGTCAGAGCGATGTGTTCTGGTCGTATCGACAAGAATTTTGTGCTGGAAGCCTTTAGGATGGGCGTTGGCATGGTTCTAGTTGCAGGTTGCCACCTGCCATATGACTGCCACTACATATCCGGCAACTACAAGATGAAAGCGAGAATGGAGACTCTACAGAACATCTTGGAGAAGATCGGGATCAGTCGCGAAAGATTGAGAATAGCGTGGATCTCAGCGGCTGAAGGTCTCATCTTCACGAATCTAGTCAAGGAAATGACGCAACAGATGGAGGATCTAGGAATCGAGAGGATAAAGGCGGAAAACGCAAAGGCAAAACCGATCATCGAGGGAATGCTAACTCGAAAAAAGGCTTGAAGCCAACTAAGTGTCTTCGTCTCTTGGCGGTCTAGGATGGCTCCTCCAACTTTCTGAGTTCCATACTTATCTCTTCCAGCTCTTTTTTCCACACTTTTTTTGTATCATCGAATTTTTTCATACCACGTCGGAAATATTTGACTAGGCTTGGATTGTTCTTCCAGTCTAACCCAACAGTTTTACTAAGGTCCTTGTCCCACCGCAACTCAGTTTGTCCTCGTTCCTTTTCCAGCACGTTTAAATCCTCTTGCAGTTTTTCCACCTTAGTTCGCAGCGTTTTTGTAGCATTTCTATTAAGTCTGTAGGATTCACCATCATGATCCGCGATTCCATCTCTAACAAACTCATCAAGCCACCGTTTGGCGGTCTTGACACCACAGCGAGATGATTTAGCGATTCGAGCAAGTGAAGTCCACTCCTCGCTCAGTTTAGATAAAATATCAACCTTTTTTGATCCCACTGTTGAACTACCTGCCCCTTATTTAGCAACTCAAGCAGGATGCATCTTTCAACGATTTCCTCTGCCCAAACGCTCATTATTCTATCCATTATTTGCGGACAAGTATAAATACCGTTCACTTTCGTTTTGACAAATTGTTCCTATCGCGGTCAAACCTAGAATTCCTTACTTCTAACGCAAACGCCGTGAACTCAAACTGGCGATAAATGCTGTACTAAAGATGTCCTTCTTTAATGTTTCATAATTCTTATATTGGTAGAGTACAGAAGAGTATTTCTCAAAAGGTGATCGATTTGGTTAAAATAGATGACTATGAGCTGAAAGAGGGATTATACTATTCAAAAGACCATTTATGGGCTTCTGTAGAGAAAAATCTGGTTAGGATCGGGGTCACAGACTACGCGCAAAAAAGCCTCCACGAGGTTGTGTTAGTCGAGCTACCGAGCGTAGGCTCAGAGACGAAGAAGGGTGAGTCCTTTGGAATCGCAGAGTCAGTGAAAGCCGTTTCAGACCTAATAGCACCTCTAAGCGGAATCGTAAAAGAGGTAAATGAAGAACTGCGGGATAAACCTGAACTATTAAACCAGGACCCATATGGAAGTGGCTGGTTGCTGATTCTAGAGCCCAAAAAACTCGATGAAGAGCTAAAGTCTCTCATGAACCTTGAAGCAGCTAAAGAGTGGACCCAAAAGCTTTTGAAAGAGGGCTAACTTGCCAAGATCTCAATCGTCTAAGTGAAACCAGCTGGCATCAACGGGGCCTCCACGGCAAGGGAAACGGACAGAAAAGATGAGATCACATTCAAAACTTATGGAAAGTATCTAGCATACTCCCGTTGTGGTCTACCTTTCGTGCTGTCTGGCGATACGCGCGCGATGTACCAAGCTTCGAAGACCTCATAATCTTTTCATAATTGGTCGAAAAACCAATTTTTTCGACCAATTGAGCGGAAAAAATTTATCTTTTTGATAAAATTAAATAGACATGCACGAGACAAATCCGAGGCCTCAAAATGCCTGAAAAACTCTATCCTAAATTCAAGGACGAGGTTTCAAAGACACCAGGCGGAGAAAACATTAAGAGATGTTATCAGTGTGGTACCTGCAACGTCAGTTGTCCCATTAGGGAGATAGACGAGAAATACAATCCAAGAAAGATCATCAGAATGGTCATACTTGGCATGAAAGAGAGAGTGTTATCAAGCGATTTCATTTGGCTGTGCACAGCGTGCTATACATGCCAAGAACGATGCCCACAGGATGTACGAATACCCGAGGTAATGAACGCCATAAAGAACTTGGCGGTAAAGGAAGGACATGTCCACAGCTCATTTATCAAGCAAGCCAAAACCATCGAGTCGACGGGCTGGGCGCATGTAATGAGCGAATTTGAAAAGAAGAGGCGAGCACAGCTTGAACTACCACCGGTATACAAAGAGTGCCCTGAAGTTCAGGAGGTTTTCAGACTTACAGGCCTAAATAAACTGACACATGCAGAAGGTACCGGATAAGTTGAAATACAGTTTCTTCATCGGATGCGCTACTCCGGTTCTAACCAGCAACTACGAACTCTCAACGAGAAAGGTTGCGGAGAAACTGGGGATAGAATTGATCGATATAGAGGACTTTGCGTGCTGTGGTTTTCCACTGAAGTCTGTAGACCAAGAGACCTCGATTCTCATGGCTGCAAGAGACCTCTGTATAGCTGAAGAACATGGTCTCAACATTTGTACCATATGTCCAGGTTGCACGAGCATGCTCACAGAGGTCAGTAAGAAGCTTGAAGAAGACAGTCAACTGAAGAAGCAAATAGACAGAAAACTGCAGAAGATTGGAAGAACCTACAACGGCGGCGTTGAGGTAAAGCATTTCATCCGGATACTCCATGATGACATAGGTGTCGAAAAGATTAAAAAGACAATGAAAAAGAGCTTAGAAGGACTAAGAATAGCCCCTCATTATGGTTGCCACTACATGAAGCCTTCAGGAATTTACGATAGATTTGAGGACCCAGAGTTTCCAAAAACCTTAGATGAACTGATCTCCCTTACAGGGGCTGAGAGCGTCAACTACGAGGACAAAATACAATGTTGCGGTGGCTATGTTTTGGGCGTAGATGAAAACATCTCGTTCGCCTTGGCCAGCAAAAAACTGGACCATGTGAAGGCTACCAATGCAGACGCGATAGGCCTGTTATGCCCACTTTGCAGCGTAATGTATGATAGAAATCAGAGAGCAATAGAGAGGCGGTTCAATAAGAGTTACAGTTTACCAGTTCTTTTCTATCCGCAAATCCTAGGATTAGCACTGGGCCTTGACCCAACCGACTTGGGACTTGAAATGAACAGGGTCAAGCCGACAAGTTTGTTAGATAAGCTATAGGTAGCAAGCCTGCTAGAGTTTGATTGAGATGGAGGAAGAGGTCAAAACATTCAGGGAACTACAAAAGGAAGTGATTGAGAGAGGAATCTGTGGTAAGTGCGGTGGTTGCATCTCTTTCTGCTCAGCAGGAGAACTGAACGCTATAGAGATGGGCAAGAACGAGTTACCACGATATATTGACGAAGACCAATGCCAAAAATGTGGAATATGCTACCTTATATGCCCCCAAACAGAAGCCTTGAACTCAGAACTCAGAGTTAAGTTTAGTTGGAGTCCTCCAATAGGAGATTATAAAAGGATAACCTCCGTCCAGACAACCATTGAGGATGTAATGAAGGTTTGCACCGACGGAGGTGTGGTAACCTCTCTTCTTCTATACTTGTTAGAGCGAAATATGATAAATGGCGCAGTTGTCTCGAAGAAGACTGGCCGCTTCGCAAGGCAAGCAACAATTGCTAAGACCTCTGAGGAGCTCATTGAGGCCGCGGGCTCCAGATTCTCGGGCTCCCTCCACCTAGAAGAGTTAGGTGGCAAATACACCACATACACACCGATCCTCTCTGCAGTAAAAAGCTTGGAGAAGAGTTATCTACGAGAGATAGCTGTAGTTGGGACCCCCTGCCAAATTAACGCCATAAGAAGGATGCAGTGCCTCGGGGTTATACCAGCCCACCTCATAAGATACACAGTAGGACTATTCTGTATAGAAAATTTCTCCTTCGATAACCTAGCAAGAGAAAGGCTAGAGAAGAAGCTTGACATCAATGTGGAAGACATCGTCAAGCTAAACATCAAAGACGACTTCCAAATCACCCTATCCAATGGAATAAAGGTCCACATTCCATTAGAAGAGGTAGATGAAGTAGCCCGTCCAGCATGTTTCGCATGTCAAGACTTCAGTAATGAATATGCCGACATCTCAGTTGGAGGACTTGGCTCACCGGATGGATATACCACCACCTTGATAAGAACGGATACGGGCGCCTCAATCTATGATGATGCCCTACACAGGGGGTACATCCGCGAGAGGTTCTTCAAAGACGCAGAGGAGAGTAGACAGGAGAAGACAAAGATGCTAGCAAAGATAGTCTCCTTCACCAAAAAGAAGAGGATGAGAGCTGAAAAGAGGCTCTCGGAATTGGCTGGGGTGTTAGATCCTGGAAGAGAAAAATAAGTCCGTTCTAGTTATCGGCGGTGGCATAGCAGGCATACAGGCTGCCCTAGACCTTGGAGACATGGGAATAAGGGTACATCTCGCCGAAAAAAAGCCGAGCATAGGAGGGAGGATGGCTCAACTTGACAAAACCTTCCCAACAAACGACTGCTCCATCTGCATACTAGCCCCTAAACTAGCTGATTGCTTCAGACATCCAAACATAACCCTCTACACGCTTTCCGAAGTCAAGGACGTAACTGGCCAGAAGGGGGGTTTCACGGTAAAGTTACGCAAGTATGCTAGGTTTGTGAATGATGATGAGTGCATTAACTGTGGAGAATGCAACGCGAAGTGTCCTGTCAAAGTACCTGACGAGTTTGACATGGGATTGAGAAAGAGGGAAGCCATTTACCTATACTATCTTCAAGGGGTCCCACCAGTCATGGCCATCGATAGAAATCACTGCCTTTACCTGACGAAGGGAATATGCAAGATCTGCGAAAAATTCTGTCCTAAGGACGCAATCGACTTCGAGCAGAAAGATTTGGATGTAGTCTTACACGTCGGCGCCATAATCGTCGCTACAGGCTTCAATTCCTTTGACCCATCATCAATCACCCAATACGGCTATAAGAGATACAGAAATGTGATTACCTCCCTCGAATATGAGAGGTTGATCTGTGCCTCTGGTCCCACTGGAGGACACCTTGAGAAACCCTCCGATGGAAAACCAGCAGAGAGAATTGCGTTCATACAGTGCGTGGGCTCAAGGGATATAAGAAACAACCGTTACTGCTCGTCCGTCTGCTGTATGCACGCCACCAAAGAGGCGATGCTAGCGCATGAACACAATCCCAACGTGAAGTCATACATATTTTATATGGACCTTAGAGCTGCGGGAAAAGATTTCCAGAAATACATAAAGCGTGGGGAACAAGAGTACAATATATCCTACATCAGAAGCAGGGTACCCAAGATAACCGTAGACCAGAACGAGAATCCGGTGATCTGGTATGAAGATCCTGAAAGCTCAAAAACAGAGAAGATGACCGTGGACTTGGCGGTGTTGGCAACCAGTCTAATGCCAAGGAGCGATGTGAAGGAATTAGCAAAAGTCTTGGGCGTTGAGCTTGATGAATACAACTTCTTCAAGACGGATCCTCTCAACCCGTTAGACACGACGAGGCCAGGAATTTTTGTGTGCGGTTGCTGTCGAGGACCAACGGACATACCGGAATCCGTAGCACAAGCGAGTGGTGCAGCCGAGAGGGCTGCAGAGGCGCTTCATGAGGTGATGATGGCTTGAATGAAGCTAGGGTTGGCGTTTTTGTCTGTCACTGCGGTACGAACATAGGAGGATTTCTTGATGTCCCAAGTCTCGCTAAATACTCCCTTACCCTTCCTTACGTTATTTTTTCACAGGAAAATCAGTACACCTGCTCCGAGACGGGATTGACAGAAATAAAAGACGCGATAGTTGAAAAAAAACTGAACCGTGTGATCGTTGCCGCTTGCACTCCTAGAACTCATGAACCCCTTTTCAGATCAGCTTGCAAGGATGCGGGACTGAACCCTTACCTCTTCCAGTTCGTCAACATCCGTGACCAGTGTTCGTGGGTTCATATGCATGACCCTGAAGCCGCCACCGAGAAGGCAAAGGCCCTCATAAGAATGGGGGTTGCAAGAGCAGTGTTGCTTGAGCCCTTGGAAGAGCTCAAGATAGAGGTCACCCCCAACGCTCTGGTGATTGGTGGAGGAATAGCGGGGATGACCTGTGCCCTAAGCCTAGCCAACAGAGGCTTTGAGGTGAAGCTTGTAGAGAAGAAAGACCGGTTAGGTGGAACTCTGAACAACCTCTATAAGCTTTACCCAACGCACGACGAAGCCTCAAGGCTTGTTCAGACGAGGATCAAGGAGATTGAAAAGAACCCTAAGATAGAGATTTTGACATCTTCTGAAGTTAAAGAAGTTGAGGGCTTTGTTGGCAACTACAACGTGGTGATAAGTCAGGGAGAAAATAACAGATTTTTCAAGGCCGGGGTAATCATAGTGGCAACAGGTGCTGAGGCGCTCAGGCCTGTTGGTATGTATGGCTACGATGGAGAAAAAGTGGTCACCCAGCTGGAATTGGAACGCATTTTGAGGGAAAGAAGGTTCAAAGCCAACTCGGTCGTGATGATCCAATGCGTGGGATCAAGGAACGAGAAAAGAGCTTACTGCTCCAAGGTTTGTTGTCCGACCGCCCTAAAAAACGCTTTGCTGATTAAGGAAGCTAACCCAGAAGCTCAGGTTTTTATGCTCTACAGAGACATGGTGACTCCTGGAACCGAATTTGAGGACTACTATGGAAAAGCAAGAGAAACAGGTGTAGTCTTCATAAAATACTGCCCAGAAAGGCCACCAGTCGTAGAGAACAGCTCGGTTAAGGTTTACGACGAGCTCTTAGATGAAGAACTCAGCCTACCTTACAACCTCGTTGTGTTGTCAACTCCAATGGTGGCCCAGGCGGACTCTGGAGATCTCGCACAGAAACTGAAGGTGCCCATAGATGAGGATGGCTTCTTCCTTGAGGCACACGTGAAACTTCGACCAGTTGACTTCGCCACAGACGGCATATATGTGTGTGGCTGCGCTCATTGGCCAGCTAATATAGATGAGAGCATTTTCCAAGCCTACGCCGCAGCTTCTAGAGCATCTATCCCCATGTCTGTTGGACATGTAACAGCTGAGCCCATAATCCCAGAGATCGATGAGGCAGAATGCTCCGGTTGTGGGTTGTGCGAGATGGCCTGTCCCTTCAAAGCTATACAGATTGAAAGGACTGAGAAGGGAAGGAAAGCCATGGTAATAGCCGCTTCCTGCAAGGGTTGTGGGGCATGTGGAGCTGGATGTCCACAGAGGGCCATCACTATGAAGCACTTTACAGACGAGCAACTTCTTGCACAAGTACACGCCTTGGCTGAGGTGACGCCTTGACTCTTCAAGGAAACTTTGAACCAGAAATTCTTGGAATTCTCTGCAATTGGTGCTCCTACGCCAGCGCAGACTTGGCAGGAGTCAGTCGTATGCAGTATCCCCCAAACGTGAAGATCATCAGGGTAATGTGCTCAGCAAGGGTTGACCCAACAATCATTCTTGAAGCCTTTATCCAAGGACTCGATGGCGTTATGGTCTTGGGTTGCGACCTAGGAACCTGCCACTACTTGACAGGAAACTATTACACGGAAAGAAGGATGAAAACCACAAAGAAGGTTTTGAAAAGTGTGGGGCTGTCCCCTGAACGGTTGCTGGTTGACTGGGTTTCCGCGGCTGAGGGTGAACGTTTTGCGACCTTGGTTAGAGAGTTCACAGAGAAGGTGAGAAAGCTAGGTCCGCTAGGCAAAGAAACGGAGATAGACCTAGAAAGGTTGAAGACACGTTTAGTCGCGGCCAAAGAGACTCTCGCTCAGGAGAGAATCAGATGGCTTGTAGGTAGGGAAAGGGAGCTTGTAGAAGAGAAGAACGTCTTTGGGGAGAAAGTTCCCCAAGAAGAGTTCGATCAGCTGATGCTGCAAACCATCGAAAAGGAATTTGAAAAAAGAAGAGTTCTCCTCTCCATAGAAAAAGAGGCTCTCTCTGTCAAGGAGGTCGCTCAGAAAATGGGGGCTTCTCCAAGGGAGGTGCTGAGGGACATGATCTCTCTTGAAAGCGCTGGATTGGTGTCTTTCGTGGGGATTGAGGGGAATAGCCCAAAGTATCGGCGGGTTGAGGGATAAGAGATGCAATCCACAGCAAAGGAGATGACAGCTATGAACTCGCAAAACGCGGTTTCTGAATACGGTAAAGTAGGCTCTGTATTGGTTTTGGGTGGAGGGATCGGCGGAATACAGGCGGCGCTAGACCTAGCTGAGTCAGGTTTCAAAGTTTACGTAGTGGACAACTCCTCGGCAATAGGAGGGAGGATGGCTCAACTTGACAAAACCTTTCCAACAAATGACTGCTCCATGTGCATTCTATCTCCAAAGCTCGTGGAGTGTGGAAGACACTTAAATGTTGAGGTCTTGACCTGCTCCGAAGTCACCGATATCTCTGGAGAGGTAGGCAACTTCAACGTCTCATTGAGACAACGGCCAAGATATGTCGACATCGAGAAGTGCACAGGCTGTGGACTATGCGCCAAGTTCTGTCCAGTTGACGCTGTGGACACCTTTAACAAAGGCTTTAGTAGCACGACCGCGATTCACATAGACTACCCGCAAGCAGTTCCCTTAGTGTACATGATCGATAGGGAAAAATGCGTAGGTTGTGGACTCTGCACAAACATCTGTCTAGCCGACGCCATAAACTACTCAGATCAAGAGAGGACGGTAAAGCTGAATGTTGGAGCTATCATCCTAGCCCCAGGCGTTGAGGAGTTCAACGCCAAGCTGAAGAGTGAGTACGGTTACGGAAGATACCCCAATGTAGTTACAAGCACCGAGTTCGAACGCATCTTGAGCGCATCCGGCCCCTTCATGGCAAGGGTGGAGAGGCTCTCTGATGGCGACATCCCGCGAAAGATTGCCTTCATACAGTGCGTTGGCAGTAGAGATGTCACATGTGGAAACGGCTACTGCTCTTCGGTATGCTGTATGTACGCCACCAAGGAGGCCGTTATAGCAAGAGAACACGTGAGCCAGATTGAACCTACGATCTTTTATATAGACATGCGGGCCTACGGGAAGGACTTTGATAAGTATATTGAGAGGGGTAAAAACGAGTACGGAGTAAGGTTTGTCAGGTGCAGGGTATCCAAAGTGGAGGAGGTACCTGAGACTCAAAACCTGAAAATAAGATATGAGACCGAAGATGGAAAGCTCTGCGAGGAAGAGTTCGACCTAGTCGTACTATCGGTTGGCTTCGCGCCCTCCGAGAAAGTCAAGAAGCTAGCAGAAAAACTCGGCATCGAGCTGAACGGATATGGTTACTGTAAAACCCAACCTTTCCATCCTGTGGAAACCTCAAAACCTGGAGTATTCGTCTGTGGTTTATTCTCCTCGCCAAAGGATATACCTGAGACCGTTACTCAGGCCAGCGCTGCTGCGGCCAGCGTTGGTAGTGTGCTCTCTTCAGCACGAGGAACATTGGTGAAGAGAAAGGAGTATCCGAAAGAGCTGTATGTCAGGGGGCAATCGCCCAGGATCGGGGTTTTCATATGTCACTGTGGCATCAACATCGGAGGAGTCGTCGACGTCCCAAGCGTGGTGGAGTACGCACAGACCCTTCCTAACGTCGTCCACGCCTGCAGTAACCTCTACACATGCTCATCGGACACACAGCAGACAATCAAAGAGAGAATCCAAGAATATGGCCTGAACAGAGTCGTAGTGGCTTCATGTTCACCAAGAACGCATGAGCCGCTCTTTCAAGAAACGATAAGAGAGGTCGGCCTGAACCGATACCTCTTTGAAATGGCTAACATCCGTGACCAGTGTTCGTGGGTTCATATGCATGACCCCAAAGCCGCCACTGATAAGGCAAAGGATTTAGTGAGGATGGCTGTGACAAAGGCTCGGGTGTTGGAGCCATTGGAAAGGCTTTCTTTGAATGTTACCCGTAGTGGTCTCGTCATCGGGGGAGGCTTATCAGGGATGACTGCGGCTCTAGCCCTTGCCGACCAAGGGTTTGAGGTTTTCCTAGTAGAGAAGAGCAAGGAGCTTGGGGGATTACTCCGCAAAATATACTACACCTTGGACAATGAGGACGCCCAAAAGTATTTGAAGACTATTATTGAGAGGGTAAACTCAAACAAACTGATCCATGTCCTTCTCAACGCAAAGATCGAAAACGTTTCTGGGTGCGTGGGGAACTTCAAGACCAAAGTAACCCAGAACTTGGGCATTGAAGTGGCGAAGGAGCTGGAACACGGGGTAATTATTGTGGCTACTGGAGGCGAAGAATACAGTCCTGACGAGTACTTCTATGGAAAAGACCCAAGAGTTTTGACTCAGCTGGGTCTGGAGAGACGCATTGCGGTGGATGGTGAAGAGAGGTTCGGCAACGTGGTGATGATTCAGTGCGTTGGGTCTAGATGTGATGAGCGTCCCTACTGCAGTAGAGTGTGTTGCGGGGAAGCCGTTAAGAATGCCTTGAAGATCAAGGAGAAGGACCCTGAGGCCAATGTGTATGTTCTTTATCGAGACATGAGAACCTACGGCTTGATGGAAGAATACTACAGAA
This sequence comes from uncultured Candidatus Bathyarchaeia archaeon, assembly GCA_964551465.1. GTDB lineage: Archaea > Thermoproteota > Bathyarchaeia > RBG-16-48-13 > JAGMEO01 > CAZKBR01. The sequence continues at coordinate 29,406 of CAZKBR010000009.1, forward strand.
GGGCTCGAGAGGTTGGTGTGATTTTCATCCGCTACGATGATGAAAAGGAGCCGAAGATCAAAAATACCATGGTTGATGGGAGGGAGGTTCTACAGGTATCGGTTTTCGACCCGACGATCCAAGAAGACATTGCAATAGACGCAGATCTCGTTGTTCTGAGCGTGGCTGTCGTTCCACCCAAGGAAAACGAGATTCTAGCAAAGATGCTGAAAGTCCCAATAAACGAGGACGGATTCTTCCTAGAGGCCCACGTGAAACTTCGACCAGTGGACTTTGCCACCGATGGAATTTTCGTTTGCGGGATGGCCCATTCCCCGAAACTCATTGAGGAGAGCATATCCCAAGCGAACGCCGCTGCATCCAGGGCATGTACGATACTATCGAAGGATACAATTGAGGCTGAAGGGATAATCGCCGAAGTCAATAGAAATCGGTGCACTGGATGTGGGCTCTGTGTGATGGTCTGCGCCTACAATGCAATAGAAATCGATGAGAAGGAGAATATAGCCAAAGTAAACAGTGCCTTATGTAAAGGATGCGGAGCTTGCGCCGCATCCTGCAGGAGTTCCGCCATAGACATAATGGGCTACACGGACTTGCAGGTGTATTCGATCATCAACGCCCTTGGAGGTGGCTGAAATGAGCCTTGTCAAAAAAGCCTTTGAGACTCCAGAGAAAGCTGGCGAAAGGGAAATCTGGGAACCCAGGATAATTGCGTTTCTGTGCAACTGGTGCAGCTACGCAGGTGCCGACTTGGCAGGAATCAGTAGAATACAGTATCCTCCGAACATAAGAGTTGTCCGGGTTCCATGCTCTGGGAGAATAAACCCCTACTTCCTCATCAAGAGCCTACAGCGTGGGTGGGACGGCGTCTTGGTTTCGGGTTGCCATCCAGGCGACTGCCACTACGTCAGCGGTAACCTAGTGGCAAGGAGAAAGTTTGCTGTCCTAAAGGACATAATGGAGTACATCGGGGTCGAAGAGGGAAGACTGAATTTTTCATGGGTTTCCGCTGCGGAGGGTGAAAGGTTCTCAAGAGTTGTCAAGAAAGTTGTGGAAAAGGTGAAGGCCTTGGGTCCGGCTAAGAGGCTTGTGAAGAGGTGAGGAACATAGAAAACATAGAAGATTCGATCAGGGAGGTCGCGAGGAAGCTTCTAAATGAGAAGAAGGTTGAACTAGTAATCGGGTACGAAAAGGGAACTTTGCCTCTTCGTACAGCCCCCTGCTTTATAGACAATCCGGATGACGTCGACAAACTTGCTTGGAATGCAAGTTGCGACGCCAATTTATCAAAGTATCTTATTGGTGTGGACAAGAGAATAGGGATCATCGCAAAGGGATGCGACGCCCGCTCAATAATAGTGTGTATTACGGAGAAACAAATTGACAGGGAAAAAGTGGTAATCATCGGTATTCCTTGCGCGGGAGTCGTCGATCGAAAAAAGATAGAGGCGGAGGTGGACGGCGAAGAGATTCTTGAAGCGAGGGTGACGGGTGAGAAGATAATGGTCAAGGGGAAGAACTTCGAGAAGACTCTCCCAAAAAAGAACTTCCTCTGCGACTCATGCTTAACATGCAGACATAGAAATCCGCCTATCTGCGATATTATGGTGGGCAACAAAGTCCCTGAAATCACTTCAGCCGAAGGGTTCGCTGAAGTTTCATATCTTGAAGCAAAGTCTGCGGATGATAGATGGGCATACTTCACTAAGGAGCTTGGCAATTGCATCAGATGTTATGCATGTAGAAACGTCTGTCCCCTCTGCTATTGTAAGGAGTGTTTCGTCGATAAGACCCTGCCATTATGGTTTGGCAAAACGAACGACCTCTCCGACACAATGATCTATCACATCGTTCGGGTCCTTCACGTAGCTGGGAGATGCGTTGATTGCGGGGCTTGCAGCCGAGTGTGCCCTATGGAAATAGACTTGAGGGCTCTCACAAAGAAAACTGAAAAGATAGTGAAGGAACGGTTCAACTACGAAGCCGGGATTTCCCTCAAAGAGGTTCCACCTCTAGGAACTTTCAAGCTGGAGGATGCCCAAGAGTTCGTTATTGAATAAAACAGTGGCATTCCTAATGAAAGCTAAGATAATGGATAAAAATGAGCTCCAAGACTTCGTCGACGAGTTAACCAAGGACTACAAAGTCTTCGCACCAGTCAAGATGAACAGGATCTTCCGTCTAAAAGAGATCTCTAAGGGCAAAGAGGCCTGTTTGGGCTACCAAAATACGAGGCAACCTCCAAAAGAGATCTTTTTTCCACAGACTGAAATATTGTTCACCTACAAGATGGATAAGGAAGGCGTAGAGCTAGAGGATATTCCCCTTCCGAATGAGAAAAGAGTTCTATTCGGTATTCGCCCTTGCGATGCCAGAGCCCTCGTCTTCCTTGACAGATTCTTTTCTTCTGGAGATTATAAGGACATTTCATACTTGGAAAAGCGGGAAAAAACGACAATAATCGGATTGGCTTGTAACAGTCCTCTGAGCACATGCTTCTGTACGTCTCGCGGAGGTAGCCCCTTCGGAAAAGAAGGTATGGATTTGCTTCTAGAGGACATCAACGAAAAGTATTTAATAGAGATTTTGTCTGAGCAAGGTGCGAAACTAGTCGAGCACATCCCGTGGCTTAAAGACGCTGAGAATGCAGATTTTGAGAGGGCTAAAAAAATATCTGAGGAAGCTGAGAGCACGATCAAACTTAAGATAGCGGTTGAAGGCCTGAGGAAAAAATTTGACTCAATGTTCGATGCCCCTCTATGGGATCAGATATATCAGAAATGTATTGGCTGTGGTGTCTGCACCTATTTATGCCCCACCTGCTGGTGTTTTGACATCCTAGACGAAGGAACACCCACTTGTGGAAGGAGGGTCAGAATTTGGGATACGTGCCAGTTCCCTCTATTCACCCTTGAAGCATCTGGTCTTAACCCTAGACCCTCTGGCAAGGAGAGGATGAGGCAAAGGGTAATGCATAAGTTCAACTATTTTCCGAAGGACTTTGGCGAACTAGTATGTGTTGGATGCGGTAGGTGCGTCCAAGCTTGCCCAGTCAATTTAGACATTAGAGAAATAATCAAAGCCATAATGAACACGTAGCCGGTGCTATAACGTGACTAATCCTTACC
>CAZKBR010000010.1:0-31660 GCA_964551465.1 uncultured Candidatus Bathyarchaeia archaeon
ATCTCTGCGCCTAGAGCAGCTTGAGAGAAACCTATTTTCGCCTCGCATACTATGTTGTCTCCATCTCTTTCAAAAACAGGGTGTGGTTTAACATGAACTGTGACGTATAGGTCACCCGGCGGGCCCCTCCTAATCCCAGCTTCGCCTCCACCTCTTAATCTGAGTCTGTAGCCGCTGTCAATTCCTGGTGGTATTTTGACCACTATTTTGCGAAGGCGTTTCGTTCTTCCTGTACCGCCACAGTGTTCACATGGGTGATCGATCATCACTCCCGTTCCATGACACACATCGCATGTTCGGATTTCCGTAAAATGCGTAAAACCAAACGTTCGAGTTCGACGTACTTCGCCTATCCCATTGCATCTCGGACACTTTCTTGGAGTCGTCCCTTGTTTCGCACCACTGCCATCGCAAATGGAACAGACTTCGGTTCGCGGTACGTTTATCTCAGCTTCTTGACCAAAAGCGGCATCCTCCAATTTAACCATAAGATCATATTGCAGGTCTGCACCCCTTTGAGGTCCATATCTTTGTTGCCTATATCTCTGGCGAAATCCGCCTCCGAAAAACATGTCGAAGATTCTGTCGAATCCTCCTGCTCCGAAGCCTAGGTCCCTGAATATTTCGTCGAAGTCGGCACCTCTAAAGATATCGTCCCATGTGTATCTTTCGCTTATTCCTATATGCCCAAATCTGTCATATTGCATTCTTTTCTCGTCATCTGAGAGAACAGCATATGCTTCTGAAATCTCTTTGAACTTTTCTGCTGCATCTGGCGACTTATTTCGGTCGGGGTGATATTTCAGTGCTAGTTCACGATAGACTCTTTTGATTTCTTCCTTCGACGCGTCACTGGGCACCCCTAAGACTTCATAGTAGTCTCTTTTGTCCATTAGACAACCTCCCAAAGAATTGGGGGAAAGGGGGCATGTTTCTAATCTTTCTTTTCCTCATCGACGACCTTGTACTTCGCATCTACGACTTTATCCTTGGATTTCTTCGACTTGTCTTCTTCAGGCTTAGCCTCTTTGGCATGTTGCTTTTCTTCTGCGCGTCTCTGGGCCTCCTGCTGATATACGGCTGTTCCGACTTCCTGCAGAACTTTGGCTAGGTCCTCACTCTTGGTCTTTATTTCACCTACATCCCTGCCCTTCAGCACATTCCTCAACTCACCAACAGCCTTATCTATCCTCTCCACCTCTTCACTGCCGAGTTTACCAGCGAGATCCTTCTTCGTCTTCTCAGCAGTGTAGATTAGGCTCTCAGCGTTGTTACGTGCCTCGGCCTCCTCCTTTTTCTTTAGATCCTGCTCAGCAAACTGCTCTGCTTCCCTTACCATGCGCTCCTTCTCCTCTTCAGAAAGCTTTGTCGAAGCCGTTATCGTGATCTGCTGCTGGTTCCCAGTGGCTAGGTCCTTTGCAGTGACGTTCAACATTCCGTTTGCGTCAATGTCGAAGGTCACTTCAATCTGTGGCACTCCCCTTGGAGCTGGAGGTATACCTGTCAGATTGAACATACCAAGGGATACGTTGTCTGGGGCCATCGGTCTCTCACCCTGCAACACATGTATCGTTACAGCTGTCTGAAAGTCAGAAGCTGTAGAAAAGACTTGGCTCTTCTTGGTTGGGATCGTCGTGTTCCTCTCTATGAGCTTTGTGAATATGCTACCTAGGGTTTCAACTCCTAATGATAGAGGGGTCACGTCCAAGAGCAGAAGCTCCTCTTTCACTTCACCAGACAGAACTCCGGCTTGGATGGCAGCACCAACGGCAACGCACTCCATAGGGTCAACGCCGCGTTCGGCTGGCTTACCTATCAGGTCTTCCACAAACTTTCTGACCAAGGGCATTCTAGTTTGGCCGCCGATTAGAATTATCTTGTCTATGTCCTTCGGTTCAAGCTTCGCGTCTGAGAGCGTTCGCATTATCGGCTTCTGAACCTTTTCCACGATTGGCTTGACCAGATGTTCAAGCTCAGCCCTAGTCAATGTGTAGTGTAGGTGCTTTGGACCGCTCTTGTCAGACGTGATGAATGGAAGGTCTATGTCTGTTGTAACGAGAGTAGAGAGCTCTATCTTCGCCTTCTCAGCTGCTTCCTTGAGCCTAGCCATCGCCACCTTATCGTTTCTGAGGTCGATGCCTGTCTGCTCCTGAAACACATTTAGGAGGTGCTCAGCAACCGCGCTGTCTAGGTCTGTTCCTCCTATTTTTGTGTCGCCGCTTGTTGCCATAACTTGGAAAACACCACCACCGAAATCCATCAGCGTCGTGTCGTTTGTACCTCCTCCAAAGCTGAAGACCAAGATCTTCATCTCCTTCTCCAGCTTGTCGAGACCGTAAGCAAGCGAAGCCGCTGTTGGCTCGTTTATGATCCTTACCACCTCCAGACCCGCGATTTCGCCTGCGTCCTTAGTCGCCTGCCTCTGGTTGTCGTTAAAATGTGCTGGAACGGTTATCACCGCTTTCTTCAGCTTTTCCCCTAAGAACGTCTCTGCATCTCTCTTTATTTTTTGAAGTATGAAGGCTGAGATCTGCTGTGGAGTATACTCTTTATCATGAACACGGACCTTGTAGTCTGTGCCCATCTTCCTCTTTATCTCAAGAATCGTGCCCTCAGGGTTTGTGATGAGTTGCCTTTTCGCCGACTCACCGACTAGTAACTGCCCCTCCTTGGTAAATGCGACACACGAAGGAAACATCTTACCGGCTATCGTTGGTCCTTCGGCGCTCGGTATTATTACCGGCCTTCCAGCCTCCATTATGGCTGCTGCCGAGTTGGTTGTTCCAAGATCTATTCCTAAGATTTTCTCTCTAACTTTACCCTTAGACCTACTGTCAGCTTTACTCATCAGTTACATCCCTTCTTCTGAGGTTCAGAACTTTGATGACTAGGCAAGATTGCAACCTTGACCATGCTTGGCCTGATGACTCTATTCCTCAGCATGAAGCCTTTCCTAACCTCTTCAACCACCGTGCCCTCGGCGTATTCTTTCGTCGGCACCTTCGACACCGCCTCATGCTTGTTCGGGTCAAATGGCTTTCCAACAGCCTGTATCTCAGTCAACCCCTCGCGACCCAAGGTTGCACACATGTTTTTAAGAGCCATCTCCACGCCTTTAATCAGTGGACGTTTCTTCTGGGTTTTTCTACCAGCCTGAATTGCCAGCTCAAGCTCATCTATAACACTCAAAAGGTTTGCGATTAACCTTTCGTTGCTCATAAGGACAAGTTCGTTCATCATTTTTTCAGTTCTCTTCTGGTAGTTTTCGAGTTCTGCCTGAAGATACATCAGCCTATTTAGATAGTCCTTAGACTTCTCCTGTTCTTTTCTTAACGCCTTCTCAAGCCTCTCCGTTTTGCTCACTCTAGCACTCTTTGCTGAGGCTTCGATACCTTTCGGGTTATCATCCGCAGGCGCTAGAGTATCCATAGTTGCCAGCCCCTTTAGATTTAGAAACGCGAGAATTGATATAAATTTATCTCCAGGTATGCGTCATCATATGCGATCAGAAAAAACGAAATTTATAACTTACCCATTTGTTTAATAGACAGAGAAGGCGCTGAGGAATGGACTACACCCGTCAGAAGTACGCTAGAGGCACACCGCCACCTAAGATAAGAATGTTCGAAATGGGAAATCCCAGTCTAGATCACAATTACGTGATTTCCTTAGAAGCTAAGAGTAATTTTGAGATCAGCAGTGGTTCTCTAGAAAGCATAAGAGTCAACGTAAACAGGGACTTGATTAACGACCTCTCTGAATCTAAGTACTACTTCAAGATCCCGGTTTATCCGCATGTCATTGTTAGAAAATCTAAGTGGTTGGCCTTTGCTGGGGCAGACCGCATTTCTAAAGGCATGAGAAGATCGTTTGGAAAGCCAAAGTCTAGGGCTGCGAGCGTTAAGAAGGGACAAAAAATAGCCTTTGTCAAGGTCACGGAGAGAGACGATGTTGAAGTCGTAAGGAAGGCGTTCAAAAGGGTACTCTCCAAAATTCCTAGCGACTGCAGCATAACTGTTGAAGCGCGCAGGTCAGAACCTGCAACTTAATACACGATCGTGGTCTAGCGCAATTCTAGGCTCTCAATTCCATCATATTTGTAGCGTGCGTGCCAATAGGGGGAAGAAACCATTATTCTTCTGAAAGTCAACCCAGAAAAACCTGATCAAAAGGTCATCGCTTTGGCTGCGAGAGTCATCAAAAAAGGGGGCATAATAATATACCCGACAGATACAGTCTACGGGATTGGAACAAACGTCTTAAGACCACAAAGCGTTCTAAAAGTATTTGAAATAAAGAGGCGCCCGTTAACTGAGCCCATGCCTGTAGCAGTCTCGGGACTCGACATGGCCAATGAACTTGCTTTCATACCCGAAAAGGCGAGGGAACTCATTGGAAGTTTTTGGCCTGGCGCGTTGACAGTCATTCTAAGAAAAAAGCTGACAGTCCCATTCGAGGCAACCGGTGGAGGCAACTATGTTGGATTAAGATCTCCAAACCATGCCGTTCCTTTAGCAATTATCAAGAGATCTGGTCTTCCACTAATAGCAACAAGTGCCAACAAGCACGGTGGCGCCAGTCCAGTGACGGCCGGAGAAGCCTTAAAGCAGGTTGGTGAAAAAGTTGACCTCTGCCTAGACGCCGGTAGAACAGAAAATCAAAAGCCGTCAACTGTGCTTGACTTAACCAAAAGTCCACCAGTCATACTCCGCATTGGGATTGTTTCAGTTGGAGCGATCCAAAAAATCCTTGGTAAGGTAAAAGTTCAGCCTATTCCTTAACTTTTCGATGATGTCTGTCCTCTTTTCCAGTTCCATTTTCATTCTGGTAATTACATCGATGGGGGTTGGGTCTACACCGTAGAGTATAGCCAAGTAAACGCTGGCGAAGTCCCCTGTATACATGACGGAAAATATCCTCGCGAGCTTCGATCTCCCTCTTGCATACACTTCTATGACCTTACTAGCCCTTTTCTCCAAAACCAACTTCTTGGTAACATCAATCCTCGCCTTAATTTCAGACGGTTCGTTTTTATCCCTAATAAGAATGACTGTGAAATTTCTCGTTAACCCATCTGATCCTGTCCAGCCAACGACCTCATTATGGTTCAATTCAGGAAATACTTCACATTTACTTAGGATTTTGCTGTTCTCGTTAAACTGGGTCTTCATCCTTCGAGCTACCCCTCTGTATATTCCGAACCCGTAGATGATAGGCACGCTATCTTTGATCTCTAAAGCTAGTCTCTTTGCCAAATTCCTACTGGTTGGAGACTCAGGTTTGACCTCACTTCTAACCTCCCTAAGAACCTCGATAGCTTCCTCAACCTCCTCACGTTCTGGTTCGATGATCCCTAGCTTTTTCAGAGCCATTAACAGAGGGAAGAATAGATATGGAAAGGCACATCTCGGTTGAATTTTTTCTGGCAGTTTTACAAAGGGTATTTTCAGCCTTTCACTAAACTCTTGGAGAACCCCGTCTGAACTTACCGCCACAACCATACATTCTCTCTCAACAGCGTCCACAAATCCGCTAATGGCTTCCTCGGTGTTGCCAGAATAACTTAGAACAAAAACAAGCGTCTTTTCTTTAGCATAGGCTGGGAGCTCATACTCTCCACAAACCTCAATGGGAATGGTCATAACGTCTCGAAGCCAGTCTTTCAGGACGATGCCACTGATAGCTGAGCCACCCATACCAACAACTATGATGTTGTCTGGCTTTTCATAATGGATTTCCAGCATTTCTCCTATCCTCAATTTCCTTGGTATCTTGAGCATTTCACCTCTCTCGACAGCATCATCGCAGTCTTCCGGGAACCTCTCTTGAACACCGCAGATTCCTGCTCTATCAATCCTTTTTATCCTCCACAGATCGTCAAGCTCAAACACAGGACCAGCCTTCTCTAAATCCATAAATTTTTTTCCCTAAAAGAAGGAAAGAATGAGGCCTCATCTCTTAAAGCAGAAGTGTACCTCATCGAACTCAGCACTCATCTCCGTGACATCTACAGCAACTTTTTCGGGTTTTTCGCGATCCTTTATGATCCGCTTGAAGAACTCAGCAACCCGTTCCATTTCTCTCTCCTTCATTCCAAGCCGGGTTATTTCTTGCGTTCCAATCCTTATCCCCCTATCAACGATAATGTTGGCCCTTTCAAGTCTACCTGTGATGTCTTTGATCTCATCCGAACCATGAATGTCTAATAGAACTTGATGCGACTCAGTATATCCCTTATGTGAACACTTAACTGCAATCCCAAAATCTGCTAATGCTTTTGCAATTTTCTTCGAGTTTCTCACGATTTGTCTTGCATACTCTTCTCCAAAACTCAGCATTTCTGCAAGAGTTACTGCTATACCAGCTACTTTCTGCATATGATGGTTATCGAACATGGGTAGACAAGCCCTTTCAATCTTCTCCCCGAATTCGCCTTTCCCAACTATTATTCCACCCTGCGGACCTGGAAACGTTTTATGTGTGCTCCCCATCAAAACGCTCGCTCCTTCCCCCAATGGGTCTTGGAAAATCCTACCAGCAATTAACCCTAGAACGTGCGATCCATCGTAAACAACATCGGCCCCGACATCCACTGCCGCCTCGCTCAGTTCTTTTACTGGTTCAGGGAAGAGTATGTAGCTTGCACCAAGAATGACAAGCCTAGGACGCACTTTCATAATCTGTTCATATGCCTCTTCGGTTCTAATGTTCATCTCATGCTCATCGAATGGGAAGTATTCAAGCTTCAGACCCAGCGTCTCGGCACACCCACCTTCACTGAAGCCATAGTAGCCTCCGTTCCTCTTATGTGTCGAAATTATCCTATCGCCAGGTTTTGTCAAGGCTATTAGGGTCACCATATCAGCCGTATTTCCAGACAATGGTTTTAAACAGGCGAAGCTTGCTTTGAAAACTTTTTCAGCAAGCCTCTGTCCTAAACTCTCGACCTCATTCATAAGCTTTGTTCCAAGATAGAAAGGCTCATCTAAATCAAGGTATCGGTGCATGAAGTCTGAACTGGTAACCTCCCTGACAGTCGGGCTTGTAATGTTTTCTGAAGGGATCATATTGAGACATTTTCCACGCCAAATCTGATGATCCCTCGCCAACCTCATAATCTGTTCATCATAACCTTTCATTGAACCCTCTCCAACGCTGTTCTCAAATAGGAAGTTACGCTCTCTGTAAAACATAATATCGATAGTCTTTTGATTATAAGTATGGGGTGCAGGTGCTGTTGAGACCCGTTAAACGTTTTCCATCGCTTACTACAGCCATCCCTTCCTCCATAGTGGAAGACACGCTACATCTTCAGGAGAAAACTTCCAAAATCGGCGTCATCGGTTGTTTTGTGCTTTTCTGTGTCCGTATTTACTTACGATGGTAAATTAGCCGACAGGAAATGGTGTCTCACTAAGATGACATTGGAGAAACCTTTGGTCTTTTTTTCACGCCAAAAGGTGATAGACTACTTACTATTCCAGGCATTGAAACCAGAGTTTACGTGGGGATGCCTTGCAGTTTTCGTAGCGACCCCTCGACAGGCGAACGACCCATTCGTTTCTGCAGGTCTACGACAGTTTCTTAATCTGGATGTCCAATACATCGCCCTCCTCGGCCAGGAGGACCGCCAGCTCACTCTTCGGGATCGTGAAGGAGAACTTGCGGCGAACTCTAGCATCAAACTCAACCGATCGAAAGCCCTTATAAACCCGGACATGAATCTTGGTCTCCAACCAAAGCTCAGCTGACTCGACGACCCTCTTCGGGATATAAACACGGCCTTTCGAGGACAGCTTCGCATGAAACCGAACCTCTTCCGACATTCCTCTATTTTCCTAAAAATTCCTATTTTTTCCTACATGATCTTGATTTTCTAAACCCCTTTTCAGAAAATAACCCTTTTAAAGACGTTCCCACACAGAAAAAAAATATTTAGAACGAGTGCAAGGGTCGATCCTATAAGCCACACGCCTCTAAAATCTTTTTTATCCACGCGATTTTTCGGGTTGATGAAATGAGGGAGAGGTGGAGTAAGACTAGAAGGGCTTTATTGGCCTTCAGCTCTCCAAGCGAAGGACTAAGGGAAATCTTAAGAGACGAAAGACTTGAACTTGAGGATATCCTTGATTTCACGGTTAACACGGTCCCTCAACAGGGAACCGAAACTATGCGAACAGAAGAGGCCGCTTCAGCCCCTAGCTGCAATGAACATAATAACTTGGTCATTCTTAGGGAGAATTTTTATCATCATCCCTCATTCTGTTTTTCGTCCTTCAGAAATCTCTGTCAGTTCTTCTACGTAACCCGTGAACATTGTCAAATTTTTCGCGCGCGCGAACAAAAAATGGGGGTTGAGAAAATGTTTACCCCTCGACCGATGTCTCTGTGCTTCTTATGCCATCTATCCTGTTAATTGTCCTAGACGTCTCGATTACGGCCTTGAAGTCTGGCGCCTCAACAAACGCAACGATGTCATATCTTCCATAAACCGCAAAAGCCTTGCGGACGTTTTCGACTTTCTTGACTTCATCAAGCACGGCCCTAATCTTACCAGCAGACGCCCTAATTAAGACGCATGAATTCACCATCCTCAACCTCCTCACAGGCTTACCTCGACAAGAGTTTCCGTAGCCGCGACACTTGGCAATCCGTTGATTTTCAGCATGAGATCAGATAAGACCATCATGTCCACCACTTCGATTTCTGCGGCCACATCCCATCTTCCACAGGCTGAGAATGCTACCACTACGCCTTCAATCCCCCGAATATCCCTTGCAACATCTGAAAAGAGCCCAGGTTTGCAACATATCAAAATGCAGGCTGAAACCATCTCTTGATTTCCTCCCTATCATTAATTACTTTGTTTGAGACTAATAAAGAATGGTTCAGAACATCGTGCGCAAGGCCCTAACCAAGAAGGCTTTAAGTGAGTCTCATAAAATTTATATAGGTCCAGCAAGCGCTATGAAATCAACTCCACGGTAACATAGCACATATGGTGTTCGAGATGGGGCACAGAAAAAAGCATGCGCCAAAGCGTGGTTCACTTGCCTACCTTCCTAGGGGACGTGCCAAAAGACACTTTGGTAGGATAAGATATTGGCCTAAGATTGAGGCAGATTCTCCGACACTACTAGGTTTCGCTGGTTACAAAGCCGGAATGACATACGCTTATATTGTCAGCGACCGTCGTGGTTCCCCAACGTTTGGTCAGGAAGTGTTTACGCCAGTTTCCATAGTGGAAACTCCGCCCATGCTCGTTTGCGGTTTTAGAGCCTACACAAAAGGCGTTTACGGTCTTAAGTCTCTAACGGAAGTGTGGATGAAAAAACCTCCGAAAGACCTAAAAATGATATTTACCCTCTCAGAGAAGTTCGATGTAGAAACAGGGCTAAACAAGATCAATGGGGCATTAGGTGAGATCTCTGAGTTCAAAGCTATACTGTTAGCACAACCGGGGCAAGCAGGTGTTGAGCAGAAAAAAGGCGTGATTATGGAGGTTAAAGTTGACGGTGGAAAGATCGATGATCAATTCAAGTACTTGAAAGAGGTTCTCGGCAAGAAGATTCCTGTCTCAAAAATCTTCAAGGAAGGACAGTTTGTGGACGTGGTCACAGTAACGAAGGGCAAGGGCATTCAAGGCCCTGTCAAACGGTGGGGTGTCAAAATTCGCCAGAAAAAATCTAGGAAGACCGTTAGGGGTGTGGCCTGCCTCGGCCCATGGACGCCCCATTATGTTATGTATACCGTTCCCAGGGCCGGCCAGATGGGTTTTCATCAGAGAACGGAGAAAAACAAGAGGATCCTAAAAATTGGTTCCGAGGGCGGAGGGGTCACGCCCAAAGGCGGATTCGAACACTACGGGGTTATTAGGAGCGATTACATAATTCTAAGTGGAAGTGTTCCAGGTCCTGCAAAGCGTCTGATAAAGCTCAGGTATCAAGCCAGACCTTCTCACATTCCTGAAAAACCACCGGAAGTCACCTACTTGAGCTCCTCACCCATCAAATAGGATAAGTGTTCTCCTTGAGAAAGGTTAACGTTTATACCCTGAGTGGCAAGGTCGTAGGGAAAACCAGCCTACCTGAGATGTTCCAGACCCCATTTAGGCCAGATGTTATACGGAGAGTGGTTGTATCTCTACAATCACACAGAATACAGCCTCAGGCCCGTGACCCCATGGCTGGTAAAAGGACAACCGCTGAATCGTTCGGAGTAGGGAGGGGCATGTCCAGAATGCCAAGGGTCAAAGGCTCACGCTACAGGAAAGCTGGTCAAGGTGCATTCGCGCCCGGAACAGTCGGAGGAAGAAAGGCTCATCCGCCAAAGGTTGAGAAAAAGATCTATAAGCGTATCAATAAGAAGGAAAGACAACTTGCAATACGATCCGCGATTGCGGCAACCGCTGACAAAAGCTTAGTGGCCTCTCGCGGGCACATTGTTGAAAAAGTTCGGGGATGGCCCCTCGTTGTTACAGACCGGATTCAAAGAGTCAAGGAAGCCAGCAGGGTAAAAAACGTTCTTGAGTCGCTGGGCGTCTGGCTGGACGTTGAAAGGGTTAAGTCGAGGCAGAAGATCCGGGCTGGACGCGGAAAGATGAGAGGGAGAAGAACTAAGATAGGCGTAGGCCCGTTGATCGTGGTTTCGGAAGACGATGGTATCGGAAAAGCCGTAGGAAACCATCCTGGAGTCAACGTAGTTAAAGTTGAGGACCTCAATGCTGAGCTACTAGCTCCGGGAGTCCACGCTGGCAGGCTAACTATTTGGTCCGAGTCTGCGATAAAAAAATTGAACAACTTATTCGCATGAGGGGTTTGAATGGTCAAATTAACTCCAAGGGAAATAATACTCTACCCAGTCATGACTGAGAAAGCCGTCTTTTTCATTGAAACGGAAAACAAGCTGACTTTCATCGTTGATAGAAGATCCACAAAGTCGGACATCAAGCGGGCAATTGAAGAGTTGTATGATGTGGTCGTCTCCGATGCTAACACTACGATCACACCTAAGGGTTTAAAAAAGGCTTACGTAAAACTGCACCCAGATTACAAAGCCTCAGACATCGCCATAAAACTTGGAATACTATAGGAGATTCAAGATTTGGGCAAAAAGATAAGGGTTCAGAGGAGAGGGCGAGGAAGCCCAACGTTCAGGGCAGCAACTCACAAAAGGATCGCTCCTGCCAAATATCCGACGGAGATAAGCGATAAGGGGGCCCTCCTCCTGAAAGGTACAGTCAAGGAGTTAGTCCACGAGCCTGGCAGGGGTTCACCACTAGCAAAGATCGAGCTTCAGAGCGGCAGAGAGTTCTACACACCTGCCTCAGAAGGAGTCTACGTAGGTCAAGAAATACACATCGGTTCAAAGGCACCAGTTGAGACTGGAAACGTTCTACCATTAGGTCAAATACCATCCGGAACCACGGTATGTAACGTCGAGCTCATAGCCGGTGACGGAGGCAGAATTGCAAAGGCCTCTGGAACATACGTAACCGTCGTTTCCCACAGCCCAAAGGGCACTGAAGTAAAACTACCCTCTGGAAAAAGCGTAGTCTTGATGGACTCTTGCAAAGCAATGATAGGCGTCGTTTCAGGAGCCGGCAGGATAGACAAACCGTTCTTAAAGGCTGGTAAAAAGGTGCACTGGATGAAGGCGAAGGGTCGCCAGTACCCGATTACAAAGGGTGTGGCCATGATAGCGGCTGTCCATCCGCATGGAGGTGGAAGCCACAAGACCTCGTCGCTAAAACCTACGACAATTTCTAGAAAGGCATCGCCAGGCCAGAAGGTAGGAATAATTGCAGCTAAAAGAACAGGAATAAAGAAGAGGAAGAGAACAAGCTAAATTCAACCAAACGATGCATTGACCAATGGAAGACGCGCGCAAACTCGAGGCGTGATGTCCTAACCTCGTGTAGTATCTCGATCGATCGAATCATTTTGCGTTGAGCAGATGACAGAGATCAAAAGACTTAATAAACGATAGGTGCGCTAGAACTTAGATAGAGGAAAACCGAGGCGTAGCCGTAATGCCGAGAGAGTTCACATATAGGGGGCATACAGCAGAAGAACTGACAGGCATGTCAATGGATGACTTCATCCAGATCTTACCATCAAGGCAAAGGAGATCCCTAAAGAGAGGCTTAACAGAACCACAAAGGACACTTATAGAAAGAATAAGAGAGGCAAAGAAGGCGGCAGAAAAAGGAGAGAAAACAACAGTGAAGACGCACTGCAGGAATATGGTTATAATTCCAGAGATGATAGGGCTAACAATCAATGTCCATGATGGAAAGGAGTTTGTACCAGTAGAGGTCACTCCAGAAAAAATAGGCCACTACTTAGGAGAATTTGCGCCAACGAACAAGAAGGTCATCCATGGAACACCAGGAATCGGGGCGAGCCGAAGCTCAATGTATGTGCCACTAAAATAGACAATTACCCTACTAAAGTCTTGTCACGTAGACGCCCATTAAGTTTCTATTGTTTTTTCGTACATAAATCACATTCTAACTTCTGCTGCTTAAGACGTAAAAAGGTTTAATACATTGATCTTCCTGTTTCTTTTTAAACCATGTGTGATGAAGATTGCCGAAGTGGAAGTACTCTGTGATAGGCTTAGATCCAGATAAAACGGCCATGGCTAGCGGTCGAGATCTTAGAATATCACCAAAGGCAGCTAGGGAGATCTGTCAGGCGATCCGACGCATGAATTTGAATGATGCTAGAACCTACTTACAAGACGTCATTGATATGAAGAGGCCAATCGCGTACAGGCATTATAAGAAGAAGCAGTCCCATAGGAGGGGAATAGAAGGTTTCTATGCAGGTAGATATCCTGTAAAGGCAGCAAGTGAAATGATTAAAGTTCTGGATAGCGTTGAGGCGAACGCGATTTTTAAGGGCCTAGACTTGGAATCGGTGAAAATCGTTCACGCTGCTGCTCAAAGGGCTAGAAAGATAAGAGGGTATATTCCTAGGGCGTTTGGTACGTCATCGCCGAAGAACAATCTCTTGTGCCATGTCGAGTTGGTGGTTGAGGAGGTGGAGTAAGCGCTTGACGGTGACTGAGCACTTTATAGAAGACGCGATTAGGAAAACGGCAATCGAAGAGTTCCTAAGCAGCAAATTGGAAAAAGTAGGGTTCGGTGGCGTTGACATAACGAGTACACCTCTTGGGACACGTGTCACTTTGCATGTCATGAAACCCGGATTGGTCATAGGGAGGAGGGGGGAAAACATCAGAGATTTGACGAAGACAATCGAGGAGAAGTTCGGTTTGCCAAACCCGCAGATAGCGGTGGTTGAAATAGAGGCGCCAGAACTCAACCCCCATATCATGGCCTCGCGCATCGCCTCGGCGTTACAGCGTGATATGCACTTCAGAAGGGTAGGATTCTGGACTGTAGATCAAATAATGAAGGCGGGAGCGATAGGGGTCGAAGTTGTAATCAGGGGAAAACTAAGGACACAAAGGCACAGGTACGAAAAGTTCAAAGCAGGATATTTCCCGAAGTCTGGTGATGCAGCCATCAAAAACATTAAAGAGGCTGTGGTGCATGTTCAGTTAAAGCCGGGAATTACTGGAATCAAGGTTTGTATTATCCCGCCAGGGGCGAAGTTTCCAGATCAGGTAGAGATTCGACCAGTTGTGAAGGAACCAGGTGCCAAGGGAAGCGAAACCTTACGCGAAGAGGGTAAGACGACAATTAAAGTAGAGGGAGAGGCCTGAAATGCCATTCATTAGACTACGGGAAATCCAGGAGATGAGCCCTGAAAAAAGAATGGAGAAGCTTGCGGAGTTCAAAACCGAGTTGAGCAGACTTAAGGCCATGGTTAGGGCTGGAGGGGCTATTGAAAATCCATCGAGAATTAGGGAAATAAAGAGGGCTATAGCTCGAATCTTAACAGTCAGTAATGAAGAGAAAACTAGCCTTAAGGTTTCTGAGAAGACTGGGTCCCGCAGCAAGATAAAGCATGAGTCTGAGGATAGAATGAAGATAGCAAGGGAGAACTGACTTGCAAAGCACCAGTCTACCTTCAACGCCCACGAAGAGCGGTTGCAAAGATAGAAATTGTCCGTTCCATGGGACACTTTCCGTCAGAAAAAGGACCTTTAGTGGGTTAGTTGTCAGCGATAGGATGAGGGGCACCGTTGTGGTTAGGAGAGATCATCATCACTATGTTTCCAAATACAAACGGTATGAAAGGCGACACAGCGGAATCGCTGCTCACAATCCGCCTTGCATAAATGCGAAGAAAGGAGACAAAGTTCAGATCGCTGAGTGCCGTCCGTTGAGCAAATCAGTATCTTTTGTTGTGATTGAAAAAGTTGAGGGTTAAAAATGCCTCGTCCTAAGACACGCGCTGTTTCTGCAAAGGGAATAATCGACTATCATCCTCACATTGCAAGAGGTCTTCCAGTACGCGCAGTCATAAATTGTTCAGACAATTCTGGCGCGAAGGTGCTTAGAATAATTAGCGTGATAGGCTACAAGGGAAGACTCAGGAGGCTGCCGTCGGCATGTGTTGGAGATATGGTACTTGTTTCTGTCAAGACGGGGAAACCAGATATGAGGAAAAAGGTTTTACCAGCAGTCATAATTAGACAGAAGAAGCCTTATAGAAGGAAGAGTGGAGAGTGGATCCAGTTCGAAGATAACGCCGGGGTAGTTATGACACCTGAAGGAGAGTTAAAGGGGTCAGAAATCAAGGGACCCGTGTCCAAAGAGGCCGCTGAAAGGTGGCCAAGGATAGCAAGCGCTTCAAGCATTATATTGTAGGAATGATCATAGCGATGAAGGTCACGTCAAAAAAACCAAAGAAAAAGAGAAAGGCCCTTTACGAACCCACCTCTCACCTAAGGCGCAAAAACTTTTCCGCAAAACTATCTCCTGAACTGAGAGAGAAACACGGCGCAAGGTCTGTTCCAGTAAGAATGGGTGACACAATTACCATTGTGAGAGGGGATTTTACGGGGATGGAGGGCAAGGTGACAAGGCTGGATTCTAAGAACTATAGAATACATGTTGAGGGCGTCTCTAGGGAGAAAGTAGATGGTAGTACGGTCCTTGTTCCTATTCACCCTTCAAAGGTTGAAATAAAGAGGTTGAAGTTAGATGACAAGTGGAGAAAGGAAATTCTGGATATGAAGTTGAAATCTAGGTCAGTTGTTTTGAAGACAAAGGAGCGACGTGAAAAGTAGACTGAAAAGCATGTTTTTTGGGTAGGAGATGGGTGTGGGAAAAAAAGGCGGTTCCCATCATTTGAAAAGGATGGCGGCGCCGTCCTATTGGCCTATTCATACTAAGGAGTTCAAGTGGGTTGTGAAGCCGAAGCCGGGGCCGCATCGATTAAGTCGGTGTTTACCGCTACTGCTGGTGTTAAGAGAAGTGCTTAGCCACGTCAAGACAAAAAGAGAAGCCAACGTTGTGCTTTCCAGTAAACAGGTCAAGGTTGATGGGAAGACTAGATGCGATAAGGGTTTCCCCGTTGGGCCTATGGACGTCGTTGAGATACCTGCAACAAGTGAAGCTTTCAGGGTTCTTCCAGTGGCCGATGGGTTAGTTTTGCACAAGATAAAGAAAGGAGAGGAGAAATACAAGCTTTGTAAAATAGTACGCAAAAAAACTGTAAAAAGAGGGCATATTCAGCTTAGTCTTCACGACGGGCGAAATGTTCCAGTCAAATTGAATGATCCCAAAAGTCCACAAGAAGATATTTTC
Organism: uncultured Candidatus Bathyarchaeia archaeon; assembly: GCA_964551465.1. Lineage (GTDB taxonomy): Archaea > Thermoproteota > Bathyarchaeia > RBG-16-48-13 > JAGMEO01 > CAZKBR01. The sequence goes on from CAZKBR010000010.1 coordinate 15,728, forward strand.
GAAACGTCTGACGTCTTAAAAATCAGAATACCCGATGGAAAGGTTCTGGAGCACATCAAGTTTCGCAAAGGGGTGAATGCGATCGTGACTGCTGGTAAAAATGTAGGCAAATGGGGTAGAGTCATAGGAATAAGGCGGGGCAAGTTGGGTCACCCAACCATCGTGAGACTAGAAGATACTAAGGGAAACAAATTTCAAACTACTCTTGGCTATACATTTGCCGTGGGTGAGGAGAAATCCTTGATTTCGTTGCCAGAGGAGGGTTAGGGTTGTCCCGATCAACATCAGCAAGCAAGAGTTCATCAAATCCAATGCTTAGACCAAGAGTGGGGAAGGTCATCGTAAATATCTCTGTGGGTGAGTCTGGTGAACTGCTGGAAAGAGCTATGAAGTTACTCGAAACTCTGACGGGACAGAAGCCGTGTAAGAGGGCAGCCAAAAAAACCATAAAAGATTGGGGGATAAGAAAGAGGGAGCCTATGGCGTGCATCGTCACGCTTAGAGGACAAAGGGCGATGGATTTTCTCAAGAGGGCTTTTGAGGCTTTAGGCAGCAAGCTATCTGCATCAAGTTTTGATCCCTATGGAAACTTTGCTTTCGGAATAAAAGAACACATTGAAATTCCCGGCGTGAAGTATGATCCCAAAATCGGTATCTTCGGCATGGATGTCTGCGTTTCTATGGATAAACCAGGGTACAGGGTGAAGAGGAAACATAGAGCCAAGTCTAAGGTAGGAAAAAGACAGATACTTGCCCGGGAAGAGGCAATTAACCATGTCAAAGAGGTGTTTAAACTAGAAATCTCATAGCTTCCCGCTTTCCATATCAATCCCGCGATGCATGAAAAGTCATGGTCGTTGGAAAGAAATCAGCGAGACGGTGCAATGGGCAAAAACAAGCGCTATGACGCCTACTTTTTTGGAAGATGTGTCGGAGTGGCGATGAGTTTACATTTTCGGATGCCTATGTGTCTTATTGGGAGAATCCTTTTTGCCTCATTATATATATCTGATGCCGTTTTTCCGAGAACCACTTCTTGGATAAACTGTTCAAAATCTAGACTCGTTGTCTTCTCTTCCAAGATTTTTTTCATCACTGCTCTAATAGCTGAGGTCTGCGAGGTTTTAACCCTAGAAATTGAGAATGCATCAACGAAGACGCGGAGTTTGTAACCATCCTTTGTGGCTACATTAAAGACCCCGTCGATCCTAGTGCTTCCCCGTCTTACGAGGCTTCTTAGGTAATCTTTGGAGTATTCGTGACCCTTGAATATGGTTTCAGCTTTGTTTCCCTCGAGCCCTGTAACTTGAAAGTACAGTTTGATGTGTTGTTGGGAGAAGTCACCCGTGATTTCGTATAGTGTTTTTTCAACCACTCTTCCAATCACACTTTTCGGATCGGCGGTTGGCACGACCCCAAGCTCGAGTCCACCGAAATACGATGGGCTGTAGATTACGCACCAGTCTTTCATTCTCCACTTATCTCGGACCTTTCCTGCTCTTTTTGACAAATAGTTCCCCTGCTCTTTAATTCAAACAAATATGATTGGTTTAAGTCTTTATCCCTTCTCGTTTTTTAAATATCTTAACTGCATTCTCAGCCACTTGGGTACAAAAGAGCAGGTCATCAACTGTCGATAGAAGTGTTTCAAATCTTCTGTCGCATTCAATAAGTGAAGTAACCATTTTTCCCTTACTAAATGTTTTGACACTTAACCCTGCAAGCGTCTCCACATTATCTGGAGACACCGCCCCAGCTATCGCCCTCGCTTCCCTTTCGGTTTTATACTTAATCTTTATCACGGCTTTCATTTCACATTCTTTCCTAGTTTCTTTTTAACAAATTCTTCAACAAGCGCCGCAAACTCAAACTCACTTCCACTTGGTATCTGCGCCCCCGCTGCGATGTCGTGTCCTCCTCCCCTTCCAGAGAACTTCTCCGAGGCATCCTGAAATATTGTACCTAGGTTAACGCCACTCTCGACAAGAGACGACGACGCTCTACCTGAAACCTTAACCATTCCGTTAGACATGCGTGCAAAAGCTACTATCGGCTTACTCGACTTTAAAACGCCCGTCGTAGACAAGATTGAAGTGATGGGGCTTATCATTTTTTCGTCTATAGTCTTCCCTGAGACAATGTAAATGTTGTCATGCTCTTGGATTGCTCCAGGTGTTTCGAGTAACCAGTTAATTCCCTTTGCGATCGTTTTTCTATATAGCTTTAAGATTTCAAGAGCCTCACCCAATTCTTTTTCGCGGGCGCCCATACAGATAGATACGCCTAGGCCTGCCTTGTCCATCCTACCACAAGCGTTGAGGAGCGATGAAAACTCTCTGGCGTCTCTTAATGGCGTCCAGCGATCCTCATGAGTCAAAGTATATACTGCGCCAATGAGATTTGACGAGAGGTCACTTGAGAAACCTCTCGCTGCCAAAAATTTTGCTATCTCTGAAAAAAGCTTTTGTTTCTCTTGTACGCTAAGATCTGAGAGGGTTGTCCACCTATCGTTTCGTTTTATTTTGATTCCTACGTTTACTAGAAATTCTAAGCACTTATCTTCCTCACCACTTAGGCCGGGTATAAAAGGGTTTGTTGTGTAAGCCATGCCCTTGTGAATTGGTCTAGTTTCCCTACCATAAAAGATCATATCTGAGTCGACTTTCAGATAGGATGCTTCGGCTGCATCCTTCACTATAATATTGTTTAAACTAAACAGCTTTCTTTCCTTGTCTATGTCCTGCAGATCGCCAAGGGCGCCGACGACCGCAGTGCAAGCTAGGTCAACGTTTGACTTATCCAAGGCTTTTGCAGCCAAGTACGCGATTCCGGCTCCACTTATTTCTTTGGATCCATCAAATCCTTGGAGATGCGGGTTAACGTGAACAAAGTCCTTTGTGGGCACTTTGATGGGCTGGTGATGATCTAGTATGATGACGCGGTCAGAAAGTTTTTCTTTTAATAGATCAAGATATCCACTTCCTAGGTCTGAGAGAATTGTGAGAGATGAGTCTGAGCATAACTCTTCAGCTAAAGCTTCGTCAATCTGCTTTACAATCTGTATGTGAAATTCTGCGTCAAGTCTCGATAGCGTTCTTCCTAGGATGCCAGCTGAGGCTAGACCATCTGCGTCTAGATGAGAAAGAACTTGTATGAAGCTTCCTTTTTCGACGCTTTCACGAATGATTCTTGCGGCTCTTTTGACGGTTTCAAAGAATTTTTTCGCGCTCGCGCGATTTGGGTTCAAACGGTGCCCCCAGGCTCATACTTCCATCCTTTTGGTAAGGCGTCTCTTTTTCTATAGTAATTCGCCAAGCGCCTGATCTTCGATTCCACCAACTCCAACGCTCTTTTATTTACGTAATCCATTTTGTTCTTCTCCAAGTGCTCTTTGAGCCGAGTAGCCCTCTTGAGAAGATTGCTTAGATCTTCAGGGAGTTCCATTGCTGATTCTGCTTCTCTCATTATCTGTGTTACCTTTTTACCTGAGGCTGCCTTAACAAGGGGAACTCCATACTGATCTCGAAGAATGACTCCGATTTTGCTTGGGGTATTCCCTTCCTTCGCAAGCTCAATAACCTGTGATTCTGCTTCCTCAGGACTGAGTTTGAGCCAGAATGGGGGCCTCTTACTCACAGGTCTTATTGAATGCGACTTTCCTTTGCGAGTCAACACTATCCTCTACTTAATCGTCAACAGCAACATTGTTTAAGATAATGTTGCACTAGTAACTTATAACATATTTTTTGTCACCAAATTTGAGATACCATTTCGCAAACTTTTTAAAAGCCTCCGCTCTATGAGAAAGATTATTCTTCTCCTCCGTAGTCATTTCGGCGAATGTTCTACCATCCCCATTCATCGGTGCGAATATTGGGTCAAAACCGAAGCCGCGTGTACCTCTTTCCCACTCAGAAATTCTTCCGGCCACCACCCCTGAAAAACATTTTTTTAAACCGTTAGAAGCGTAGAAAGCGACGGAAGACCTAAACTCCGAAAATCGGTCCTTTTCTCCCTCTAAGAGCTTCAGTACACCCTTTGTTCCTATTGTTCTGTAAACGTAAGATGAAAATGGTCCTGGAAATCCCTTTAACACGTTTATAAAGAGGCCAGCGTCTTCAACGAGAATCGGGAGGAAACCCATTTTGGATGCTTGCATTACGGAAAAAATTGCGACATCCTCAACGCTATTGGCCTGAATCTCCACGGTTTTTACGTTGACCCGAGTGATTCTTATCCCATACTTTGAGAGTAGGTCGCTTGCTTCCTCATACTTGTGCAAGTTACCAGTCGCAAAAAAGATTGTTTTTGGGTAACCGCGCTTTCGTTTATCGTCCATCGAGGTCCTCCAAAACTTTGAATTTTAGAGAAAGTTGTGAATTAAAGCCTTTCAGCTATGTAGCGTCCTCTCCTGCTTATTTCTTCGACTTTATCAAATACCTCTTCGGCTACGTCTGCACCGATCTCCTCTGAGTATCCTTTTATCAAGGCATTAAAGCACTCCTTTGCGCATAGATGATGTGCACCTTGCAAGGCCCTCTTCATCAGAAATAAGTCTACCCCACGATCTTCAGTCTCTCTAGAATGTTCTCCTAACCCGAAATCTATGAAGAAGACTTTTCCGCCGTCGTAAACTATCATGTTTGATGTCGTTAAGTCCCCGTGGATTATGTCATTCTTATGCAGTCTGCCTATCAATTCACCTATATGTAAACACAGTTTTTCTCTGTCCCTAGGATCCAAGTTATCGAGGGCCTCCTTGACCCGCCACCCTTTGATCTGCTGCATGATGATGGTCGTCGACGTTGTATCAACGGCGTAGATCGCTGGAGTCGGAATGCCAGCGAGCTTAGCGTCATGTATTAGCTGCGATTCACGAATAGTCCTTGATCGACGTATCTCAAGGTCTAGTTTTGAGATTCTGTATTTTTTTTGCACCCTCTTCTTAAAGACGACATCTAATCCGTGCCATTCCTCTGAATATAGATCCGCTTCAGCTCCCTTCCTGATCAGCATTCTTCATTCACTCGCGCCAAGGGATATCCACCTGATCGAGACGCCACTTTGGTTTCACAAAACTCTTTCCAACGTCGACTTGAACGCCGTGTTGGTGCGCTAAGACTCCGGTCCACGCAATCTGTGCGCCGCAGTCACCGCTAAACCTTTTTGGTACGATGAATAGTTTCGTATCGTGCTCCTGAGCGACCTCTTGGATCATGGATTGAAGTCTTTCGTTGGCCGCTACGCCGCCAGTCAAAAGAATCTCCTCCTTCTCAATGTACGCTAGAGCTCTCTCGGTTGCCTCTGTCAGCATGGCAAAAGCCACTTCTTGCAATGAGTAACATAGATCTTCAATTCTCTCTCCATCCTTGAGTTTCTTTATTGCAGCTGTGAGTAAGCCCGAATAGGAGACATCGTTTCCCTTTACCACGTATGGGAGACCGATAAAGTTTCTTCCCTTCCTTGCCAAGTCTTCAACGGCTGGTCCCCCAGGAAAGTCAAGTTTCGCCTTGCGGGCGAAAACATCTAAGAGATTTCCGAGTGTTATGTCTTCCGTTTCTCCCAAAATTCTCCAACGCTTCATAGCGTACGTCGCAATTGTGGTATGGCCCCCAGAAACCAGAAGAACAAGAGGGTCCTTAGATCCAGTTGTAAGCCTACCTATTTCTATATGTGCAACCGCATGATGAACAGGCACTATGGGTTTGTCTAACCATATTGATAGAGCTCTGGCGAGAGTGGCTCCTGTCCTCAGCGCTGGGCCTAAGCCAGGCCCGATCGAGAAAGCTATGGCATCGATGTCGCGCAGTTTGATCCCCGCCTTTTGGAGGGAAAGCCTCAAAACCTCTGGGGCCACATTGGAGTGGTGTTGAGCAGCCTTCCTAGGGTGAATACCCTCGCTTGGCAACGGCGTATATGTTGAGTTTACATCTGATAGGATTTCTCCTTCAGAGGATGCCAAGCTGATGCCAAATGTGTGCGCCGTGCTCTCGACGCCCAAACAAAGCACTTTCTTATTCAATGATGCCTCGCCCGTTTATGTTGTTGCCTATTATTTATGCCCAAAGGCAACTGAAAAATGTTAATCAACGGGTCTAAGAAAAAAGGATTTATCTCTACATGCCCTTAATTCTTTTTGCATTTGATCGACGATGACAGAGAAAGGGTGTGGTTGGACTTGAAACCGTTGCCTGAACAGCCAGACATCAATTTGGGTACACTAGGCCACGTTGACAACGGTAAGTCAACCTTAGTTCAAGCTTTGACAGGCGTCTGGACCGGCAAGCATAGCGAGGAGTTGAGGAGAGGGATCACGATACGCGTGGGCTATGCAGACGCAGCATTTTACAGGTGCGCAAAATGCGAATATTACTGCATACAGAGCGTTTGCCCTAAGTGCGGTGGTCCAACCAAGTTTCTGAGGGCTGTCAGTTTTGTGGACTGTCCTGGCCATCATAGTCTGATGGTCACGATGTTATCTGGCGCTGCTGTCATGGACGGTGCTTTACTCGTCATCGATGCCTCTAAAACTTGTCCTCAACCTCAAGACCGTGAGCATTTAGCCGCCGCCGAGGTTGTTGGAATTGAGAAAATTTTGATCGTGCAGAATAAGATTGACCTCGTTAGTCAAAAGAGAGCCGTTGAAAACTTTAAGGAAATTAAGAAGTTTGTTAAAAATACTGTCGCAGAGAACGCCCCAATTGTTCCAGTCAGTGCGCAACACTCCTCAAACACTGATGTTTTAATACAGGAAATCGAAAGGAGTATTCCAACGCCGAAGCGGGATCTTAAGAAGCCTCCCAGAATGTGGGTTGTTAGATCCTTCGATGTTAATCGTCCCGGAGTGCCTGCTAATGAAATTGTAGGAGGGGTCATCGGTGGATCAGTTTTGCAAGGTGTTTTTGAGGTAGAAGGCGAAATCGAGATATCTCCGGGCGTGTCCGTTAGAGAGGAGGCAGAAACCCGATACGAGGCTCTGCAAACTGAGATCAAGAGCCTTGAGGCTGGTGGGAAACCCGTTAAGAAAGCTAAAAGTGGAGGGCTCGTCGGCTTAGGAACAAACCTAGACCCATCATTAACAAAGGCAGACGGGTTGGTTGGCAACCTCGTCGGGAAACCTGGTTCCTTGCCTCCAGCTTCTAATTCTTTGACACTTGGCACCGATCTTTTTGAAAAAGCTATCGGAACAGAGGAAATGGTCAAGGTGGATAGGATTAAGACAAACGAGCCCCTCGTCCTTAACATTGGGGCGTCTGTGACATCTGGAATTGTGAAGTCTGTAAGGGGACATGTTATAGATTTGTCGCTTAAAAGACCTGTTTGTGTCGAGCCCAAGGCTAGGGTGACGATCAGCCGTAGAATCGGAGAGGGTTGGAGGTTAATAGGTTATGGAGCAGTCAAGAGTTGAGCAAATAGATTTAGTCCCCAAAGCTTCCAATGTGTAGAGGGTCTCGCTTTGCCTGTGCGCGTGATTTTGGACTCGAACTTTTTGATGATTCCGATCCAATTTCATATTGATATTTTCAGGGGGCTTGATGAACTCCTAAACCAGAAAGTTGAGCCGGTTATACTCTCCCCCGTCTATGGAGAAGTTCAGAGAATTGCTTGCGGGAAAGGCAAGTTGGCGAAAGAAGCAAGACTTGCTTTAAAAATAGCGGAAAAATCGGAGATCTTAGAGGTTAAACCTGGACCCGGAGAATCAGCTGATGATCTGATAGTTAGGTTGGCTAGGGAATGGAGGTGCATTGTAGCGACGAACGACAGGGAGCTGAGGAGGAGGCTACGGAGTTTGATGGTTTCCGTCATTTATCTCAGGCAAAAGTGCCGATTGGCGATCGAGGGATCATAGAAATAGACTGATACGTTAGCATCTGAATCTTAGAAAGAACCCACGAGCAAGTTCATTTTGACCACTTGATTTTCGCCTGTGCTGCCGCTAATCTTGCAACAGGCACTCTGAAAGGTGAGCAACTCACGTAGTCTAATCCTACCTGATGACAGAACTCTATCGAGTTTGGTTCTCCGCCGTGTTCTCCGCAGATACCCAATTTCAGATCCTTCCTTGTCTTCTTGCCCAGTTCTATGGCTGTTTTGATCAGTTTTCCAACTCCAGAGCGGTCTACGATCTCAAAAGGATTTACATCGACTATCTTCTTGTTCAGATAGTCGTGTAGAAATTTGGCTTCGGCGTCATCACGACTATAGCCCCATGTTGTCTGGGTTAAGTCGTTTGTACCGAACGAAAAGAATTCGGCGTACTTTGCTATCTCATCCGCAGTGAGAGCGGCTCTCGGCACCTCTATCATCGTCCCGAATGAATATTTTACAACTACTGCCGTCTTCCTCATCACATCTTCAGCGACTTGCTCTAACTTTTCCCGTAGAAAGCGCAGTTCATTTGCTTCGCTAACCAGAGGTATCATAATCTCTAATTCAACGGACAATCCCTCTCTGCAAAGTTCGGTTGCGGCCTCGAAGATGGCTTGAGTCTGCATCTCGTAGATCTCAGGGTAGAAGATGCCCAGCCGACATCCGCGATGTCCTAACATCGGATTGTGCTCTCTTAGGGATCGTACTCTTTTCAGAATCATCTCCTTTTCTTCCAGAGGTTTTTTATCTGCTCCCCTTAACCTTAGAGTGGTAACCTCGACCAGCAGGTCCTCAAATTCGGGCAGAAACTCATGCAAGGGCAAATCCAATAACCTTATGCAGACGGGAAAGCCGTCCATTACTTGGAGTACTTCTTTAAAGTCTCCTCTTTGCATCGGCAGAAGCTTGTGTAGCGCTTCTTTTCTTTCGCTCTCACTTGCGGCTAAGATCATGTCCTGCACAATCGGCAGTCTGTCTTGAGCATTAAACATGCGCTCTGTACGGCAGAGACCTATCCCTTGGGCTCCAAACTCTCTGGCCTTAGTTGCACCTTCCGGTGTATCGGTGTTTGCACGAACCTCTAGCGTTTTTACTTCATCAGCCCATTTTAATAGCTCAACGAGCTCTCCACTCAGTTCTGGCTCTACAGTTGGGACCTCACCAAGCATAACCCTGCCTGTGCCACCATCGAGAGTGATGACCTCTCCCTTCTTGATGACAAAGTCCTCACTGTAAAATCTTTCATCGTCAAGGTCGATTCTGATGTCACTACAACCGCAAACACAGGGCTTGCCCATTCCTCTAGCGACCACGGCAGCATGAGATGTCATCCCTCCTCTGCTCGTTAGAGTTCCTTGGGCCGCCACCATTCCGTGAATGTCTTCTGGTGTGGTCTCTGGTCTAACCAAGATGACTTTCTCTCCTCTGTTTCCCAACTCTGCGGCTTCATCAGTATCAAATACCACTCTACCGGAAGCAGCACCTGGGGAGGCTGGTAACCCTTCAGCGATGGTATTTGCTTTAGCTTCTGGGTCGATGCGTCGATGTAGCAATTGGTTTAGTTGGTCGGACTCCACCCGCATGATCGCTTCTTCCCTCGCGATCAACCCTTCCTTGACCATGTCTACGGCGATTTTGACAGCCGCCTCTGCAGTTCTCTTTCCAGTCCTTGTCTGAAGCATGTAGAGCCTACCTTTTTCGATGGTGAACTCAAAATCTTGAACGTCCTTGTATTGTTTTTCTAGGGTTTCGCACACCCGAGTGAGCTCTTTGTAGGCGCTGGGTAAATCGTTTTGCAGCTGATCTATGTGTTTAGGTGTTCGAGAGCCAGAAACCACGTCTTCACCCTGCGAGTTCAGGAGGTACTCACCATACAATTTTTTCTCTCCAGTTGAAGGGTCTCTCGTAAAGCCTACACCAGAACCGGAGTCGAGTCCCATGTTTCCGAAGACCATCGTTTGAACATTTACCGCCGTACCCAAGTCGTCCGGAATCTTATTGATTTGCCTGTAGGTCTTGGCTCTTTTACCATTCCATGATCTGAAGACAGCTCCTATAGCTGTTTTGAGCTGCATGAATGGATTGTCTGGAAACTCTTTGCCGGTTTCTTTCCTCACAAGCTCTTTGAACTCATCAACCATCTTTTTGAGTGCATGTGCGTCCAACTCTATAACTGAGTTCACTCCAGAATTCTCACTATACCTCTCAATTCGTTCTTCAAACATACGGCCTGGCATTCCCAAAACTATTCTGCCGTACATTTGGACGAGTCTTCTGTACGCGTCGTAAGCGAATCTTTCATTTCCGGTCTGCTTAATGAGGCCTTTGACCGTTTCGTCATTCAAACCCAAGTTTAAGACAGTGTCCATCATCCCAGGCATTGAGACCGGTGCTCCTGATCTAACAGACACCAGGAGCGGATTGGAAGGATCTCCAAACTTCTTGCCTGTCTTCCTTTCTATCTCCCTAATTTTTTGAAGTATTTCTTCATCGAGGTTGTCGATGGCTTTTTCACTTCTCTTCATATAGTCCCTGCATACCTCTGTGGTGATGATGAAGCCAGGTGGCACAGGCATTCCGATTCTCGTCATTTCAGCTAATCCGGAGCCTTTACCGCCCAACAATGCCTCTGACTCAGATGCCCCCTCTTCAAACGAGTAGATCTTCATTGAAACCTCTCCAGATCCTCTTTAAGTATTGAAACTGCAACTTAGAGTAATAATGAAATGAAAAAGGAATTCTCGTTTTTATTCCTTTGCCTTTATCATGGAAGATCAACAGTGAATCATGTAGAATTTATAGGTTGGAGAGCATCTAAAATAGTGGAGGCTGATTTGGGAAAATGCTGTGGTTGATCTCGTTACTGGCAGGCGTAACATCAATAGCCCTTGCAGTCTACTTGTTTCTCCATGTAGGGAGACAGGAGAGTGGAAGCGAAAAGATGCAAGAGATCTCTGCGGCGATAAGAGAGGGGGCGACGGCCTTTTTGAAGCGAGAGTATTACACACTGTCTGCCTTCGTTGCAGTTATGGGCCTTATTCTCGCGGTTTTTCTTAATTTCAGTATGGCTTTAGCTTACGTTTTTGGTTCAACCTGCTCTGCCTTAGCTGGACTTTTGGGAATGGATGTGGCACTCAAGGCAAACGTGAAGACAGCGAATGCTGCAAGAAAGAGTTTGGTCGACGCATTTCTGACGGCCTTCTATGGTGGGGCGGTAATGGGGCTGTCTGTTATTGGACTGGCGTTGACAGGAATAAGCATTCTCTATTATATTTATGGGGATCCTAACGTTATTCTTGGTTTTAGTCTCGGTGCAAGTTCGTTGGCTCTCTTCGCCAAAGCCGGTGGGGGCATCTACACTAAAACAGCCGATATAGGCGCTGACCTTGTTGGCAAAGTGGAGTTTGGCGTTCCTGAGGATGATCCAAGGAACCCCGCGGTTGTAGCCGATAACGTTGGCGACAACGTCGGTGACGTAGCTGGGACAGGTGCCGATCTATTCGACTCTTACGTTGCCAGTATAATCTCAGCGATGATACTTGGCTCCTCTTTGTATCGGACGACTGCGCAGTGGGAGGTGTACACCGTTCTGCCGATTTTGCTTGCGGCTGCAGGAATATTTGCATCTCTTGCTGGAACCCTTTTTGTGAGGGTGAAGGAGGGGGGTGATCCCGGTGCAGCGCTTAACAGGGGGACGTTCTTAACATGCCTGTTATTCGTCTTTTTTTCGTTTCTCCTGATCCACTTCCTAGATATTGGTTTTGGAGTCTTTTACGCGACGACGGCAGGATTAGCCGTCGGGGTATTCATCGGTATCACGACAGATTACTTTACGTCAATAAATAGGGGGCCCGTTAAGAAGACGGCTGAAGCAGCGAAGATGGGAGCTGCTTTAAACATTCTGTCTGGGTTCTCTTATGGTATAATTAGCATTACGCCAACCGTTATTGGCATATCCGTTGCAACTCTGACGGCTTGGTATTTTGCTGGATTGTATGGTATCAGCATGGCTGCGGTTGGAATGCTCTCCATAACAGGGATGATCGTTTCCACAGACGCTTACGGTCCGATAGTTGACAACGCGAAAGGGATCGCTGAGCAGTCGAGCTTGGAACCGCATGTCATTAAAATTGGGGATAAGCTGGACGCGGCCGGCAACACCGCAAAGGCTATATCAAAGGGTTTTGCGATAGGCGCAGCGGCTTTAACTGTTCTCGCGTTGTTCGCGTCCTATTCAGAGATCGCTGAAGTCGAGATGGTTGGCCTCTCTCTGATGAGGCCAGATGTAATGGTTGGTGTTTTCATAGGTGCTGCCATGCCTCCTCTGCTCTCTGCCTTGTTGATATTGTCTGTCGGACGGAATGCGTATAAAATAGTTGACGAGGTTAGAAGACAGTTCAGAGAAATTCCGGGTCTACTCCAAGGAAGGAGCAAGCCGGACTACACTCAGTGTGTTGACATTGCGACGAAGGGTGCCTTAAAGGAACTCATCCTTCCCAGTGCTCTATCAGTTGTGGTTCCCTTGGCCGTTGGATTCCTCCTCGGTAAACACGCATTGGGGGGATTTCTTGCAGGTAGCATCGTAACGGGCATGATATTTGCAGTATTCATGGCCAACTCGGGTGGCGAATGGGATAACGCTAAGAAATACATTGAGGATGGAGCAATAGGTGGAAAAGGCTCAGACGTACACAAGGCTACTGTGATAGGTGACACGGTTGGGGACTCGTTTAAGGATACTGCTGGCCCATCTCTGAATACTTTGATATGTGTTATGTCTCTGACCGCCTCTGTCTTCGCGCCACTAATCCTTGAGTATAGTTTGCTAAAGTGAATCATATGAAGCACGCGTGGAGGGGGCCAAAAAGCTTTTCCCAAAGTTTCAAAGCAGCAAGCGAATAGTTTATCAAGAGGCTCTATGTACAAGTCAGTAAGTATACACAAAAAATAGGTAATTTTTTCAACATTTTGTAGGTGAACTGGTCATGTTCAAACTCGTCACTCTTGAAGATACGATTAGGATTCCTCCTGAGAAGTTTGGCGAGGCTTCAGATGAGGTGGCGCGTGAGTTGTTAAAGGCAAGGTATGAGGGAGTCGTTGAGGGAAAACTTGGGTATGTTATTGCGGTGACGAGCGTCAAGACAAGTGAGATAGGAAAGATAATTGCTGGAGACGGCGCCAGATATCATCCCGCATCTTTTTCCTTGCTTACATTCTACCCGCAGATTCAAGAGGTTGTTGAAGGAGAGATAGTCGAGTTGGCGGACTTCGGAGCATTTGTGCGTGTGGGGCCGATAGACGCCTTGCTTCATGTATCGCAAATAATGGACGACTATATTTCTTATGATGAAAGGCAGTCGGTGATGATGGGAAAGGAAACGAGAAGAAAGCTGACTCAGGGAGACATGGTTCGTGCTAGGATCACTGCTGTTTCGTTCGTGGGTGGAGGGCTGTCTGGGAAGATAGGTTTGACGATGCGGCAACCGTTCCTTGGGAAGATCGAATGGATTAAGGAAGACTTAGAAAAGTTACGAGAGGGAGAGAAGAAAAAAGAGGAAGGCGTCTCAGCTGAAACCGGGGGTTCTGCATGAGCGAGTTGGCTTGTAAGAACTGTCATCTGGTTGCCAATTCAAATAGGTGTCCAGAGTGTAAAACGATGAGTATGTCTGATGATTGGATAGGTATTTCGATAATCATGGACCCTGAGATGTCACAGATAGCCAAGAGGCTCGGGGTGAAGAAGCCTGGTCGATACGCCGTAAGGGTAAGGTGATCGTCTGCCTCTTGAAGACGCTTTACCTCACCTATGACCTACGTTCAAAGTTGAAGACTCCTCTCGGCACGCTTATAAGCGGGAAGCCAAATAAAGTCGCAGAGCGATTGGCTGGTATCATAAGCTGTGAAAAACCCAGAAAGATTTTTGCTGTTGGTGACACAGTGGCGTCAACTATGGTGAAACATGGCATAGATGCAAGCGTCTACGTCGTTGACAACAAGATCATGAGGAAGCGGATAGAACCAGTATCGGTTAGGGGGGATAATGAAATTTTCGTCAAGAATCCCAGTGGAACGATAACTTCTGAAGCTTGGAAGGCTGTGGAAGAGGCCTCGGCAGCCTCTTCAACTACGAAGATCGTAGTTGAGGGGGAGGAGGATCTCCTAGTTCTGCCGGCTGTCATCTCTGCTCCGGAGGGCTCGTTCGTATTATATGGGCAACCTCACGAAGGCATAGTGTTGGTTAGGGTGACGAAAGAGAAAAGGGAGGAAATAAGAGATTTTATAGAAGCTATGAGTCCACATAAGGTTGAAGGAAGGATAGATGGATGAAGTTGAGGAAAGAATCGGAAAGGTATAACCAGACTCTGAAGCGCAAGGAAGTAACTTTTGTTGTAGATCACCCTTCATCTGGAACCCCACTACTCTTTGAAATTAGAAAGGAGTTGGCTTCCATGAATAATGTGAAATTGGATAGTGTTTACATTTCAGAGGCATACACACTGACAGGCACGAACCAGACCCTCGTTAGGGCTGAGATCTACGATAGCCCAGAGGAGGCGAAGCTAGTTGTCCCAAAATATATTCAAATGCGGAATCTGCCTCCTGGTGAGAAAGGTGAGGAAGCAAAGGCGACGGAGAAAAAGGTAAGTAAACCAGCAGAGAAGTGATAAAGATATGAGTGAGAAAAGTAGCGAAAGGAAGATTTTCGCATACTACGAAGTTAAAGAAGGGAAGTTGGTCAGAAAGTTAAAGACCTGTCCTCGTTGCGGAGTGTTTATGGCCTTTCATAAGAAATCGGTCCCGCGGTGGGTGTGCGGAAAGTGCTCGTACACAGAGTTCGTTACTGGTGCCGTCGAATCTGATGTACCTAAGAAGTAACTGAAGATGACTCGTTTTTCGCATGCGCTATTTTGCTTGTTCACATTTATTGTCAAATATTACGTGTTTTCGAGTTTCTGGATCTATTTGGCTTATATTATGAGGTTTTACCTGGGCTCACTTTGACCCTTCCTTGTCCTTTTCGCTCTTTTCTTTATTTTTTCGGAGATCTTCATGTTGATTTGGATTATGTCGTCGGTTATTGTGGAGCCGCGAACCATTCTTCTCCTTCTCTCGCCCTTTTTCTTGGGGTGGATGCCAACTTCCTTGCTTAGTATAATGGACGCTCTAACTCCTCCGTGAACACTCCTAATCATCGGCATTCCGTCTTTATCGCTTCCACCCGTTATTTCCAGCTTGGTCTTAGGCAAACCTACTACAGAACCGTCAACTATGTCTCCGATCTTCATCCCAATTAAGGTATGTGATTTTGCGCCACTAACCTCTAGGGTTTTGCATTTCCCCGTTTCTGGGTCAGACACATTGACCTTGAATGTTGGCATTTTTCAAATCCTGCTTTGCGGAGTGTTATCAATACGTGAGGCTTTTACTTATTAATACTTTTCAGAGGCTCCAAACCGGGTTGTTTTTTCTCATTATTTGGATCAGCTCTTCCAACGTTTGCATTTCATCCGGAGACAAACTGCCTGTATGCTTCGTTAAAAGTTCTCTCGCATCTTGTTCAGGCACGCCGACATAGAGTGTTTCATTCTCCTCTATATGCCGATCGATCACAGCCTCCTTTACCGAGACAGCTACCTCCATTCCAACTGTGGCCTCAGGGATCGTTTCACCTTTGTCTTGTATCTGCATAATGTTACCGACGATTCTGCCATCCGTTTTTATCAAGGCGTATCCTGATCGGATTGCACCACCCAAAACTTCGACCCCGAAGATTGCTGGTTTGCTCTTTCTAAAGACGAAGCCTGGCAAAAATCTAATTTTTCCAGGTCTCACTAGAGCACTTAATCTCATCTCTTCTCTCGCCTTAGATTCCTTTTTTACCCATTCTGAGTAGTCTTCTACAAGTCTGTAAATGACGTTGTTTTGAAAGACCGGAACAGCGAGGTTTTTTGCTAGGTCTTGGGCATCCGGTAGTACCTTTACGTTGAAAGCCAACAGGGCACCCAGCGTCGGGGCTCCCCTCTTAACGATGGAAGCCTCCGTTACATCCCTTCTCGAAACGTC
>CAZKBR010000011.1:0-30796 GCA_964551465.1 uncultured Candidatus Bathyarchaeia archaeon
TTGAAGAAAGATAGTTGTTTAACCCTTGCAGTGAATAATGCATATTAGAATTTTCGCGAATACGCCAGTCTTCAACATCGATGTACTGATCCACTAGGTCAGCATTGCTGAGGAGTGAAGCTAACTCTCTCAAATCTTGGTGTTGCTTACGATACAGAATATATGCTTTGGCGGCTCTAGCATAGCCCTTCTCTATAAGCTTTTTCTCCACAATGTCTTGGATTTCCTCTACCGTAGGGACTACTTCATGTCCAAAGCGTCTCTCAAGTTCAACTACCACATCGTTACTTAATTCTTCTGCAACTTCTGTGTCAGGACCGCCTACGGCCTTAAAGGCTTTCAGTATCGCGTTAGTTATGAGGTTCTTATCAAATTCGGCTAATTTTCCATCTCTTTTTCTAACGTATTTCACTTTTCCACCAATTTTGAAGTTCTCTGCGATCCACCTGTTCGGGGCGTAAAAATGCTTGGATTCTCGCTTGGATTTAAATGCGATTAAATTAGGTTACTTGAAAAGAACCGTACTTCGGGTAACTTTAGTATTTTGAACAGAATGATTTAAAAATTTAGGGTCAAACATGTCTTCCTTTTATATATTTAAGAGGCCATGTATCTGACACGTCTATCAAACGCCTTTCGCTTCGAAACAGGCCATAAACTCAAAGGCAAGTATCTAGCTGATGCGCGGTCATAGAGCGTGAGGGAGTCGACCGACTCACATTTCAGGCATTTTGCAAGATGACCCCCGAAAACTTTCTTACAATTATTGCAATAACTGAGGCTCCTTGTGTATGCGAAGGCGCCTATGGCGGAGGACAGACATATCGACTTTGTTAAATCAAGTAGTTTTTCAGGGTCTTGTTCCGGCTCATCTAGTTCGATCAGTGTAAGTTGCCCTCCTGTAAACAGTGCATGAAAATCACCTTCAATTCTCAACCGTTCTCTAAGGGGGATATCAGCTTCCAGTGGAACCACCCCTATGTCTGTGTAATATGGAGCATCCTTCGTTCCCTGATTGTATATCGACGACCAACCATACTGATCTGCATCCAATTCTGCAAGTCTTTGAGAAGCTTCGTCGCTCGGTGTTTGAGCGATGACCACTCGTTGATTAAACTTTTTGGATAGCGATTTAACTAGGTCTCTCGCATGTTCAATAATCTTCTTGGCAAAGTTCAACGAGTCTTGAGCCTCGTACAGCTTGGAACCAGTCTGAGTCTTTACAGCCTCGCTTAATCCAATGAACCCGACCAGCTGAGAAGCATTAGTGTGCCTGAAATACGGGTCTTTAGGAACCAAGCGAGACAGAGTAGGCAGCAAAAGCTGACTCAAACGTTCTTCGATTGCACGGTGCTTCATCCTTAGAGTTTTGCAGGCCATGTTGATGTATTCGTCCAGTATCTCAATGAACCTATCGTCGTTTCCTTTTGCTTCGTAAGACAACCTTGGCAAATTGACTAATGTCGTGCCAAGGACTCCGGTTCTAAGAGTGTCAAGGTCCCAATCTAGGGTCCAGTCTACCCCTAATTTGGTTCCCAAGGTGAAGTAAGTGGAGTTCCCATGTCCTTCTCTAACCAAGTTTGCAAAGAGAGGTGTTCCATACCTTGAAGCTAGTTTGTGAACTTGAATTAACGATGACTCGGCTTCCTTTCTGTCAAAGTCTCCTGGTCTCAAATTGAATATTAAACGAGGTCGAAAAACCGGCAGATGAAAATCGTCTTCGACCATCGCTTCCAAAAGAGCCCTCAACACCTCATGTGCCTCATCCACGAAATCTCCATAGCAACCGGCATCTCCTCCAGAGCCAAAGACCTCGACCTTCTCAAGGTGACCGGGAACATGTGAGTCGACGCCCAACGCCACTTCAGCTAGAAAGCCCCTAAATGACGATTGACTTAAATTGAAAATGAATAAACGAAGAGCCTCTTTAACTTCGTCGAATGACAAGTGGCGTACAAACGGAGCTAGAAACGTGTTGAAGTAGTTCATAACTTGTTCACCAGCTAACTCGACAGTAGCAGATTCAACTATTGCAGACATAAGAGAGAGGGCCGCATGAAAGGTCTTAGGAGGGCTCAAGTGTAGTGAAAGAGGGTCACTCGGACCAGGTTTGAAGCCATCCTTTAGAAAGACCCTTAAGTCATGCTGAAGCCCGAACGGCTTCAGTATCCAACTACCTAGATCACTTATATGAATGAATCCTGAGAGATGCGCGTTCGCTATGCCTTGAGGAATTGCATTTATCAGAACGTATTCGGTCATTATACTGTCGCTAGTCGAATTACGGATGGCCTCGACGTTTAGGAGCGTGTTTCCAGCCATTTTTATGAGATGTGATACATCATAAACTGGAAGGCCAAGTCTTGTCAACTTGTCTCTATACTCCTTCAAACCTTTCTCGATGAGGACGGCGTTGACAAATTCCCTTATCAACGGTGCCGTCAGATAGAGAGTTCCGAGCTTGAGTAGCCTCTCCTCAACCTCACCAACGATCTTTTGCGCTAGGGCCGTTGGAATTTTTGCTTCTTTAATTAATGACTTGGCGATCTTGTTTCGATCAAACTCTTCCAGTGTGAGCCTAGAAGTCCTTACAAGAAGCTTCCCACGCTTCTTCAGAGCATACTCTTCTAGACTTCGAGAAAAATCAACCATTTCTCCTCCGAGAGGGGTAAGCATGTATTTTTTAGTCTCATTGTCAACCATTACCAAGCCTGATTGACGTATTCGACGTAGATGGTAGGCAAATTTTCCGGCATCTCTACTTGGATGAAGCTTTATGCTGCTCATGATATCGCTATAGCTTAAAGGGCCTTGGGTATGAAGAAGTTTCAAGATTCTGAGACGAAGTGGGTCGGAAGCAGCGTCTAGAACCTTTGAACTCATTCTGTCCGAATGGTACGACAACTATGACCCCTACAATTCTAGGCCAACCCTAATGTTATAGTTTTTGCCCAAGAAGATAGAAGAAGAGTAGCGATTTTCCTTATCGTTAAACACAATCATGCGCCTTTACGAGATAAACTCTTGAATTAAACAAACTAAATTAAGAACAAAATACTTTACCTCTAGACAAAGTTGGGGCCGTCGGCTAGCTTGGTCTAGGCTTGGAGGCTCGGGAGCATGTCAAAAGCCGGGAACCCTTCAGACTCCGGTTCAAATGCCTGTGCCATCAATGACGCAGGTTGAAAGTCCGGGCGGCCCCACCAACAAAAATTGTCTGTTAATGATTAAACATTGTCTTTGAGGGATGAAGGTTAGAAAGCCGACAACTAAAGATGGAAAAAAGAGGCAAAAAATTTGCTGATCTAAGGCCTCTCATCCCTTATCCGGCTCTACTTTTTGACGACAAGTCATACAGGATACTGATAGTAGTGGATTTACATATCGGCTTTGAGCACGAACTTGCTCAAGATGGTATATACATCCCATCACAGACACCGAAGATTCTGAAAAGTTTGCTTCAGGTTTTAGATGAGGGCAAGCCCGACGAGCTGATTATACTTGGCGACGTAAAGCAAGCCATTCCTAGGATAAGTCTAAGAGAATGGAAGGATGTCCCTGAGTTCTTCGACGCGATCGGTGGGACTGTTAAGAAGGTTTCGGTCGTTTTAGGAAACCATGATGGGAACTTAGGGCCTCTGACACCATCTTCGGTCAGAATTATTCCTTCAAGCGGCATCGTCGTAGGGAAGAAGCGGCGGATCGGCTTGTTTCATGGACATGCATGGCCCACACCAAAGGTACTCGCCACAGATATATTGATTATGGGCCACATCCATCCGGTCGTGAGGTTCTACGATAGGTTCGGCTTCTCAATTGTTCGACAGGTATGGGTGAGGACAAGATGTAACGGTGAGAAATTGGCCCAAGCATATCTGAAATACGCGGGAATTAAATTTGAAGGTGATCCAAAAGAGCATTTAAAAGGACTCGGTGCCAACATAAACGATCCTACACTGATTTTGATGCCAGCGTTCAATGAAGCTTTGGGAGGCATGGCAGTAAACAGGATAGAGAAGAAGTGGATGGGGCCTGTGCTTAACAGTGGCGGAGTTAACATTGAAGGTGCTGAACTTTATCTTTTGGACGGAACATACATAAGTACTGTTGGACGCTTACCTGCTCGTTTCTAAAATTTGGATGAGTTTCTACTAGGCAAAAAATGTTGTGAAGCATTTTGGATGAAGACATTTCAGAGAACGACTTGCTACGGAAGCTATGCGATGAAGTATCTGGGGCAAGAGAACTGAGTGACGATCAGTTCGAATTGTTGTCCAGAGCCTTTGACATAAGATTTGAAAAAGCATACAAGACTGTTAAAGACGGTCGAGTGAAGAAATATGTCTTCCAGCCCAGTAGAAGAGTCGTTTGGATTGTCATAGGTAGGGAACGGGATTATCAAGTCATGCCTTTGGCCAATTTCTGCACGTGCGACGATTTCTATTTCCGTGTCATAAACCACAGAACTGATCTATGCTATCATATAATTGCACAAAAGCTGGCAGAGGCACTGAACGTTTACGAGAGGATTGAAGAGTCGGACGGACTTTATGAGGCTTTAATGAAGGACTGGCGAATAGTAAAGATAGAAAAGAGAAGGCTTCCGGCGACAGAGATGGAAAATGTTAGAGGGGCTGCCGTTGTGACCTTATTGGAAAGAGAGAATGCGACAATTCATCAGCTTCTGGAGGAACTTAGAACTGCAGGATTCGATGTTTTGACAACCCGCCACTTGGCAGCAGTATTGTCGGCGGACAAGAAGAAGAGATTTAGATGTGAGAGAGGACGGTGGAAGCTTAAGTAGAACAAAGATATGATGTGTGGAAATTCACCGTTTCATCGCGCGCTTGTACTTCAAGATTGCCACGCATTCTTTTTTTTGCCAAATTTTGTACCGTTGTATTTTCCTAGCCATTTAGAAGTCTGATTAGAGTGTTAGTGTTCAACACCCCTTGAATTCTGCGGACTTTATCAACCTTGCTATTAAGCTCATCCATATTATCTGCCTCAACTAGAACCGCGATGTCGTATTCTCCGGAGACCTCATAGACCTTGCCCGAAATCTCCTTCATCTGTCGCGTGATTTTATTCGTTTCCGCCGGATCAGTATTCACGAGAATAATTGCTTCTACCGCTGTCCCGATATCGACTGTGAACCTTCTTATGATTCCTAGGTTCATCATCTTCTTCACGCGTTGTCTGACTGCGCCCTCGGTGAGTGATACTTCTTTCGCGATTTTCACATATTTCTCGCGGGCGTTCTTCTTCAGAAGCTCAAGAATCTTCTTGTCTGTGTCGTCCACACCTAATTTAGTCATCTGACAAATATTAAAGTCTTACGAAAATCGTATAAAAAAATACTAAAATCTTATATATCGCCTGTCCAAAGAACTTCTAATTCCGATCAAATAGGAGTTCAAAAATGACTGTTTTCTGCGGCTGTTATACCGCTATCATAACACCCATGAAACCAAATCAAGAGGTGGACTATAAAGGCCTGCAAAGACTTGTCGAGTTCCAAGTTGAGCAGGGTGTATGCGGCATAGTAGCGTGTGGAACTACCGGCGAAAGCCCCACGCTATCTTGGAATGAGCACAACCTCGTCACGAAACGCGTACACGATTACTTAGACGATAGAGCGACGACGATAGCTGGAACGGGAAGCAATTCCACTAGAGAGATGCTACGTGCCACAGAGCAGGCATATGACTTTGGCATCAAAGCCGTACTACTTGTTGACCCTTACTACAATGGTCCAAGTTCTCGCGAAATTAGACTCGAATACGTAGAGCCGGTAGCGAAACGCTTTCCTGAAGTGCAAGCTATACCTTACATTATTCCTGGAAGAACAGGCACTCAGCTACTTCCGCAAGACCTAGCAATTTTGCACAGTCAATATGATAACGTTCGTGCCGTTAAAGAGGCGACTGGAAACATAGAAAACATGAAGCTCATAAGGAAGCTCTGCGGCGCGGACTTCGACATCCTCTCGGGCGACGACGATATAACGTTCGACATGATGACGACGACCAATATCTTAGCCAGTGGCGTAGTGTCGGTGGCGTCGAACGTCTTCCCCTCCGCAGTTCAAAGAATGGTTCAATGCATTAACGAAAAGAGGATTGAAGAGGCAAGTCGGCTTAACGAGACACTTAAACCCATGTTTGAAACCATAACCGTAAAGACCCAAGAAGATACCCCTTACGGTCCGGTACTATGCAAGGCTAGAAACCCACTTGCCTACAAGACACTGATGAACGTACTTGGGATGCCCGCGGGCCCTTGCAGACCACCACTCGGAAAGATGACCACTAAAGGCATAAAGATCGTCCTTGATGCAGCAAGAGCGGTCTACAATCGAAACCCCGAATTATTCCGCTCACTCGAGGATTTTTTCGACGTTGATCTGAACAAAAGATTACACGATGAGAAGTACTGGGAGAAACTTACCCATGATTAAGCTCTGCGTAGCCGGCGCAACTGGCAAGATGGGCAGTACCCTCATAAAAGACGCGTACACCAAAGGCTTCGAAATCGTTGGAGCTGTAGCCGCCCTCGAAGACCCAGAGCAGAACAAGACACTGCGCGAGGTTGGGCTCTGCAACTCGGAAGTTAAAGTGGTTCCTCCCTCACAACTTAGTAATGCGGTCAAGGAAGCCGATGTATACGCGTCTTTCGCCACGCCTGAGGCTGAGGTTTCTAACCTCCCATTGGTAGCTAAGCTGGGAAAAAGGATCATCATGGGAACTACCGGCCTTACAGAAGAACAAATGGACAAAGTTTACTCGGCTGTATCTGGCAAAGTTCCCGCTGTCTTTGCGCCAAACTTCGCGTTGGGTGTAAACCTCCTCTTCAAACTCGTCGAAGCGTGTAGGCTACTGCCACCTGACTACAATTTCAGCATCGTCGAAGCACATCACGTCGAAAAAAGGGATGCCCCGAGCGGAACCGCAAAAAGGCTTGGCAAAACAGTGTCAGAAATGAGAGGTTACACAAAGACTGTTCAAGGGCGTGAGGGCGTTTCCCCAAGATCATCAGATGAGTTGGAAATGTTCTCAGTCCGCGGAGGAGGCATAACTGGTATACATGAGGTAATAATAGCTGGCCCACATGAGATGATCAGAATTGAGCACACGGCCTTTTCGAGAAGTGTCTTCTCCCAAGGCGTTCTGTACGCGGCGGAGTGGCTAATGCGCCAGAAAGAGCCAAAGATTTACACAATGGACGATGTCTTTCGTTAAACCTAGAGGAGAAAGCCAGCTATGACGCAGATTCTGGAGAAGATAGACGGCGTCTTGTGCTTCGATGGTGCTCCGATACCGGAGCTTGCATCTAAGTACGACACCCCGCTTTATGTCATCAGCGAAAGAAGAATAAGAGAGAATTATCGGAGAGTACGCCAGGCCCTAGCAAAAGAATATGATAGCGTTAGAATCTACTATTCTGCAAAGGCGAATACAAGTCTATGCGTACTAAGAATCTTGGAGAATGAAGGCGCATACCTTGATGCTGTAAGCCTTGGGGAGATCTTTCTAGCTAAAGCCGCAGGATTCTCCCCGGGTCGGATACTCTTCACAGGAACTAGTGTAAGAGACGACGAGTTAAGATACATTCTAAAATCGAAGGTGACAATAAACATAGATTCCGTATCTCAGCTTGATAGACTTCTCAAAGCAGCCGTGCCCGAACGACTGTCTTTCAGAATAAACCCCGAATTTGGAGCTGGACACCATGAACATTGCATAACCGCCGGTAGAGCGGCTAAATTTGGCCTCTGGGAGGATGATGTGCCAACAGTATACAGCAAGGCCAAAGAGGCGGGCGTGAAACTCTTTGGGATTCACATGCATATAGGCTCAGGCATCATGTCGGCTGAGGCCTACCTTATTGCCACGCAGAAGCTTCTAGAGGTCGCGAAGAGGGTACATGATGAGACGGGGATAGAGTTCGAGTTCATCGACATCGGCGGAGGTATGGGAATTCCATACAAGTTGGGAGAGGAGGCATTTGATCTGAACCGATTCGCCCATGGGATGTGTGACCTTTACAAGCAAAGGACAAGAGAGTATGGGTTAGGTCAGCCGATTCTCTGCGTGGAGCCGGGAAGATATATCGTAGGCGACGCTTGTATACTTGTAACGAGGGTAAACACCGTCAAGAAGACACCCTACAAGAAGTTTGCAGGCGTAGACGCTGGATTCAACACACTCATGCGACCCGTCATGTACGGTGCTTATCATCATATTCTGGTTGCAAAGGAAGGAACCGGTGAAGAAGAGACCTACGACGTAGCAGGACCTATTTGCGAATCGGGAGACCTTTTAGCCAAGGATCGAAGACTACTACGAGTTGAAGAAGGAGACTTGCTCGTCATCTTGAACACCGGTGCCTATGGATACTCAATGAGTTCCCAATACAACTCTAGGCCAAGAGCGGCCGAAGTGCTGGTTCAAGATGGGAGGCATGCGTTGATAAGGAAGAGGGAAACCATGCGGGATCTTAGAAAGGGGCAGATGTTAGCAGAATGGTTAAGGTAGCCTTCTGGAAGATGCACGGACTTGGGAATGACTATATAGTAGTGGACAATCGAGAAGGCGTCTTACCAGAAGAGAAAATGAGCAGAATTGCCGAGCGTCTATGTCGAAGGAGGTATTCTATAGGTGCCGATGGACTTCTCCTGCTTTGCGAATCTGACTCAGCTGACGTGAAGATGCGAGTGTTCAACGCTGATGGTGGTGAGGCCGAAATGTGCGGAAACGGGATAAGGTGCTTGGCAAAGTACTGTTACGAAAAGAAGGTGACACACAAAGAGGTCATGAAGATTGAAACTCTAGCCGGCGTAAAGACCGCTTGGTTAGACATAGAGAACGAGATGGTACAAAAGGTGAAAGTGAACATGGGCAAGCCAAGCTTTAGAAGGAAGGATATACCGATGCTCGGAACTGGCAAATGCATAGATCAAGAACTTCGACTGGACGGAGAAAGCTTTAGAGTAACTTGTCTTTCCATGGGAAACCCGCACTGCGTCCTATTTGTCGAGAATGTTGATGAGTTCCCGGTTCTAGAAATCGGACCAAAGATCGAAAGACACCCGACTTTCCCAAATAGAACAAACACTGAGTTCGTACAGATTACGAAAAAGAACGAAGTTAGAGTGCGTGTATGGGAGAGAGGATGCGGCGAGACTATGGCTTGCGGTACCGGGGCTTGCGCCAGTGTAGTCGCAGGAAATGTCCTTGGACTACTGGACAAGCGATGCGTTGTCCACCTTTTGGGCGGAGATTTAGAAATAGAGTATGCCGACGTTGTTAAGATGAAAGGCGACGCAGAGAAGACATTCGAAGGCGTAGTGGAGATGTAGGAGGGAGAAGACGCATGCCTGAGACGAAATTCGGTTTTGCTGAAAGAGTGAATAGGATTCCTCCGTACATCTTTGCTGAACTGGAAAAGGTTATACTTGAAAAGAAAAGGCAAGGTATACGGATCATCTCTCTAAGCATCGGTGACCCTGATTTGCCGCCGCCTAGATTCGTACTAAACGCTTTCTTAGAGGAGGCTGGGAACCCAAAGAACCACAACTACTCTTTCAGCCAAGGTGAACCTGAGTTCAGAGAAGCTGTAGCCTCGTGGTACAAACGCAGGTTCGATGTTGAACTCGATCCTCGAAAGGAGGTAATAGGCCTCATAGGATCGAAGGAGGGGCTAGCAAACATTGCAAGGGCCTTCACAAATCCAAGCGATAAAATCCTTGTGCCAGACCCGGCATATCCAGTCTATGCAAACGGAAGCGCCATCCTATGCGATAGCACTCCGGTTCCTATGCCTCTCCTAGAGGAGAATGCGTTTAAGCCCGATCTCGACGCCATCGGAGACATCAAAGCGAAGATGATGTTCTTGAACTATCCTAATAACCCGACTGGGGCGGTGGCCGAAAAGCCTTTCTTGAAAGAGGTCGTGGAGTACGCTGAAGATCATAGCTTAATCCTCTGCTACGACAACGCCTATTCAGAGATCGCCTTCGATGATTACGAGTCGCCAAGCATCCTGCAGATTGACGGTGCGATGGATACCGCTATAGAGTTCCACTCTTGCTCAAAGACCTTTAACATGACTGGAGATCGTATAGGCTTCGCTGTCGGAAACAGAAGGCTGATCGAAGGCTTGACACGCGTAAAAACACAAATCGACTCTGGACCACCTGTTTATGTGCAGAGAGTGGCGGCAAGAGCTCTTGAAAGCTACGCAGAGGGGAAGACACCAAGCTTTCTCAAGGAGAATCTCAAAATATACCGAGAAAGACGAGACGCCTTGGTTCAAGGCTTGAAATCTGCGGATTTAGCATGCAACAGGCCAAAGGCTACCTTCTACGTCTGGCTTAACTGCAAGGAGAAGTCGATGAAATTCGCGACGAAACTTTTGGATGTGGGTGTAGTCGTGACGCCCGGGGCGTCTTTGGGAGAATATGGTGAGGGCTACGTTAGACTCGCCTTAACTCGACCAAAAGAAGAAATTGAAGAAGCATGTAGAAGAATAGGCAAAGTCATTTAACCATACTTTGCACACAAAGTTGGGCGACATACTTAGCTTAGAGTAAGGTTCTCAGCAAGAACACCTTATTCGCGGTAATCCAGAGAAGAATGCGAGCTGACAGAATATGGAGAAGCTTACTATTAACATGATCACTGAGATCCCTTACCTGAAAAGAATCTTCAAAGGCTCAAACTTCTGGGGAGGCACAGAGACAAGCTTTGAACTAATCAAGGAGAAGCTCGCTTCGGAAGGAAACGAGGTACTCGTAAACTCAAATAGAGAAGATTTTGACGTAATGCATGTATTCACTTACTTTTTCTATGCCTACTATTTAATGATGAGGTTTAAAGGTGAAAAACCAATAGTCGTTCACTCCAACACGACGCCCGCAGACATCAGAATGAGCGTTCCTTTTGACAGATTGATACTCCAGTTGGCTAGGCCTTACCTGAAACGCTTTTACAATGGAGCTGACTTGGTCATCTGCGTATCTGACTACGCAAGAGGATCTCTTAGAGGCCTCGGCGTCAAGGCGAGGATGACGGAGTTGCCGCATGGTGTAGACCTTGGTGTTATGAAATACTCAAAGGATAAGGAGGAACTATTCAGACAGAGATTCGATCTACGTGAAGATGATCCTGTTGTTTTGAGCGTGGGGCATCTTATTCCGAGGAAGGGCATTAGAACGTTCTTTAATATTGCCAAGAAGCTTCCCGACGCAAAGTTCTTTTGGGTAGGTCCCTTTCTTATATCCCTCAACCCCGAGATAGGAAGTATCATAAATAGTAGGCAAAACAACCTCACCTTTACTGGCTATTTGGATGATGTTGTCTCGGCTTACTCTGCTTGCGACGTATTCGTTTTTCCCTCTTACAGCGAAAACTTTGGAATACCTCTTATCGAGGCTGCAGCATGCAAAAAACCGATCCTCGTTAGAGACATACCATCGTATTCTTGGCTAACACACGAGGTTGATTGTTTAAAGGCTAGAAATGACGACGAGTTCGTAGCATACACCAAGAGACTGTTAGAGGATGAGGAGTTAAGAAACAATCTGATCAGGGAAGGGTTCAGAAAAGCGGAGGAACATGATATAGGAAGAGTGGTTAAAAGGCTGATTGAGCAGTATCGAAGTCTGATGACCGGCCGAGAAGAATAGCTTCGGCTAAGGGGAAAACATCATGAATAGGGTTAAGATCGGTGTGTTTCTAGGCAACGAAGAAGTTGCCTCTAAAGGCTGGGAAGAAGTCAAGAAAGTAGCTTGCGAATCTGAAAGGCTTGGATATGACTCCTTATGGCTAGGAGATCACTTAACTAGAGGCACCTACAGACCCGAATGCTGGACTGTCCTTACAGCCTTAGCGGTTTTAACTAAGCGAATTAGGCTTGGCTCCCTCGTCACGTGTAACCAGTTTAGGCATCCGCCAGTTTTGGCGAAGATGGCTGCTACGCTTGATGTGATTTCCGATGGTAGGCTGGAGTTCGGCATCGGCACTGGATGGTATGAAGACGAACATTTGGCCTATGGCCTTCCTTACCCGAAGCCAAGGATTAGGGCAGAGATGCTTGATGAGTCCGTTGAAATCATCAGAAGGATGTGGACTGAGGAAAAACCCAGCTTTGAAGGAAAATATTATCGGATCAGAGGAGCGGTGTGTGAACCTAAACCCGTCCAGAAGCCTCATCCCCCAATAACGATTGGGGGCGGGGGTGAGAGGTATCTGTTAAGGCTTGTCGCAAAACACGCAGATCGATGGAACTCTCTGGTTTCTGTAGACGACTATAGAAAGCGTCTAGGGATTCTTAGAAGATACTGTTCTGAAAATAGACGAAACTTAGAGACAATTGAGAAATCATACTTCTCAGATTTGGTTGGAATCTACGACGATGAAGAGCAACTAACACGTGATATGATGAACCTACACACGAAGAGAGGGGAGCAGACTGCCTTCAAAGACTGGTTCAAGGGCATTAAGGAAAGAAGCATTCTAGGCACGGCTGAACAATGTGCAATTAAGATGCGAAAGTATATAGATCTAGGCGTATCTTATTTTATGTTAAGGTTTCTAGAACCACTTGGAAAAAGAGACGAATTGAAGATCTTCATCAAAGACGTTATGGAGAAACTTGCGTTCTAAGCCTCGAAACGCTATCGTATTACATGCTTCCCTGACTCTGACTTGATTGTTTAACATGGCTCAATTATCATAAGAATATGATAATAGAATACGCATGTGTTTAGACGTTTACGCTTTTCTTTATTCTTTTCAACGCTGCTTCAACGCCCTTACATCCTTCATTGTACTTTGCATAGATTATATCGAAAGCGTCCTTGGACGATGAGAAAGAAATGTCCTCACCAGTGCAATCTCTCACTAAGAAATGTGCAGCGTTCAGAACTTCTCCGTTCAAGGCAGCGTCGGCAAAATCTGCTATATGCACTACAAGCGCCTCAATGGTCCTAGGACTCGTAGGCCCTGATCTACCATGGTGAGCAGCTATTACATGAAGAAGCTCAAGAGGCGCCTTTCTTTTGTAAAGCTCGCCAAGAATAAGCGTTAAGTGATCTAGTCTCTCTCCAAGAGCAGATGACCCATACGTCCGATCCTCTCTTTGCACATATGTAATTGGTTTGAAGATATCGTGGAGGAGGACTCCTGCCAAAACTATGTCTCTATCAACACGCCCGCCATATACTTTCTCGATGGAATCGCATAATGCTAAAGCAACACTAGCGGTGCCAGTTATGTGTTCGATAAGTCCTTTGGGATAACTGTGATGTTGATACTTTGCTGCGGGACTATCATGCAGAGGTATGCCCGTCTCTTTCGTTCTTTTCGTTTTTATAGATGGTACTGGTTTTTGTATTATCTCCCTAACAATTTCGCGAATTTTCTGATTCTTGATTCTGTTAAGGATTTCTATGAGTTCCTCCACCATAATTGTCACTATTCAACTGTGTTTAGGTTTCCTTGATAAACTCTTTATTCTGTAGAAAGTAGTGTGCGCTTAATTATCGTTTCAATAAATTCATCAACTTAGGCATCAGGTCTGATCCTTTTTCCAATACACCTAAACTTCCTTTACGGCACTCTCTTTCTCCAAATTTTTCAATGCCATCTCCGCTAACACTGTCGCCTGATATTAGAAGAGGGACGGGGTCGTCACTGTGAGTCTTAAATTTGCAAGGCGTAGAATGATCTGCTGTTACGCATATGATCCATTCGTCGATTTTGATATGAGGCAACACACTGCCGAGGAAATGCTCGTCAATGATCTCTATCAAATGCTTCTTGAGTTGCGGATCTCCGTCGTGACCTGGCTCGTCAGGTCCTTTTATATGTATGTAAAAGCAGTCGTAGAATGAAGCTGCCTCAAGTAGACTTTTGGCCCTAATTACGCTGTCATGTTTTAGATCCCCTGAGGGAGGCGGAAGTGGTATGGTTGAAATTCCAGCTAGTCTACAGATTCCTCGTTCAACAGGCATGTCAAGGAGGCAAGCAAACCTTACACCATATTTTTCATTTATATTGAAAAGTCTGGGTAGACCATTTGCAGGACTCCTTGAAAGGATTAAGTTCGCTTTTAGCTTGCCAGCTGCTGCTCGTTTCTTATTGACTTCGTGCTCATCTAGTACTATGTGACTCTTTTTGGTAAATTCGTTTATCAGGTCAGCCGAGACTTTAGCCTCAGGGGTCGCATCAATTGGTTCACATGTATTGAGAACCATGTCGACTGTTTTCTTAGCTACACTAATCCCTTCAATTTTATCATACGCAGGATCGGTATTTGTGATCTGCGCAGAAAGAGGTCTATCCCTACTCTTGATGACTAGAACCCCTCTATGCGATATCGTGTTCTTGAATTCGAAGTCAGCTGGATACGACTCTAGTTTAACTTGCTCGTCTATCGCCTCGCTTAGTTTACTTGCCTCCTCTTCTGTTAGATCTCGCCCGGCCCTGCGATCTATAATCCTCCTTCCGTCACCGAGAGTTGCAAAGTTGCATCTAAGTGCAAGGTCGCCATCTTTCATGCTTAGACCAGCGCCTATAGCTTCTAAAGGCCCTCTACCGGTGTAATATTTGTGAGGGTCATACCCCAAAATCGAGATGACCGCCGCGTCGCTTTCAGGAGCGATTCCCTTACCAATAGTATACATCAGTCCGAGCTTGCCCCTCTTAGCAAGTAGATCCATGTTTGGAGTCTCAGCTGCCTCTAATGGCGTTTTCTTCCCAAGTTCTTCTGTGGGGAGGTCCCCCATTCCGTCTATTACTAAATAGAGTAGCTTCAATGCCTTCTAGCCCATCCACTGAGTCTTTGTTAAGATTTCAGAAAACACATAATCCGTTAATGTGTATATATTTATCTCTCGCTAATGGGCAAACCTCTTTTGATTTTGTAATAAATGTTAGCGGGAGAACCACTTCTGATCAGAAATCCATGAGACGTAAGGCGAGCTAGGTACGTCGATACTGTACTTAATCCTATCGGTTCTTTGAAGACTTCTTCGTAGACTGTTTGGACATCCTGAGACTTAAAAGGACCCACTGGAAAGCTTTCGTCAACGATTTGTTTTACTCTATCAAATTTTGAGAGATTGGAAGACTCTTCTCTCTCTGCGACATGAACGCCGCCAAGGATCTCTACAAGGTCAAGTAGTTGTAGAACCTTGTTTCTTGTGACCTTGCCTTCGAACGAGATGGTTGTCTTATTTCCTTCGTCATCGTAAACGTCTACTTTCACGCGGCGAGGAGGCATGATTCAGATCACATATCATTTTGATAAGAAGATGAGTGTTCACAAGTTAAAATGTTTAGCGGTGAAGCGCATAACATGAAAGGTTAGAAAAGGCCTGAAAAATGGTTAAAATGTCGAAACGAGCAAAAATTTTAAGGATTTTCTGAATTTGCAGCTTCACAATAGAAGACGAGAAAAGATACCGCTAAATCGAGTGAAATCAGACAGTTCCACTGGAAACCAAGGGGTATGCCTTATTCTCAAAGAAAAACCAAGAAAAGAGGGTATTTTTAAAAGATAAGAAGAAATCGAGGCTCAATTCAAAGGCCTTTCACAATCCTTCACAAAGGCGATGAAACTAGTTAACCCCTGCCCCCTGTAGTTCCTGTGCACCTAGATCATAAAAAATAATTGGTTTCTGGTTCTGCATGTTTAAAAAAACAAATGAAATGGATTAAAAAAATTTGTGATAATAATTAAATAAAAAAAATCTAAATACCTACCGGAGACTAATTTTTTATACTTTTACTTTAACAATAACAACAAGACTACTTCAACTGGAAACATAGGGGTGGGGACACCAACAAGCCTCTACTTCATTTTTTCAAAGTTATTGTTTCTTTTTTTGTATAAATGATCTTTTATTTTGGAGTGGAAATAGAGCCATTGCTTCTCTAGTCGTGTCCATAAGATGCACACCAAAAACGATGTATTAGAGGATGTGTTCGAGAAGTTTCTACACGGTCCGTGTATCTTTAAGGATCGGGAGGCATTGCGGCCAGACTACGTTCCTGATCATCTCCCACATAGGGAGGAACAAATCAAACGGATTGGTAGCATCTTGGTGCCCGTTTTACGAAATTTTCGTGGATCAAACGTCTTGATCTACGGTAAGACCGGAACTGGGAAAACCGCCGTCGTAAAATATGTCCTTAAGCGACTAACACAAAGAGCTCAAGAAGCCGGAACTTCGGTCAAGGCCTGCTACGTCAACTGTCGCTTGGCTGGTACCGACTACCGCGTTCTCGCAAGGCTTTGTGAAAGCATCGGATTAAGAATACCATTTACGGGCTTAGCAACTGGGGAGGTTTTTGATCGCTTTAAAATTGAACTTGGAGCGAGTAAGTTCCTTTTGATAACAATACTTGATGAGATAGATGCCCTCGTTAAAGGGGTAGGCGACACTTTACTATACGAACTCACTCGCGCGAACGAGAGCCTAAAACATGGGCATATTTCAATTATAGGTGTCTCTAACGACCTCTGCTTCAAGGAACTGCTTGATGCTCGCGTCTTGAGCAGCCTTAGCGAAGAAGAAGTTGTTTTTCGTCCGTACTCTGCTCCTGAACTCTATGACATTCTACTTGAAAGAGCAAAGATTTCTTTCGTGGAGGATATCCTTACAGATGGTGCCTTAAACCTTTGTTCAGCTCTGGCCGCGGCCGAACATGGAGATGCTCGAAGGGCGCTAGATCTGCTTCGTGTTGCTGGTGAACTTGTGGAAAGAGAGGGTGATAACAGGATAACGGATGACCATATTCGTAGGGCACAGGAAAAGATCGAACAGGATCGAGTGGTCGAAGTTTTGAAGACTTTGCCGCTGCATTCGAAGATTGTTTTATGTGGAGCATACCTTGTGAAAAAAGAAACGATGAAGACAGCGGTTACCGGTGATATTTATGAGGTCTACCGGGAGCTGTGTGATGTCCTTAACTTAGAGCCTTTGACGCAACGTAGAGTTAGCGGTTTGGTAAACGAATTAGACACGATAGGCATTTTGAATACCAAGGTAGTGAGCTTGGGTAGATATGGTCGAACAAAGAGGGTCGAGATAAGCGTCCCTCGTAGCCTTATTAAAGGCGTCTATGCAGAGGATGATTGGGTTAGTAGGCTCATTGAGTACAAACCTAAATGTTTTACAGACAAATGAACAGGCCAGCGTAAAGGGCATCGAAGACGGAGGACATGAAGCGGTGAAACAGCATCCTAGAACTAGGCCCAATTCACAAGGTTTCAAGGTATCTTGGGTGATTCCCGGTTCTTCTTTGAAGCGATAGGTTGCGACCCATTTTGGGCTAAAGCTCCTATCGCTGAGCTTGCTACTTGTTGCAGCCTTCCCGAACAATTCGGGTTGTTAAATTGATTGCAGGAGGTTGACAACTATGGAGACGCTTGAACGTCTCAAAAAAGTCTCTTGAACCTGCGTCAAACAATTTTTATCATAGCTTTATTATAACATGAAATTCTTCAACGACAATTCATAGGTCTTCAAATTGACAATCGGCGCAATTCCAGGAGTCGGCGAGACATCCATTTTTCTTTGGAACTCTGTTTGCGTTTGCCACGCCCCGGAATTCAGAATAAGGGTTCCGCGATAATTTTCAGAGCCGATTACATGTACGTGGCCAACGTGAAAGATGTCAGGAACCCTCTCTACTATTAAACGGTCTCTGGGTTCTGGGGCGATGGATGTTCGACCACCATAGACAGGTGCGAGGTGGCGACCTCTAAGCAGATGCTTCATCGCTTTCGTGATAGTCTTGTTGAGATTCTGGTATGTAATTTCCGGGACAGAGCCGATAATGTCATCTAGACTCTTTCCATGGTATAACAATACTTCCACACCGTGTAATCGGACTCTCGCCGGATTGCCTAACATGATAATCTCTCTCGACTCCAAAACAGGCTCAACGTATTTTCTTGGAATGGCAGGCTGTGGTAGTGCTTGTCTCGTAGCGTCATGATTACCAGGAATAGCAATAACCTCGATGTAATCCGGGATTTGTCCTATTAATCCAGCCACGAGACGATATTGTTCATATATATCTTTTACAGCCAATTCGCTCTCTTGGTTAGGGTATACACCGATCCCATCGACGAGGTCGCCAGCTATAATCACATACTTCACTTTGCCAGCGATCTCTCTCTGGTTGCTGTTGCCTACATCTCCTTTCAACCAAGATAGGAATCTGCAAAAAACATCATTTAAGAAAGCTTTGCTTCCAACATGTAGGTCTGATATGAGGGCGGCGCAAACGTCTTCAGAGGACCCCCTAGGTTTCCTCTCCGGTATGTCTGGCAATATGAAGTCTTTAGCTATGAGGACATTTTCTCTACTTCTCGTAGCAAGTACACAGACAACCTGATCGAGTAAAACGCTTCCTGCTCTTTCGAGGGTTTTCTCATCAGATCCCGGAGGGACTAGGACGGTGGCTGTCGAAGTCAGGTCTTCGATCTGTATCAATATCGTCTTCTTTCTCTCTGTCTTTTGGGTTACAATTCCAATGGTCTTTACCTCCTTTTTGATGGGCGCCTCGAGTGCTTCACTTATCGAGACGGAGTCTCGCGCATCTAGCCTTTGCCTGAGAATTCGCTCAATTCGGGCGAAGCGGTCACGAAAATAGTTTAGAAAGTCATTTGCCTCGCCCATCGAACTTATCTCCTCCGTTGGATCCTCTAAGACTTGCACTTCGGATTCGACGGTTTTTGCATAAGGCTGGAACACTCCTTTGCCCGTCTCTATACTTACAGACGGGGGGCCCTCCTCAGTCTTTTCTTGGCAAACTTCTATTTCTTGCGCTAACAATTGTTTCGTTATTATCGGTGACTTACTTGAGGATTGATTCAGCTTGGCTATCAGTTGTTCCATCAGTTTTACAATATCCCTTGTCTCCGCTTGAGACGTGATGAATGCAAAGGCCTCTTGATCGAGCTGGTAACTTGAATTCAAGGCAAGAAGCAAAGCTTTTCTAATCTTCTCGTTCACAGCCGAACTAGCTTCCATGGATTCTTCGCCGAAATACAGGTTGCGTTATACCAGTCTTATGATCTTCAGGCATTTGACTTTTAGGGTTTGAACTGGCAACTCTAGAAAATACATGCAATATAAGCTAGAAACTTGACGAGAAAAGTTCAAGCAAAGAGCATGAGCGAATAGAAGTAACTCTGAAAATCACACCAATTAACAATAACGCTGAAGAATGCTTTGATTAGATGTCACTTAGAACGATACTTCCGCTTTCATTCGGGCTGTAATAGAACCTTTTTCCATCTATGGGAAACAACGCTCGATATCTTATTTCGTAAAGCCGTTTCTCAATAAACAGCAAATCTTCTTCAGCAGTAATCCAATTTTGATAAAATTCGCCGAGGTTAAGTAACGCATAGCCTCGGAGGGTTAAGTCGTTTCTGTCTTGTGTGAATAGGTTGTAGTAGTAAGGATAATAGGACATGACCAACTGCCTATGAGTCCAATACTTCGGTGGTCTTCCGAGAAGATTGTCGTCTCTTGATTTTGCAACAGAACCTATTCTTCCCTCTTGCCGAAAAACAAAGATATTATGATCCATGTCCCTGGCCTCCATGCAAAGAATTATTGGGGGATAACCGTGTAGCGAAAGAATCGATGCTGCTGCTAATGCACCTTCGAGGCAATTTGCCTTCTTGTTTCTTACAACTCCTCTGAAAGAATGCGCAGTATCTTCGTAGTTGTACTCAAGTTCATTTAAGAACGCCTGTGCTTTTTCGGGATTGTCACATCTATTGATTATTGTCGCTTCTTCTTCTGTGAAGCTAAAGCGATTCTGCATACCCAAGATTTTCATCCTTTGTTTTTTAAAGTTTAGCTACTTTTACTATTATTCTTCGCCTTGGTACTTTCGTTCAGCTGAGTTAAGTTAAAATATCATATAATTATGATAGCTAATCTGTCTTAATCTGGTGGGAAAATGCCGATAGTGAAGAAAACGGTTAGGGGAGGCGTCTACCTCTATTATACTCATTGGGATAAAGGTAAACTTCACGAGGAGTATATTGGCCCGGCCGACGATGCTAACGCAATGGTCACAGCTCTGAGGCGGCGCTTGGTCTGGTTAAATGAGAAGAAGGCCAAGATACAAAGCGAGATAGATAAAGTTCAAAGCGAGTTATGGCGTATTTCTAAATCATGGGTTTAGGCTAAATGCTGCAGAAAAGTAGAAAAAGCGCGAGCCTGCTTCGTAGGCTCAGGAGCTGACGATAAACATCTGTCTTATTACCTTAGCTCTATGATAATTTTCTTTACGTTCTTGCTACCTTGGTGAGAGGTTGAAACGCAGGATGTTGTTAACGTGTAATCGAGCTAGGGACAGCCGCAGACTTTTGCTTGAAGTCTTTACTCTGAGTAATGCAGTGATTCAAGCTTCTGATTGCAGATCGTTTTCATGTCTAGACGAGATACTTAAAGGTCCTAGGGGGCTGTCAAATCCTAGTGCTGAAATGGATTCGGCGCGATATTTATCCAAAGGAAGATGTTGAGGCGAAAACTTCATGCAGCATTCTTTTCATGTCGTCCGATGATTTCTTGGCCAGAATTCTTTACCAGCCTCATATACTGGGTGAAGTTTGCCGGGCTTCATCCAAGCTACTGACTTAGGTTTATTAGGGCTAATGTTTTAAGGAGAATGAAAATTATCATAACAATAGTATAGGGTCTCTGTAAAGGTGAGAGGGATTGCGTTGGGCATCGACTTAGAGTCGGTTTTTCGCAAAATTGGTTTGGAATTCGACAGTACTCTTGGTACCTACGTTCACAAAAAGACGAGGATCCCATTAACCGTTCGATTTGATTACGAGAGAGGAAAGCTTGTTCTGCTAGATCAGACGAAGCTACCTTTCGAATTGGCTGTATGGTCGACGACTGACTGGAAGGAGGCTGCGTTTTCCGGTATAAGGGATATGATCACAAGAGGATCGCAATCGATTGGTTGTACTGCTGGTTACTGTATACTTCTTGCAGCCATCTCTCTAGCTTCTGATCAGACAACGTTCCTTCGTAAACTAAAAGCGGTGGGCAACGCGATTAAGGGGGCAAGGCCGACGGCTGTGCCCCTCACGTGGGCCGTCAAAAAGACTTTTTCGGTTGCTCAAAAAGCCATTGAAGGCGGTGGAAGCGTTGAAGAGGCGATTCAAGCTATTGGAGATGAGGCAGACCTTATTCTCGCAAGCGACCTTATTCTGTGTTCCTTTTTAAGGAATGAAGGTCGTAGATATCTGAGGGATGGCGATGTTATCTTGACTCATTGTAACGCTGGTTCTCTTTCATCCTCCTACGGTGGCCATGCGTTAGGAATGATTGAGGAGGCGGTTGTCGATGGAATGGACCTACTGGTCGTCTCGAAGGAGACCCGACCGAGGTCTCAAGGCTTCAAACTGACGACGTGGGAACTTATTCGGGCAGGTGTTCCCGTGATTATTATTACGGACAACATGGTTAGTAGTGCGATCAGTCGTTATAATATTTCTAAGATAATTGTTGGAGCCGATAGGATTTCAAGAGACGGGTCCCTAGCTAACAAGATTGGTACACACGACCTCGCTATAATCGCTTCCGCCTTCAAGAAACCATTTTACGTCGCCACAGGCTGCTCAACGATCGACATAGAAACGGCAAGAGGCAGTGATATTCCGATCGAGGAGAGGGACAGAGACGAAGTCCTATACCCTTATCGCCTTGAAGCGAGAGACAGAAGGACGCACGGCATATTGTCCGGAAGAAGTTTGACTCAATGGCCTACGGAAGGGCTTATTTCAGAAGAGGATATTCCGTCAAAAGGAAAAGCGAGTGTATACAACCCTGCCTTCGATGTTACTCCGCCGGAACTTATCGATCGATACATAACAGACATAGGTTCCTACAGACCTAAAGAGATTACGTCGTTAACAGAAGAAGCAATGGGGGAGAAAGTTAGACGGAGGCTGGAAGATTGGGGCTTGCGAGAATAAGCCCCTCTACAGTTATACTAGGTTTAAGACGAATATGACATATTGCGCTTCAGGGCTTCAGGTTTTCTTCTTAGAAAAAGGTTAAAGATGCGGAAGAACTATACGAATCTAGGGCCGGGGTGGCTGAGTGGTTTAAGGCGCTGGACGCCTGAATTGGCCAGAATCGAGATCCAGTTCTCCCTTCGACTTGCAACGCAAGGGGGATGGAGAGCATGGGTTCAAATCCCATCCCCGGCGCCACCCTCCTATTTCTTGGTGTGAAGCGTGAAGGAGATGACGTCGATCTTTGTTATTACTCCAACCAGCTTCTCATGGTCCATGACGAGCACAGCAGGTTGTCCGCGAGATAGTATTGCCAAGACATCCTCGAGGTTGGTGGACGGGCTTACGACTGTGAATCTGTCTTCCATGATGTTTTGAACGGGTTCGTATACAATGTTTCTTTGTTCGCGACGGTATGCGATCTTCTCTATTAGGGTTGACTCTTGGATGCTTCCGACAATGGCGTCTTTCTTGACGACAGGTATTTGAGAGATGCCGTGTTTTCTCATAAGTCTGATCGCCTTATAAACAGGCTCCGTGGCGTTGATTGTTATGACAGGACTGTGCATTATGTCTCTCGCTGCACGTCCTTCCTGAGTCGTGGCGATGGCCTCCACGATTTTCTTCAGAGTCGAAAGGCGAGGGTCAACCGTGCCCGTCTCAATCCGGGCTATTAGAGATTGACTGACGCCTGCCCTTCTGGCGAGTTCCTTTTGCGTCAGTCCCGCCGTCTTCCTCAGTTGTTTGATCTCTCTTTGTGTTGGTAGTCTTAAAGCAACCAAAAACAGTTCTCCAAATTAAAGCCAGCCAGTCAGCGAAGATAAGTCTTTAGGTCATTAGGCTCATTTCGAAGCTTCTCTTTTTGAAAGGGCATTGGGCATGGTCAATCTTTCTAGGATTGATCTGAGTTCTTCTCGCATAGCAGTCAGGTTTTTAAGCTTCTCCTTATCAGGGGCGTCATTTCTGAGTTCATTCCAGATTTTCCGGTAGTCTCTAGCGTAGGATTCCAGCTGGTTTGACATTTCTAGGTATCTGTTTAGCCTAGGCGTCTCCAAGATGCCGAGATAGCCTAGCAGAAGAACGGTGTATATAGAGCAAACTACATTTCTTTGGGCTTGCCTCAGCGTCCTGTTGAAGGCGCCTCTGCTAACGCCCTTCTCTAGCAATCGGAGCTTCGACTTGTACTCATATGGTATGTTCTGTGCAAGCGTCTCCTCCGCTAGGACATCGATTAGCAGCGTTTCCAACTGTGCTCTCGTCAAATGGCTGCCTTCAGCCAATATTTTTACTAAAGGCTCATCTAGCGTTCTCGCTAACCAGCTTTCTATCTCTTCTTTCGCACTCAAGAAACTTCACTAGAACCCAATCTTTGAATGGATACAGTTTTGTATACATATAAACTCTTCCGTAGACCCGTAACGGTTCATGCCCCGAGCGCTTAGAAAAACGTCGAATAATACGATCGATTAACGTTACTGATGCTCCAACAGATCTTTCAAGGTCGCTTCCACTTCTTCAGGCGTACGTTCTGTCTCAATAAGCTGATGCTCTGCATATCCATCCTTTCTTTGAAGCAGTTTCACGGTCTTAAGCTCGATCGCCCTTTTTTGTGGGTGCGTCTTAATTGTGACAAAGGCACGCAGAATTCCTGCGATCAAAGCTTCATGGAATATCAGGTCTCTCCCTTCGAGTCTTATCACTACTCTAAGATGTTCATGACACAAGGGGATCCCGATGATCACCTCCTTAACCTCCTCGTTACGGACAACACAAACCTTCTTACCCAAAACAATCCACCTTGGAGAGGTTCGTCACATTTGAAAACACATATTCCAAGTTCAACATCGCCGTATCTTTCTTTAGATCCTACAAATATAATCTTAAGCCACAGAAGTCCTCGAACCCATAAATACTCAGCGCAAAATTATCATATATATATGATAGAACTCGGAGTGCTTGCAAGACTAAACATTCAATCATCTAACTAGTACAACCTAAACCACCGGCCCTTTCCCACATTCGTACAAACACCCGGAGCCGAATACAGTCCGTGTCCTACGAGCCATCAGCGCTATATAATCAAACAGTTAAATAATCACGAGGACAAATCAATCCAAACGATGGAGGGAGTAGCCATCGGTAGACGTCGACGAAGAGTAGTGCGAATCTATAGAAGAACGCTTCCGACAATCTTCCAATGCCCAAAATGTGGCAATAACGCCGTGGGGATTACCATGATGAAGGGAAAAGCTTTGGTCCAGTGTGGAAACTGCGGCCTCAAAGAGGAGATTCCAGCAACCCCTTCAAACAAACCAGTCGACATATTCTGTAAATTCATCGATCATTTCTACAGAGGCGAAAAAGTAGCATAGACTAACTTCCTGCTTCACGCATAAAAGAAAGGGAAACCCCGATGCGACAGGTCGAAAAATACATTCTACAGAAAATAAAGAGTGAAGGCGCCATTCATATGACGCTTTTGGACCCAGAAAAGGCGAGTCCTGAAGAAGCGTTAGAAGTAGCTTATGCTGCCGAAATCGCAGGAACTTCGGCGATTATGCTCGGCGGCTCCACCATGATAGCTCCCTCAGACATCGACGAAGTCGTCCATGCGATAAAAAGCAAGGTACGTGTCCCGATAATACTCTTTCCGGGCAACGTATCAGGCGTATGTAAAAGTGCCGATGCCATCTGGTTCATGTCCCTACTAAACTCCGCAGACATATACTTCGTAATGGGTGCACAAGCCTTAGGCGCCCCCTTGGTGAAACGATATGGGCTTGAGCCCATACCTATGGGCTACATCATTGTAGGTGAAGGAGGAGCGGCGGCGCTAATCGGTTATGCTAGGCAGATTCCATATGATAGGCCCGAAGTCGCTGCCCTTTACGCGTTAGCGGCGCAATACCTTGGGATGCGTTTCGTTTACTTGGAGGCGGGTTCGGGAGCGAAGCAACCAGTGCCGTCAAGCATGATTAAGCTCGTAAGAAGCTACATCGATGTGCCTCTGATCGTGGGAGGCGGAATAAAGACAGGCGAAGATGCGAAGAACGCCGTCAAAGCCGGGGCAGACATCATAGTCACAGGCACAATAGTCGAAAAGACGGGATCACTGGTTAAAGAAAAGATAAGTGAGATAGTGAGGAGCATAGGTTTCTCGGAAAAGGCTAAACGCTGAACTCTCTTTCTTAAGCTAAGCTCGCGTGAATTATCTGTCGTTGCTCTACACGT
Source organism: uncultured Candidatus Bathyarchaeia archaeon (assembly GCA_964551465.1). Classification (GTDB taxonomy): domain Archaea; phylum Thermoproteota; class Bathyarchaeia; order RBG-16-48-13; family JAGMEO01; genus CAZKBR01. The sequence continues at coordinate 25,303 of CAZKBR010000011.1, forward strand.
TTTTCTGTCAAAATCGTTTCAAGAATTGTGACGTTGTGTAATTCTAAACGAATAGTGTCTTTATTACTGTCCTAGACTAACTTCTCTCAAACGGTGCGGTTTCTTGAACCTAACCGCGATAGACGACTACGATCAATACTTCCTTCAGATAGAACAAAGATTGCAAGACCTCTACGCCAGGGCTAGAGAAGCTCGAAAGCTTGGCATAGATCCCTCGCTGGAACCTGAACCCCGCGTCGCGAAGGATCTAGCCGAGATGGTTGAGGGGCTCGTCGGCCCTCCTGGAGTTGCGGAACGAATACGCGAGCTCACCGGGAAGACAGATCGCGAGAAGATGGCGCTGATTATCGCCGAAGAGATCGTCTACGCCAAGTTCGGTCACATGGACGAACAACAGGCCCTTGAGCAGTCCATAAAGGCCGCCCTTGCCATATTGACCGGAGGAATTACGGCAGCCCCACTCCAAGGAATATCAAGCGTTAATGTTAAACAAAACCCAGACCGCACCCGTTATTTAGCCATATACTTCGCCGGGCCGATACGTTCTGCTGGAGGCACTGAACAGGCCTTAATCCTAGTGATAGGCGACTTCGTCCGCCGCAAACTGGGCTTCGACAGGTATAAGCCAGCAGATCTTGAGATCCGTCGTTTCATCGAAGAGATCCGGGTCTACGAGAGAGAAGTTTCCCGTTTCCAGTATCATGTCTCCGACAGGGAGCTTGAAATTGCCCTTAGAAACCTTCCAGTCGAGGTCACGGGGGTCGAGACCGATCGCGTTGAAGTAGTCTCTTTCAGGAACCTTCCGAGGATAGAGACAAACCGCGTCAGAGGCGGCGCGCTACGCGTAGTGAACGATGGCGTCATCGGACGGTCTCGGAAGGTCTGGAAGATCGTTGAAGAATTCGGTATCGAAGGATGGGAGTGGCTGAAGAAGCTTGAGATAAAGGAGGGTCCAAGCGAAGCGACAGAAACCAAGTATATGGAAGATGTGATCGCGGGCCGCCCCATATTCTCATTCCCTTCGAGAAGAGGAGGCTTCCGCCTGAGATATGGCAGGGCTAGAAACACCGGCTTAGCCGCCTTAGGCATTCATCCAGCAACAATGGCAGTATTGCAGAACTTCTTGGCAGCTGGGACTCAGATCCGAGTTGAGACACCTGGCAAGGCCGGCATAGTCCTTCCCGTAGACACCATCGAGCCTTCCATCGTGAAGCTGAAAGACGGTTCCGTTGTCCGCGTGGAGTCGTCATCTATGGCAGAGGATCTGAAGAGTCAAATCGAAAAAATACTCTTCTTGGGCGATCTTCTAGTGGGGTTCGGAGAGTTTCTGGAGAACAGCAAGAGTTTGGTTCCTGCAGGATATGTGGAGGAATGGTGGGCACAAGATGTCCAGAGAGGAATTGCAGACGGCTTCAACGGTTCCTTCGACGAAGCGGCGGCTGCAGTCGGAATCTCCCTTTCCCGCTTAAAGGAACTTGTGGAAAAGCCATTTGAAGCGAGGCCGACGGTTAAAGAAGCATTAGATCTTTCCAAGACGTTGAATATCCCCCTTCATCCCCGCTACACCTATTTCTGGAACGAGATAGAAGTAGAGGAGTTGTCAAAGCTAAGGAAGAGCCTGATCCTGTCGAAAAAAACGGTGGAGAACGGGCAAATAAAAAAGATCGAGATTCCAATGAGTGCAGAGATCAAATCCATACTAGAGCGCATTCGAGTGCCGCACAGAATGTCTGATGGTATGATAGTGGTAGATGGGGAAGCCCAAGTTCTTTCCTCTTGTCTCCTAATAGACGATCAGCGCCTCAAGATGAGAAAGCGGGATACGACGACCGAGACAATCGGAGTGCTTTCTGGAATAAGACTTCGTGAAATAGGCGGTACCTACGTAGGCGCGAGGATGGGCAGACCGGAGAAAGCGAAGCCTAGAGCGATGGCACCCCCGATCCACGTACTCTTTCCTGTGGGCCTGGCAGGGGGGCCATATAGAGATGTCTTGGAGGCAGCAAAAAAAGGCGAAATCGAGATCGAAGTCGCGAGGAGAAGATGCCCACGCTGCAACAGCTTAACGTTTCGCAAGACCTGTGTGGAATGCGGCGTGGAGACGTTGGAGGAAATGGTGTGTCCGAGATGCGGTCGCGTCGTCAAAGAAGAGATATGTCCAGTCTGTGCCGCAAGTGTCGTTGGTTACGATAAGCGTTCGGTAAACGTTAGATATGTCTGTGATGAGGCTTATCGGAGGTTGGGGTTAGGTCCTGCAGGGATCGTGAAAGGAGTTAGGGGTCTGACAAGTGAGGCGAAGACGCCTGAACCCTTAGAGAAAGGCATCCTAAGGGCAAAACATGGTCTCTTCGTCTATAAAGACGGAACCGTCCGCTTCGACGCTACAGACGCGCCGCTAACACACTTTAAGTCGTCAGAGGTAGGGGTTTCTCTCGATCGGCTCCGTCAGCTCGGATATACTCATGACAAAGATGGAGAGCTACTTAATGAACCTGATCAAATATGTGAACTCAAGGTTCAAGACATCATTATAAACGAGAAGTGTGCCGGCTATCTGCTGAAAGTCACCCAGTTCTTGGATGAGCTGCTACAAAGGGTTTACGGATTACCGCCGTACTACAATGCAAATAATGCTCAAGACCTGATAGGGCAACTTGTGATCGGGTTGGCGCCACACACTTCAGCGGGCATCATAGGAAGGATCATAGGGTTCACGAAGGCACATGTCTGTTTCGCCCATCCGCTTTGGCACAACATAAAGAGGAGGGACTGCGACGGGGATGAAGACGCCATTATGCTCGCTCTTGATCCGCTTCTCAACTTTTCGAAGGCGTATCTTCCAGCCCAGATCGGTGGAATAATGGATGTGCCTCTTCTGGTAATCTCTAGGATTAATCCTCTAGAAGTGGATGAGGCGCATAACTTGGACGTCGCCAACATGTATCCGTACGACTTCTATGAGAACCCTCGGATGGGGGAGGATCCTCGGGAAGTTGGCCAAATAATAGACACGGTTGCCCACAGGCTCGGAACCTCGTCACAGTTTCAAGGCTACCATTACACTCACGAGACCGCGGACATCAATGCGGGAAACCATGAAAGTGCCTATATGCGGTTGGGAACGATGGCGAACAAGGTCGCAAGCCAGCTTCTTCTAGCCGATAAGATCGAGGCCGTGGATGCGGACGAGGTAGCGGAGAGGGTTCTTATGACTCACTTCATCCGGGACATCGTTGGAAACCTGAAGGCTTATGCGGGCCAAAAGTTTCGTTGCAAGAAATGCAACGCAAAATTTAGAAGAATACCTCTCTCCGGCAAATGTCCTAATTGCTCGGGGGGACTCGTTTTAACGGTTCATAAGGGGGGGATAGAAAAATACTTGGACGTGTCCGACCAACTTATCAAAAAATATAGAGTAGGAAACTATTCTAAGCAGAGAATCGATCTAGTCAAAGACGAGATAACCCTACTATTCAAGTCGAAGGAGAAGCAGTTCTCCATTTCAGACTATATGTAAGCATGAATCTTGTTGCATGGTGGGTTGCGGCTTCAATGGCTTACCATCCAAGAGCATACCTGTCTAGGAGGAGGAACCTGAGAACAGGTCTTGCAACCCGAACAAAGATACTGAATGTTCTTGAAGAGAAGCCATGTACCGCCAAGGAGGCATCGCAGAAGATTGGAAAAAACTATTCAAGTGTTCTTCGTCAACTCCATAGCCTAAGAGCCGAGGGAGTCGTTGATAGAAGTGGACAGAAACCTCCCTATGTTTGGTTGACTACTGGAATCGGACAACAAAGACTGAACGATATTGTAACTAATTGAGCATTATTGATTTTTGAAATCTATAACAAAGGATGTCCGTACGCATCTTTTGCGATTCAAGAAAACTGAAAGACTACACGGTAGACCGTTCTTTTTTATTCAAGAATAAAAATCGCTTGAACGTGAAAAAGATGAGTTGGTACAAATGAGCCCCAAAGGAAACTGGGTGGTTGCCTATCTAACAGAGGCTGAGAAGTGCAAAAACCGCGGCGTCCGCAGCCATGTTCCCTATCTTAGCGTACTCATCTGGTTGATGTGCGGTCTCATCTATCGTGCTCCAACAAACGGCTGGAATTCCGATTTTTCTGAAGAAGGCTGCGCAGGTACCTGCTCCGATGCCTCCGACCTTAGGTTTGATTCTCCTAGATATCTCAAGAGCTTCGCGTAAGATGGAGACAACTTTCGAATCAACAGGTGTCTGTTTAGGAGCTCTATTTTCCAGCATCGTTTCAATCTTTACTTTTGCTCCAGACTCTGTCTCGACCTTTTTTGCCAGTTCATCGGCATCTCTCAAGACATCGTGTAAATCATACTCCGGTAACACGCGGCAGTCGAAGTAGACGGTGTCCTCCCCCGGAATGATGTTTACAGCCTCGACGTTATTTTCTTTCTTGGTGGGCTCAAAAGTGCTCTCGGGAGGATCAAATGCCTCATCTCTTTTAGAGTATTTTTCATGCAGGAGCTTGTCCAAAGCAAGCGCATACCTCATTCCGATTCGGTGGGCGTTCAAGCCTTTGGCTGGAGTGCTTGCATGAACTTGTTTACCTCGTGTCTTTATTCTAAACCATAGCATGCTTTTCTCAGCTATCTCTATGAAATCTCCCTCACTGTTTCCATAGTCAGGCACAACCATAAGGTCCTCTTTCTTGAACAGGCCTTTGTCTATAAGGTGTCCGATCCCATACTTGTTCCCTTGCTCCTCGTCAGAGACAAATGCCAGCGCAAGTGTTCTTTTCGGTTTGATTCCCAGATTTTCTAAAGCTTTAACAGCGAAAATGGATGCAACGAGCGATTGACCGTTATCCTCGCTGCCTCTTCCGTAAACTTTCCCGTCCTTAATCGTTGGCTCAAAGGGGGTCGTCACCGTCCAAAGAGCGGCGTCTCCTGGTGGAACCACGTCCATGTGAGCCACAATCCAAAGTCTACTCTCTTGAGCCTCGTCATAGTGTGCTATAATGTTCGGCCTCACGCCGGAAGGAACCCGTTCATCCTTGGCGTCGTGTCGCTCTATTCTATCAAAACCAACTTCTTCTAGTATTTGCATCAATTTCTCGGCCTTTTTTGATTCTCCTTCTCCCCCGTTTTCAGGCGCTATGGCCGGAATTCTGATAAGACTCATCAATGCTTGCGCCATTTCATCCTTCAATCCTTCAACCTCTGAAAGGATGCTGCTCAATGTCACGTCAATCACCTATCAGACATCGAATTGTGAGTTGATTCATATAAACGATAAAGAATGTTCGACTGAAAGGGGGGCATCCAGTATAAGAGACCCACATTCTTGAGGAGCAAAATTTATATAATAATCTGCGGAAAACATACAAAAATTACAAGTTTTCAGCGTCAGAAATATAAGATCTTTACAAATTTGACCGTGGAAAATGAATAAAATTGTGGTGATGAGAAGAGTGAATACGGCGAAATGTCCCGACTGCGGCGCAGAACTGGA
>CAZKBR010000012.1:0-30727 GCA_964551465.1 uncultured Candidatus Bathyarchaeia archaeon
ACTTGCTTAATCCTTTTTGCCCGCGTTTCTGGTTTTTTAGCACTCTGTATCCAGTAGATATACATCAGTTTGGTTGAATTGGAGAAAGCCTGAAAGTTGCTTTGGGCCTTTGGTGATGCTTGCAGTGCTTCTTGCAGGTCTTCTGGAGTTTCAGGAGTTGTTCTCGAGGTATAGGCATCCTGCCATTTGCCACTACGCTTGCCTTCCTCAACAGCATCATATCCTGCCTTTGTCATTCTGCCCTCTTTCATGAGCCTCATTGCAAGTTCCTTGTTGGATTTGGACCAGACGCCATTTTCTCGTCTCGGGCTGAATCGTTGCCGGAATGTATCCTCATCAATTCTGTTCATCTTGCTATCTATCCAACCATAGCACATGGCTTCCTCAACTGCCTCGAAGTATCGAAGCCCGTCTTTTTTCGAGTTTTTCTTGCAAAGTATCACCCAAGTTTCATCTGCTTTTTTGTGATTTTTCTGCAGCCACTCCCGCCATTCTTCTCTCGTCTTGAAGCTCAGATCTCGTGGCCTAGTCACTTTCATCAGACTTCACTGTGTCCCTTAGATTAGCCAGCACACACAATGGTAATTAATATTGTGTGTTGATCATAAGGACTTATTGGGGAGAACTCATGAGAACACGGCTGGTTTTATGTGGTTCTGTTCTTTTGGTTATAGGTTTGGTCTTGGGCCTCTATGCTTCTGAGAGAAATTGCTTGATCGCCTTCATCACATCGGGGTACATGAGCTTCTGGACGGCTGTTGAGATTCTAGCCGGCCTTATAGCGTTAGCAGGCATCATAATCGCATCGATTGGTGCCACCAAGAAAACGTAAGATCGCACTTACGCGCGCATTCTAACTAACTGTTTTGAGGAAAACACCCAGATTGCGGGGAAGAATGTCAATCAAATCGATCATATCGTGTTTTCTCAATTTCTCTACCGTCGAAGCTGGCAGTTGATCGAGAGACTCCCCCTTCAAAAACATAACTGTCTCCTCCTCTGAGAACTCCGCTCCCTGGTCAATCCAAGGTAGAAAATCCTTATTCTCTGGACACACCTTTTGACAGTTGAGACAGCCAACCAGACAGTTATGCCAAGATGTGTCAACCCAATCCGGGAAAGGGATGTGGCCCGGCTTCTCATTAAGGAAAGCGAGGCACCGTTCAGCACGCAGGAGAAAACGCTCAGATGTGATCGCGCCAGTGGGACAGTTAAGAAGGCAAGCAGAACACTTCTCACATCTATCCATCATCTGAAGTTCCTGCCAACTATCCCCTTCGCAGGGAAGGTTTGAGTAAAAAGCCGAAAGCCGATGAAAACTACCCATCCCTGAAACATAACAGACATTATTTTTGCCATACTTGGCCAGTCCGCCGTGCACCGCTAGGAGTTTCAGCGGCAGCGCACGTGCATATGCCACAGTGAATCCTATCGGAGCCAGAATCCCCGCTAAGAGGCCCTCAACCTTCTTGTTGATCTCCTCCCCGTACAGATAGGTTGGCGGAACAATTAAGGAGACCATTTTTTCATGCCAATTGAAGATAACCCGGATTTGAGGTTGCGGAACCGCGACCACAATCACGGAGTTGACCTCTGGTAGAACCTCGTATGGATCGTATTTGAAGACTGAAATACGCTCTTGATAAAACTCTAGGTCAAAAAGACTCTGCCGATGATGCTTCTCGATGTCGGCGCACAGGTCATCAATGTGTCGGACAGACACAATACGCGCCCGATAGCCCTTTTCTTCTAGTCCAGTAAATATCTCCTGCGTCATTCTATTCTTGACCATTCGAATCTCCTATGATTTTGTGCGATTTGTACCATGTCAGTCTTTTATCCACTCGATCGATCTCAATAAACTTTAGGAATCATCTTCTTAGTCTTTTTCATATATTCTCTGTACTCGTCCCCAAACTCTTCAACAAGCATGCGCTCCTCGATCCCTATCCTGTATATGATGCATGGAACGAGACCTAACATAAGGAGAAAGCCATAGAGGCTCTCGAAAAAGATGGGAATAGCAATACCATATATGATGACTGCAAGCGAGATGGGGTGTCGGACATACTTGTAGATTCCACGTTTTACAATCTTATGACCCCGTAAGGTTCTCAGACCATAAGAATAGTACTTTCCCAAGGTTCTTTTAGCCACCAAACATATGGACACACCAACCGAAAAGAGAACGAGCCCAAAAAAATTCACCAGATCAAAACGAAAAACCATTTCCTGCAGAACAAGAAAATCCCATAAAGTCACGCCCAGCGCTGAAAAGAATACTAAGGAGGCTGAAATAACAAAATACCAGTCTGATCTCTCAGTCTGAAACAATTATGTTTCCACCAATGCGCCACGCACGCAAATATGGCCTCGAAATCGATCGATGATGTCACGAGTCTTGTTTCAATTGGATGTGTTTGGTCATCTCGACTCTTGACGCTCTCTCCCGAGAGTCTATCTTGATATTCAGCATCATCCTATCCTTCAATTCTTTCTTAGTGTTGAATACACTGTGGCAGACCCCACACTCAATATCTGAGCCCAACTCAGCAGCATACCACGATGCGTCTGCATAGTATCGTCCACAGCTGGGGCATCGAAAGATCGAGATGTCTAACCAAGCCTCTTCACTCATAAAAATCCAACTCCAGATTGACTAAAGAATAGAATTTTGGGAAATATATAACGGAGAGAATGATTGCGCACTTGCAATTTTGAAAATGGTAGGGGGAGGGGGTATTCTGCTCACTTGTGTGCACGAACTTTTTTGAAGCCTTCGACAGACTGGCCAATCAACATGGATCTCTCTTACGACATGTCCTCAGAAAATTACCGATCAATTGATTCGTAAATTCTATCCAGCAGCGGCTGCAGCGACAGATTGAGGCACCTTCTCCTTGCTTTCTCTTTCAAATAGTAAGTAATGATTGACAATAGTTGGAGATCCTTGAGCTTGATAGGTATGCAGACGCCAGCCATTCCTTTGCCATTCCTCAATTGTCTTACCAACATTCTTGTGATGATTTACTTGCACACATTCCCATTCTTTCAACTGAACTCACCTTTTCTGTCGAACAGCCTCTACAAAATAATCCATATAAGCCTTTTCCACCCAATTTTACATGATTTGGTGAGAGTTTGTCTCAATTAACTAAACTCTTACGCACTGGCGAAAGGGTTCTATGGAGCGGCAAACCCGTAAGGATACCTTTCATATTACCTCACAGCCTCATTATGATTCCTTTTGGATTGTTTTTCATAGCCTTCTCCATCTCCTTTATGACGATTGGTCTAGAAGCACCACTTCCTTTTAGTTTTATCCCATGGCTCTTCTTCCTTACAGGATTTGGAGCATGTTTTGGTGAACCTATATACTTGCTTATGGCTTACAGGAACACGGAGTACATGATCACGAATCAAAGGGTAATCATCCAGACTGGCGCCATCGGATTGGACACCAGGTTTGTCGAGTTGGACAAGATCCAAGAGACCTATGTCGATGTCGGTTTCATCGACAAGGCTTTCGGAACTGGAACAGTGATTGTCACAACCGCCGGCGAATACGGTTATGTGGACAGGCATGGCCGCGCGTACCGCTTGCGCCCTAGTCTTGCATCTTTAAGAGAGCCATATGAGGTACAAAAGTTGCTTCAAGAGGCTATGGAACAGGGCCGAGCAACTCGAACTCGGTGACATAGTATCCATACGATCGATAGGCAAACAGCTCGATCCAAGACTAGAAGACATCGATCGCGCGTATTCACAGGTACATCTCTTTGTTTGATTGAACAGTTTCGATAAAGTCCTCTACCATACGATCTAGGTCATACGTTATCTTCCAACCCAACTCTTTCTCAGCCCTCGTGGAGTCTAGGTTTGATGGCCAAGATCTGAGAATCTTCGTCATCTTCGGGTCAGGTTCAAAAGTAAGCGGGGCTTCAGGCAGAATGCTCTTGACCTTATCATATATGTCGCCTAGACTGGGCTCTATCCCGCTTATGTTGTAGAACCTTGACTTCACTTTCCCAGCTTTGAAGATCTTCACCAAGACATCCACCGCGTCCCTTATGTACAAGATCGGTATCCGGACATCCCTCTCAGCGTAGATAGCGTAGGGCTGACCCAAGGCAGCCTTCTCTATCATCAGGCTTGTAACCCTGGAGGCACCACCATCCTTTCTCCCAGGACCTATGATGGAAACATATCGTGTTCCCCTAACATCCAAGCCGTACCTGCGATGGTAGTACAGGCACCACTGCTCACAAGTGACCTTCGTCACCCCGTATATTAGAATGGGCTCTTCAGGCGCACCCTCCACCGGAAGTTTGAGTCCCGGATCGTAGACGCAGTTGGTACTCGGAAAAATGAACCTATTCACACCGAAGATCCTAGCAGTTTCCAAGACATTGATTGTCCCAACGTTGTTAATGTTGAAGGCCAATAAAGGACTGTTCTCCGCTGCCACCGAGATTATGGCGGCTAGATGGAATATGTCTGTCACCTCGTATTTCCTAGCGGTCTCCACGAGCGAAGATAGAGATGTCACATCCCCACGGACGATCTTGACCTTGTCCATAATGCCCGAGACGAGTTTGGTGTCAGGATACAAATCAAAGAGAACCGGCGTATAACCATCCTCGACAAGTACCTGGCTCAAGTAGGAGCCTATGAGGCCTGTTCCACCAGTTATGAGAATTGACATGACAAACACCAGGCTTAATTCTCAAATTCCAATTGAGTTGAATAAACTTAAAAAATTTAAGGATGACGAGAGACAAGCGCATCGATCGAGGATTAGTAGGCGATTGGTCATTTTCATGACTTCAGATTAAGTACTTCTTCCATTTTTCTGTTCTTTGTAGAGATGAACGAAAATGACATATTTTCGCTTGATCGACATTGGTCTTGGGCCTCCAGCTCTCTCAGCACAACCTCAATTATCTCCCCGTTTTACGCGATCGACCGCGAGAGTTCCAAGACTGCATGAAACTCAACCATATCGGACATTTCCTCTAATTTCCTGTAAATTCCTGTAAATTCCTGTGGATTCCTGCAGATTCCTGTAAAATCCAGCGAGATATCTCGTTTCCACTCCCCTTTCTCGAAAAGAAGCGTTTTCCGAAGACTCCAGAAATAAAAAAAATATTGGGGAGAGGTGAAACTAGTTCCACTAATGCGCCATCAGCATCTAAAAATCAGATGAACCCGATTTCCAGTCGGATCAGGACTCTTCAGATACACGACCTTGCCGACGCCTTTCACAATTATCGGTTCCTCCAACTCGACACCTTTTTCCTCAAGATATCTGCACGCCTCATCGAAGTTGGAAACCCGAATAGCAATATGACACTTCCCGTAAACCTGCTCTTTCAAGACCTCTATCTCACCCGGACGCCTACTCGGGATATGGAAGGCCTTAGGCTCCTCACCAACCTCGAGACCAAAAGTCTTTGCATACCAATCAGCGATCTCTTTCCCCGTAACTTTACCGTTGGAATACAGCCCTATGTGATCGACACCTAGAAATAGAGGATTACTCCCTACCACTTTATCGCCGCATTCACGAATTGGTGCGACCATCTTAACATCGATTCCTACTTGCTCTATGAGAATATATTTTTATCTATTCCCCGCAACATAAACTGTTTCTCGTACAGAGCACCTGATCAGAGGGTGATAAAGTTAAAGAAGATAGGCATCGGGATTGTTGGCACAGGCTGGGTGGCCGACAACATCCATGCGCCTTGTCATATGAAAAATCCCAGTGCGGAAATAGTCGCAGTAGCAGACATACTTGAAAAAGCTGCAAAGAGCCTTGCCCAGAAATACGGCTGCAAGGCATGGTACACAGATTACAAGAAGATGTTTGAACGCAACGACGTTGATGTCGTCGATGTCTGTGTCCCGAACTACCTACACGCAGACGTAGCTATAGCCGCAACAGAAGCTGGAAAGAACGTGATCTGCGAAAAGCCACTCGCAATCTCAGTCGAACAAGCTGACAAAATGGTCGCATCAGCAAAAAAGCACGGCGTCAAACTGATGTACGCCGAAAACAGTCTATTCGCTCCAGCACTGACAAGAGCAAAAGGAATAATCGACGAGGGAGGCATCGGAAAGATCCTATACATAGAAGCAAGAGAAACCCATTCTGGCTCTCACTCCCCTTATGCAATACAGAAGAAATACAGCGGTGGTGGCTGCCTCCTTCACCTAGGCTGTCATCCAGTAGGAGAATCTCTGTGGTTAATCAATAAACCCGTAAAGAGGGCCTACGCTGAAACAGGCAACTTGTACCATGACATTGAGGTCGAAGATTTTGCAACGCTGCTGATGCGATTCGAAGACGACAGAGCAAGTACCGTACAGGCAAACTATATCACTAAAGGCGGTATGGACGACAGGGTAGAAATCTATGGTACGGACGGAGTAATGCTTGTCAATTGGACCAAGTCCGATCAAGTGAGGGTCTTCAGCGAGAAAGGCTACTCCTATGCGGTGGAGAAGGTAGACATAACCACAGGGTGGGCCAATGTGACAGTAAACGACCTCTGGGACTTAGGATACACCAATGAATTACGGCACTTCGTTGAGTGCGTTGCTGAAGACAAGAAGCCATTTCCCACAGGCGAGTTTGGAAGAGAGGTTTTGAAAGTCATATTTGCTGGTTACAAATCGGCAGAAGAACGCAAACCAGTAACCTTGCAGACCTGATTGCGCGCGATGTCATTTTTTCTAAATCATACTAGATTCTCTTCGTAACTATCGCATCTTGGGGACAAAGTGACTCGCATACCCCACAGCCAACGCAGAGGTCCCTGTCTACCACAGCCTTCTTATTCTTCATTTCCACGGCCTCACAGTGACCAGGCTTCACACATATTCCGCAACCATTACATTTCTCCACATCAACCACCGCTCTCGCCGGGTGGAGCACAAGCTTGTCTGAGGCTGTAAGATGCTCCACAGCACATCCAACAAACTCCTCTGGGCTCCTGTAACCCTGTTTATACATAAATCTCTCTAGACCCTTCAGTATGCGCCCAACAACCTCGAATCCGTACCACATGATTGATGTACAGATCGATATCACTGTCGCACCCCACATCATCATTTCTACCGTATCTCTCCAATTCGTTATTCCACCGCCACCCAATACTGGAATCTTCAGATCTCTGTAAAGCTGTGCTACGGTCCTGTAGGCTGCATGCCTCACACACGGTCCGGCTAATGCTCCAAAGCTAGTCTTATCCAAAGATGGGTACAACGGTTTCCCATCGTTGTAGATGTCTATCCTCGGCAGAGAGAGGTAATTTCCACCTATCGCTATGGCGTCTGCCCCAGCCTTTTCACAAGCCTTAGCAACAGCCGTTATATCAGCTGCCTCTGGAGTGAGTTTACAGACCACTGGCACATGAACCGATTCTTTAACTACTCTCGTGACCCTCTCAGATAACTCAGGATATAGACCTACCGAGCCACCGACACGCGCCGACTCGATTACTTCCAGTCCAAGTTGCTCAGCAGTCAATTCAATATTAGGGCATACGAAATTCAGCTCAATTATGTCCGTTCCAGCCTCTTCAAGAGTCAATGCCAATCGCTTCCAACCCTCAAGATCATGCGCTGCATGCGTCATATTTGCAAGCAAGACGAGATCCGTCTCCTCTTTAGCTCTCCTTATGAGTTCGACGGCCTCATCCATGTCCAACCTCTTATCAAACGGAACGATGAGGACGTCCCCTGGCTCCGAATACAGTTGTAGACTACCGATGAAGGGCTGCTTTATGAACGCCAGCTTCGTGCTCGCTGCCGACGCACCATATTTGCTAGCCTGTTTCAATCTATGGACTGTTGCCGTCAATGGACAGGAAGCAATGGTCACTGGGTTTCTTAGTTCCATCCCTGCGAACTCTACACTAAGATCCAAGATCAGAATCACACCCTTTTTAGATAAACAGATATGACCAGAATATTTAGACGGACGTAATTTATCTCTTTCCTTCCTCAACTTGGGAACTTACTATTGAAAACCACAAATAAACCATTAAGCAATCAAGAAGAACCCAAAAAATCATTCCCTTCAACGCGCGAGCCATGTGTGCGCCCGTACATGATTCTTAAGACCAAGCAACTGAACGAACCCCTTTGGCAATATTCTTAACTCGTCTCAGATTACTAAACAGAATGTTAAGGCGATAAGGACTTCTGGCCGCTCTCAACAGAAACCTTATGATGTAGCCTGGTTGTATGAGGAAGCGTCGGTAGCCTTCACTGATTATTCTCTCAATCTCCACATATGGGACTGTGTCCGGTGAAACTTTCGGAACAAAGACACCTGTCTCCCAATACTTTTCTTCATCCAAAACTCCCTCAGCTCTAAGCTCCTCCCAAATGTCTGTTCCTGGAAATGCGTCGAGAATGTTAAACTGTGGGACATCAACTTTCAATTTCTGAGCAAAATCTACGGTCTTCCGAAGATCCCGCCTCGTTTCATTAGGAGCCCCCAATATAAATGAAGCAACTATTACGTCTATTCCAGCCTCTCTAGCGTACTTAACTGCTGCTTCTGCTTGCTCTGGAGTCGTCCCTTTATCGTAGTAATCCAAAACTTTCTGACTGGCACTTTCTATGCCAATATACAGCATTCTACATTGGGCTTTTGCCATCTCTCGAAACAGGGCATAAGAGCAAACGTCAACACGCCCTTCAGCAATCCATTCTATGTCTATTTTATCTTTCCTAATTCCCTGACAGATCCTGATAGCTCTTTTAGGATTCAAAGTGAAGTTATCATCCACAAACAGAAACTGCTTATACCCCTCACTGGCCAGAAGATTCAACTCTTCAAGGACATTATCCACCGACCTAGGTCGCCAGATTCCCCTTGCCAACCTTCTACAGCCACAAAAACGACAACGATAAACGCAGCCACGAGAAGAAAGGAAAGTAGTAAACTTTCTAGGTGCAACATTTATTCCAGCAGTCACAGCATGATACTCAGCATCTAAGAGTCCACGTTCTGGGAAAGGCAGAGAGTCAACGTCATCAATAAGGGGTCTATCTGGGGTTGCAATTATCCGATCTCTACTTCTGAAGGTAACCCCAGACACTTTCTTGAGGCTTTCATTCTTCTCTAAACTTCTCACCAACTCAAGAGTAGTATACTCTCCCTCTCCCCGAACAACAACATCGACACAAGGATGCCTCCTAAGAATTCGTTCAGCATTAAAAGTAGCATAGATATTTCCAAAAACCACAACAATATCTGGGTTTTCCTCCTTCACCTTTCCAGCAATCTTCGCTGCCTTGTAGCCTGAAATGTTATAGGTAGAGAATCCCAGAACATCGGGATTCTCTCTCTTCACCCAGTCAACCATTCCTCTCATGGAAAAACCTTGAGCTGCCTCATCTATCATGGAAACTTGTACACCCTCATTCCTCAAAACTGCAGCAATATACATCATACCCAGAGGTGGAGTTGCCCCCACCATTCCTCCCTCAATCGGCAGTTCCAAGTTTGGACTTGGAAAGATGAATGAACACTTCAATTCTCCCATCTCATCCGTCCCTTTGATTTTGCATCATCACAAAAGAGGATCTTGGTATGAGGCCAGGTGAAGATCCATAATGTCCGTTCGTCAGAAGAAAGGGAACTACTTCAGAAGCGCTGCTGAGTCAGTATCAAGGAACAGAATAGCGTTCTCGTGGCTGCGTATAATCGAGGCGGGACAACTAGTAGAGATCGGGCCGTAAACAGTCTTCCTAACCGCTTCAGCCTTCGACTTCGCAGGAACAATACAGAAGATGTAACCTGCATCAAAGATGGCCGGCATCGTCAAGGTCAAGGCCCGCTTCGGTACCTTGTCGATGCTGGAGAAACATCCGTCGTTCACCTGCTGCTGAAGGCAAACCTCATCCAGTTCAACAACCTTCACCGTCAGAGGATCATCAAAATCTGCCACATGAGGATCATTAAACGCTAAGTGGCCATTTTCTCCGATCCCAACGCATGCTATGTCGAGACCGTTCTTTTCCAAGAGTCCCGTATACCGCTGGGCTTCTTCTTCCAAGTTCTCAGCTGTTCCGTCCAAATAGTAGACTCTCCCAGGCTTCACTCTATCGAACAGACGATCTTTCAAAAACTTCCCGAAGGCCTGAGGCACATCGCTCGGCAGACCTAAGTATTCATCTAAGTGAAAGGCAGTAATTCTTTGCCACTCAATCCCATCCATCTTTCCCAATGCTGCCAAAAACTCTTCCTGAGAAGGCGCAGATGCAAACACGATCGAAGCTCTTCCTTTCTTAGATATCAACTCAATCGCTTTTTTCCCAACGGCCTCCGCTGCAGCTTCGCCCATCTTCTGACTGCTACGATAGATCTGCACCGTTGCTTTGCCGGCTTTGAATTTCCTAACTAGCGCATTATCCTCACACATTTCTATTCCTCCTCTTCATCACAATTGATTGTGCGCACCTTACAATCACAGACGAATCGCAAATTTACACTCCTGAGCCCCAGACATAGTTGATTGTAGGAGTTCAACCTTAACAGGTCTTTCAAGGACGGCTTCCCAAAACTTCTTGACAAAACCCTTTGAGCAATGACAATATGTCAAGGAAACATTATCTTCAATTGAATTGACCAAACTACAATAACATCTCATTGGCCTAGTGAACAGATGCGGCGTATAGAATAGGTACAGAACATCTCCCTCTCTGACAAGTCTAGTTCCCGGAAGGATCGATCGACCCGCCTTCAAGAACTCATCTATGCCCTCATACTTTTTCAACTTTGCTTTTGCCCTTTCTATAAGGCTTTTGTTCATAGAAGCACATTTGTAGCCACAGTTCTCCATGATTTCAATCCTTGTCTTTTCATCAACCAGTGCATCTAATCTTTCCATCGCACCCTTCACCCATTCAGCTGTTTCTTTCCTGTCAGAACTAGCAGTAATCTTTTCATTGCCTTCCATGACTTTTTTTCTCACAGTTTCTCCAGCAAAACGTTCAATGTTTCCTCCTATTTCTTTTATCATGGCAACTTCCCGTTTTCCCATAGAAAACACCCATTGAGAAAACATAAGGCAAAAATCGTATAAGAACTTAATCATGGCAAACTTTTGCCGTCGACCGATCTTTGCATAATTAACCGCAACAACCACCTGAACTGCCTGAGCCAGAGACTAGAAGATTATCTTCAAATAGTTTTGCCCAGCAATCTCGACAAACTCCGATGTAGCCCAGCTTCTTATGGGAAGTGAAAAGTAGACTAACACCGCTTTTCCCGCAAATCCCGCATTTTTCCACCCAAATCATCTCCAAGACTTTATAGTGACCCTGTAATGAGGCCGTAGGTCAAGCCAAATATGATGCTGGATGCCCACGCTATAATTGCATAGGTTAGCACAACTTTCCAACGGACAATCCTTGAAATAGCAATCATGTTCGGTATGTCGTAGGGTTGTCCCATAAGCCATGTGAGAAGGGCCGCCTTTGCCATGCCCAATTGGAGTAGGCTTCTTCCCAGAACTACTTCAACCAGCGTTGGAGTGTAGAGTGGGCCTCCAATGACTGAGGCTATGAGTACGCCTGTTATCCCTGTCAAGTATCCTTCAACTATTCCTGGAGGCGTATAAGCCGTAACATAGCCCACTATTACAAGGCCTACAAGGAAGTATGGGAGTATCTGCTTGGCAAGATATCCGCCGAATTTCAGAGCAGAGATCAGTCTTTCATCGAGGGGAGGCTTGACAACTTCAATAGTTCGATGAACTATGACGGGGCTTTGGCTGATCTGGTGTTCTTTTTCGATGGTTCTTCCCCAAGGTGTTTTTGAGATTATTACGCCAGCGAGCACAGCCGTCGCTAGAGACACGACTATTCGGACACCAGCTATTTCCCATGAGATGAACTCTCCAGTTATCAATATTGTAAGTATGTTTGCAGCTGGCGCCATAAGAAGGAATGTTATTGCTGGCCCTATTCCTGCACCAGTGTATAGTATTCCTGTGAAAAGTGGTACCATAGTGCATGAGCAGACTGTGAAGAAGGGTGCGAGTCCTGCTCCGATTGCGTAACCAGTGACTTTGCTACTGCCCATGTATTTGTTGATTATCTGCTTTGGCATAAACTCGTAGACGAGGCCAGCGGCAACGAAGGCGAAGAGTAGACATATCCAGCCGTGGCTGAAATAATCCCAGAGATAATGGAACGGAATCTCATACCAGGCGTATTTTGAGAAGTCGGCTGGCTTCAACGTTGGGGCAAGCGAATAGGCCATGAGACGGCTATAGACTAGCAGGCCTATGACAAGGAAAACAAAAACCAGAAGTAAGAATGTCCGTATTTTTCTGACAGCTTCGCTCAGTTTCAGGCACCTCACTCGGCAGCTCTTATTAGCTTTTCAACTTCTTCCTCGGTCGGAATCCTTCTTGTCGTCTTGACTGCATCATTTATGGCTAACGCTGGAGAGAACAAGACTCCGTACTTTCTCACAACTTCCTTTGAAGCTATGTTGGCTCTTGCTATCTCTACATTTATTCCCTCAGCCCTCAATTTTTCAGCCACTTTCTCCACGGTCTTCTTTACTGCTTGGCAGCGCCAGCATGGCGGTTCCGGACCCATAACCTCGGCTTTTACGTTTTTCACGTTGTCCACCCAGCGCTATTAGTGAACTATAGCAATATTTAAATATTGTTATTGATTATTTCTTAGGCGTGAATTATTTTGGAAGGAAATACAACTAGATTCAAGGCCAGACTTTTCAAGGCATTATCTGATCCACTTAGGCTTCAGATAGTTGAGTTTCTACGTGGAGGTGAGAAATGTGTTTGCGAAATTTTCCTACACATTGAGGTAGCACAGCCATTGGCTTCTCGCCACCTTAAGATCCTGAAAGATTGCGGATTGATAAGGGATAGGAAATACGGGAATAGAAGGTTTTACGCAGTAACAGAACCGGAAATCTTTGAAGTAATCGATGCAATCGCTCCCGAACTAGTTGAGTCTCTTTCCAAACGCGTAATCGAGCAAATAATCTAGGAGGTCAACATATTGAACGAAAAACCAAGATTCATAATGTGTTTCTGCACAGGCGAGTGCCCCGGTTTTGCAAAACTGGGGTTATGGAAACTCGTCAATTTTGTCAGAAATGAGCTGGATGTAGAATATGCGATTGTCCACCCACAACTGTGCGTTGATGACGGCGACAGGTTTCTTAAGGACTATCTCAAGGAAGGATCGATAGATCACAAATACGTCATCGGGGGATGCGATCCAAGAATGCAAAAAAAGATGTTCAAAGACGCATTTAAAGAAAAGGGGCTGGACATGGACAAACAACTGATTCCATTAGACTTGAGAAACATGTCAACCGAAGAAGCTATGAAAAAGGTGCAAGAAGCAGTTGAGCAAGCCTTGACAGAGCAGAAGGCTTGATTGGATGACGTACATAGGGATACCTCGAAGCGAAATCACATGGCTTCCTACGATAAATGAGGAATGTGACGGGTGCGGAGACTGCATTCGCTATTGCAAACATGACGTGTTCACGGTTGTTGATGGGAAACCGGTCGTCGCAAAACCCGAAAACTGTGTAGTAGGATGCAAAGCTTGCGGATGGATCTGTCCTGTTGGAGCAATAACGCATCCCTCTAAGGACAAATTAAGAGAAATGTTAAAGCAAGCTAGGGCAATGTACGGATTCAGCCTAATCCAAGCAGAGAAACGATGAATGTTGGCGGATAGCATATGGGAAAAACATATATGGGGATTCCCCGCGAAGAAATTCCCTGGTTTCCCACGATCGAGAAAGACAAATGCGTTGGGTGCTTAGAGTGCGCAAACTTTTGCCGAAATGGTGTGTTCATGGTTGAGGAGAATCCTAGCCCCAATACTAAGTCTACAAATACGTGGGAGAAACTAAGGAAAAGGCCGAAGGTCGTAAATCCATTCAATTGTGTTGTCGGTTGCTTCACGTGTGCCAAACTGTGCAAAATGGAAGCCATTAAGTTCCCTGAAAGGGAAAAGATCGTAAAAGTGGTGCAGCAACTCAGGTCAAAGTATGGATAGTCTTGACATCATTGGAGATCATAGTATATGGATTAGAGAAGTTGATGGGTCATGTCCAAAAATAGGCTGAAGATTGAGATATATGAGGGAGACCCCTTCGGGGGTTGCTGTGGTCCTGGAGTAGCCTCCAAGGACGCGGTTGAGAAGTCGAGGAAAATGCTTATGGAAAGATACGAGATCGTCAAGGTGCTGAAGGAAGAGTTCAAGGAACAAATTGAGATCGAGAGGGAGATAGTAAGTGGTCGAAGAGGGTACGACTCATATCCACCACACATATGCAAACTTCTCGGGGCAAGCACTCAAGTGCCATTCATTGTTATCGATGGTCAACTTGTCTTGGAAGGTGCATTCCCGTCACTCGAAGACTTTAGGAAATTAATAAGCGAACACACTAAGAACTCTCGTCAAGGACTTCTAGATCAGTAATCGATCATCATATGAAAAATGTCTAGGTGGTCGTAACATGGAGAAATGTCGGATTTGCGGGAAAAGCGGTGTTAGTCTACTTTTCACTTCCCATAAGAAGCTGGGCTACATCGGAGTTTGTCGAGATTGCTGGGCAAAACTATTTGAAGATAATCTTCTAGTCTCTGGCTCAGGCAGTTCAGGTGGTTGTTGCGGTTAAATTTGTAAGTAGCGTCTCATGGTGTTTAATGTACAGCATTAAAGTTTTGTATGGATGTTTTTGAGAGTTCAGATGGGGAAGAGGGTGTGTCTCGATCCGCGGTTTGGTATCCCACGATATTTCCAGACAAGTGTGACGGATGCATACACTTTGATAGTGCGCGTTGCGTAGATTTTTGCCCTCACAATGTATTTGAAATCAGGGACGGAAAAGCAATAGTGATCAACCCGCAAAATTGCGTCTATGGTTGTATAGCTTGTGCAATGATGTGTCCAGGGAAGGCTATAGTCTTCCCACAGCGTTCTTCTCAAACTGTGGCAACGAAGGTTAGAGACAAGGGGCTACTATGGAAGGTCAAATGTAAGGAATGTGGCAAAGTCTTCTGGACAAACAGGGAAGTTAACATTTGTATGGACTGCGAAGGCAGGAGATGAAAACCGTGGGCAAATCCGAGGGTGTAAATCCATGTTCATGTGTTAGCTCTGTGTCCAGCTTAACCGAATTTGTTACCGACCTAAGCAATCTATCCATTCTCCCATTCATTCTCAGATACATAGCTGTTCTAAGTTTACCACTAAGGAGAACCACATAGTGACTAAAATCAAAATTGACCAGGGTACATGTACTGGCTGTGGCACATGTGTCGACATCTGTCCAGAAAGCGTCTTCAAGATTATAGAGACGGATGAAAGGAAAATTTCGGAGGTGATCGCTGAATATGCATGTTTCGCGTGTCGAGCCTGTGAACTGCGGTGTCCTGAAAGAGCGATCGAAATCACGGGATTCGAGATGTTGAAGGTTGGCCTTCCTCCAGAATACCCTCCTGAAAAGGGGCGCTTTCTCAGGGGAAACGATTATTCGCCCGTTGCTGTGGTGGCCATCCTAGACACATACGATTTCAAGATCCCTCCTGAGTTGGTAAGACTTGTGGAGGCGGCAATAGAGAGTGGTGCTGCTCTCGCTGGAACATTGCAGACAGAAAACATAGGCATAGAAAAGTTAATCGCGAATGTTGTGGCTAACCCAAACATCCGCTACTTGGTTCTATGCTGGAGGGAATCCCAAGGCCATCTTCCTGGCGACGCACTCATAAACCTTGTGAAGAACGGAGTTGCCGATGACAAGAGACGGACTATTGTGGGTGCCAATGCTCCTTCTCCCTATCTCCCAAATGTCTCATTGGAGGCTATAGAAAGGTTCAGGAGACAGGTCACAACTGTTAACTTGATATCTGAAGACGACCCAAAGACTGGGATGGATCCGGAAAATGTTAAGAAAGCGGTCTGGTCGTGCATCCAACAGAAGCCAACAGAGTTTATGGGCTACACCCTTTATGATCCTGGCGCATGGCCAGAACCCCCAATATGCCAGAAGATCACAATGAGGATAACTGAACCTTGGAAACCCGAACTGAGTGAAGAAGAAGCAGAGATCATTCAGAGCATAAAGAAGACAGCAAGAGAGAAAGGCATGCGCGAGGAGCGTAGAGATAAAGGAGTGCGTAGGAGAAGACGTAAGGAAGACGAGAAACTACTTGAATTTCTTGGAATAAAAAAGAGAGCAAGCAACGGGGAGAAAGAGGAAGAAAGAGATGAAGAGCTGTGAACGAATCCAGCAGAATGGTCCATGTTAAAGAGTATGAAAAGTTCAGGAAACTCGCCGTTGAGCTGAAGCCCGAGAGCATACTACATACAATGCAAAGAGCCCCGCTTTCGATTCCTCGTATTGCCCTACGACTTATCTTCATATCCAAGGACAAGCAGTACATCTTCCTCGACTTTCCAGCAGGAAACAACCTCCGGCAAACAAAAATCCCAATAAAGTTTAGCAAGCATGGAGAAGCCTACATAGATGACGAAGACGTAGTCAACTCCATTCGAGAACAGCTAGGCAGAAAGGACTTAGAGATACATTCGATGGAAGTCTTGGGGTATTAAGAGACTCGGCGCGCGTCGATCGAAGATGTCATGATCGGATAAAACGGCAATGAGTGAATGGCTGAGTAAACTGCGCTATGATCCTTCACCTCCACTCATCTCTTCCGATAACGCCGCACTTGTGTTCTTCGTCAAACGTGATTTGTTGGGAGAAAGTGCCGCATCCGTTGAAACATTATGGGTCTTACCATCTGTCATGAAGATATTGAATAGGCAACAGGAAGACGGTTCATGGAGGTATCATGGCGGCAACCCAGATATTCGCTCTCAAGAGAATTATAATCAGTTGGAAACTTACCGAATCTTAGGTATTCTCATAGAAACACATGGTTTCACTAGAGAACATCCTACCATAGAAAAGGCTGCCGAGTTCCTAATCAGATTCCAAACAGAAGAAGGAGATTTCAGAGGAATTTATGGAAATCAGTACACTCCAAACTATACGGCTGCGATTATGGAACTTTTGATAAAAGCAGGATATGATAGCGATCCCCGAGTAGAACGCGGTTTTCTCTGGCTGCCTTCTGTTCGCCAGAATGATGGCGGTTGGACCATACCCATACGCACAGTCGGCATGAAATTCGATAAAGAAACGCTAAATGCTGCAACCATCAGTCCAGATGCTTCAAAACCATTCTCTCATTTGGTTACTGGCGTGGTGTTGAGGGTATTTGCTGCGCATAAAGACTATCGCTCAAGAGATGAGGCAAAAATTGCAGGAAAGCTTCTGGCATCACGGTTCTTCCAGCCAGATACTTATCCTGATCGGCGAGATCCAAGTTATTGGAGGAAGTTCTCCTGTCCTTTTTGGTTCACTGATTTGTTATCTTCACTCGACTCTCTGTCACTCTTGGGGTTTACCCCGAACGATCCACAGATACAAAATGCACTTGAATGGTTCATCACTCAACAACAGGACAACGGTCTTTGGAAGCTGCAATTGCTGAAAAATCGTTCGATCAAAGACCTCCATCTATGGATAGATTTAGCTATATACCGGGTGTTAAAACGATTTTTTTGCGCAAACGCTATCTTGAGAGATACGCATAGAATGGACAGAATGCCACGCACAAGATTTGCAATAATCATGTTCTAATAGGGAGATAAAAAGTTGAAAGTGAGGATTGACGGATCGGAGCTAGAGCTTACAAGAGGAAACATAACAGAACAGAGCACCCAAGCGATCGTCAACGCTGCCAACGAAAGCCTGGCTCCAGGCGGCGGCGTAGCAGGAGCCATACACAGAGCCGCTGGACCAGAGCTTTGGGAAGAGTGCAAGAAACTCAGAGGATGCAGGACCGGTGAAGCGAAGCTGACCAAAGGCTACAACCTGCCAGCTCCCTATGTTATACATACTGTAGGCCCAGTCTACAGTGGATCCCCGCAGGACGCCAAACTCCTTGAAGCCTGCTATAAAAACAGCTTGAAGCTCGCAGTAGGAAAAGGAATAAAAAGCGTCTCTTTCCCTGCAATCAGCACCGGGGCATTCGGATACCCCATGGAGAAAGCGGCTCGGGTAGCACTCAAAGCAGTAATTGCCTTTATGAAGGAACACCATGAAACCAGACTACTAGTACGCTTCGTGTTGTACAGTCCCAAGGCTTTAAGGATACATGAAGAAGCTTTGAACGAGCTCTTAAAAATGGCGCCGGCAATTCATGAAGACACAGCAGTCATTCAATAAATATTGCGGCTTTTTTCTACAAAAGTCAAAGAGGTTGAAGTCGGGCCGTTACTTCCCCTCAGGGAACTCACCCCGTCTGAAAGTCAAGGGGGAAACAGAGTAGTAGACGATCTCACCCCTACCATCCACAACCGCTAAGATCAACTCCTTCTTCACACTTCGAACAAATCTCAAAACCTTTGTAAGCTTGCTGATGGGCACCGGTCCTCCTTCGCATACCCCGAAAACGATGTAGTTTGCAGCTTGTTTACCATACTTTCCCCTCTCGAAGACGCGGAAGTCTATGTTAAATCCGAAACCACGCCTAACAACATAGCCTCGACCCCTCAGATCTCGGTAGATCAGGTATCTGGTCCAAACTTCAGCTTCTCTTGAATGAAACTTCTCAAGCAACTCCGGAAAAATCATCTCGGAACCAGTTTCATCATCAACCAACTTCAACCTTCCGTCAGCAAGAAGGTATAATGCCTCGCATGAATCTAGAATTGAGCCTAAGCCTTCCTTCAAAGTTCCGTAGCCATACCGACCAAGAGCGTTTGCCTCCTCTAGTGAAGAAACGAGGACTCTTCCATCCTTGAAAACTGCCTCAAAGACCTCCGCTGACAAACTGATTCACCAACAACTCATAAAAGACAAGAAGCAAGCACTCAAAGAAAAGGAAATGGGAGATAAAAGTAGATACGGACTACTTGTTTTCTTCTCCCCCTGGTCTAACAGTAAGTACGACCTCAACAGGGCACTTGAATGAGCCCATGAGTTCATCAACCCAATGATCGTCAACAGCAATTAGGGCATACACTCCAGCTAAATCAGCCTTGGATCTAAAAACCATATTCATCAAAGCTCTCTGGGTTTCACCAGACTTAATAACGTCATCCACAATCAACACGCTGTCGCTTCTCTTAATCACACCTTTAGGCAAATACAATGAAGTGACAACAGCTGAGTCACCAGGGACAAACATCTCCTCAACAAAGTCCTTTACCCCCACCTCCTTACTCTTCTTCGCTATGAGGATATCGACACCCAACGTCTCGGCTATAATTGTTGTCAAAGGCACCCCATCTGCGGCGGCCGTCAGGACCTTCGTGATGCGTTTTCCAGCAAACTTCGAGAGAACATGCAGAGCAGCTTGTTTGAGTAAGGGAACATTACAAATTATCGACGTATTGTCGAAATATCCTTTACTATCAAATTTGATCCTCCTCCTAAGCTCATCCTCAAGGCTAACGATCGTGCTGAGCGCATCCCAAATCTTCTTCGCCCTCTTCGCCCCGGGCAAAACATGCCCTTTAACATACCTGCTCAGCACGGTGACAGGCAAACTGGTTTTTACACCTATCTCTCGATAAGTATAATTCTTCTTAGCCAGACGGAGCAGATCTATCGTCATCAATCGGAACTTTATGTCCTGCAGATGCGTTTCGCTCATTTCAACCCGCTCTTTTTAAACACCGAGGTGTTAAGAGCAAAAAATTTCTGTTTTAAAATATACATAAGGATATATTATTAAGCGTTTTTCTTAAGAAAACTTGAATACGCCTCAAAAAGCTGAAAAAGATACAAAGGGAAAACTTCTTTAGAAGCTTCTCCTTGGAATTATGTGGGCCCGTAGCCTAGTATGGATAGGGCGCAGCTGGTCTTGACCGGCGAAAGCCTTCGGAGGCTATCATGGAGAAAGCCTGATGTCGTGGGTTCAAATCCCTCCGGGCCCACCACCTTATACCCTATTTTTTCGCGCGTGCTCCAAATCAGAAAGACTTTACCCCAACCCAATCCGAGCTTGATTTTGTGGCGCCCCTCGGCGGGAAAGACCTACTTTTCCTTCCCTTGGCCGGGATTTGAACCCGGGTCGAGCGGGGTCTGCGAAGATACTCGACAGCCGCTTATGTTAGGCCGGACTGCACCACCAGGGCACTCCTTACGGAATAGACATACATTTGAAAATCAAGGGCTTATATAAGTTTTACATAATAGGAGGACACCTCATCAACCATGAATAGGAGCCTCCCGAGATTTCTTAAAGCAAAAGTGAGGAACGTTGGTCCCGCGGGAGCGAGTTTCAGCGAGGCAAACTTAGCCAACGCTTTTGAACGCCCGACAGTCCGGTGTCTGTTTGCCTGATAGGCTGGAAAATGCCCACCACGCCGGTGGACATCTACAGCATCTTCACCCACCTAGCACGCAGGTGAGTTCGGAAGCTCTACCAGGCTGAGCTACCGCGGGACTAATTTGAAAAGGAGAAAGATAACATATAAGCTTTTTTCTAACAATTTATATTGGGGTGGTCACCTCCCCAAAAAAATCTGGGGCCCGTAGCTCAGCCAGGAAGAGCATCGGGCTTTTAACCCGGTGGTCGGGGGTTCGATTCCCCCCGGGCCCGCCAAGGTCAAAGGATCCCACGTGTATTTTCTAATCCGCTTCACCTTCTAAGCTGATCCCACAGTGTGCGAAGTACCAACCACCCTATAGATGAGTCTGCCTGACCTCATCCATAATTCTCTTGGTTGTTCTCCAAGATTTTCTAACAAACCAGGGGTAGGAGGGGTGGCTGTTGACCCAGCTCCTCAGAAAATTGATTGTCTTGGAGTCACCACTATACCCGCTGCCGAGACGACCGAATCTCTCCGACAGACGCAAAACAACCTCATCCCTCCTGACCTTGGCTAGGATGGAGGCGGCAGAGACAACAGGATACTTAGCATCAGCCTTATGCTCAGAAACGACCTCAACATCAAAGGATAGGAGTTCCAAGATCTGTCTTCCGAAACGCTCGGCCAAGACATCAGAGGCATCAACGTAAGCGACTTCAGGCCTCAGGTCCTCGATGACCACGGCCATCGCCCCGGCTTCTAGGAAATTCAGCTTACGCAACCGCATCTGTGATAGAACAAACTTGTCTATCTCAGAGGGCTGCAATTCAACATAAGAGCACCTAACAGCAACATTCTTTATCCTCGACGCCAACTTCTCCCTGCGCCTGGGGGAAAGCCTCTTGGAATCCCTGACCCCTAGCTCCTCCAGAGCCTTTGCTTCCTCCTCATCGACCAACACTCCCGCAACAATCAGGGGGCCGATGACTGGACCTCTGGGGGAGTTATATTCTTAACTCTCTCCCCGCCTCGTCGACCCCGCAAATCAGTCTGCCGAACTTCAACACCTCCAGCGAAACAGACGATAAACGCCGCTAGAAACTCTTAAAACAGAACCAACAATATATCTTTTGATTCGTGTTGAACATCTTCGTCACCGGCAGACCAGGCGTAGGGAAAACGACAGTCATCCGAAGGACCATAGATGAACTACAAAACTTGGGCTACAAGCATGGTGGCATCAGCACACCCGAGATCAGAGTCGAAGGAATCCGCGTCGGATTCGAGATAGTCAACCTGGCCACGAGTAGCAGAGGGATACTGGCGCACATTGAGAGCCCAGCAGGATCGAGGATCGGTCGCTACAAGGTAAACCTGAACGACCTACGTACGGTGGGAGTAAATGCTATCGAAGAAGCGATCAAGAACACGGACTACATTGTGATCGATGAAGTAGGACCCATGGAACTCCTCAGCAAAGACTTCCGTGGGGCTGTCCTATCAGCGATAAAGAGCCAGAAGCCTGTTCTAGGCGTTATACACTGGAAGATACAAGTCCCGCTTGTAAAGGAGATTAAGAGCAGAAGCGACGTGAGAATCTATGAGGTAACGCCTCAGAACCGTGAATCTCTCCATAGAACCTTAGTGGAAAAGATTGTAGAGTCCATCAAGAGGGCTTAACCCTTGAGCCTCCTTTTCCCAACAGAAACTATAAAGGAGGGGTCTGTGCGCATTCTCGTTCCAACTCTCAAAAAACCTCACACATATATCCCGAGTAAGCTTCCGGTATTCTACAATCCAAGAATGGAATTAAACAGGGACATCGCCGTTGTCTCTTTAAGGGCCTACCAAAAAATGGTTGGTCACCCACTCTCAGTTTGCGACCCCATGGCAGGATGTGGCGTCAGAGGAATAAGGTTCGCGACTGAAGTGAGCGGTATCGAGAGAGTGATTATAAACGACTTAACCCCAGAAGCGTCCAGACTGGCAACCCTCAATGTAAAGAGAAATCGTCTCTCAAACCGCATCACAGTGGAGAACATGGACGCAAACCTTCTTCTCAGCCTCCACTCCTCGCCGGGAAGAAGATTTGACTTCATCGACATCGACCCATTCGGTTCCCCCTCACCATTTTTGGACTCAGCAGTCAGAGCAACAGTCAATGGTGGCCTAATCGCTCTCACTGCAACAGACACAGCACCACTTTGCGGGGTACGGCCAAAAGCTTGCTTGAGAAAATACTTTGGAAAACCGCTGAGAACTGAGTACTGCCACGAATTAGCAGTCAGGCTGTTAATCAGCTGCTTAGCGATCACAGCTGCAAGACACGGGCTTGGAATCAAAGTCCTATTCTGCCACAGCACCAACCACTACATCCGTGTCTACGCCCGGGTTGTAAGGAGTAAGAGTGGGGCGAATGAGACCTTGGAGAACATAGGTTACATCCTGCACTGCTTCAACTGCTTCCACAGAGAATTGTCGCCGGGCATAGCCAGTATTCTAAAATCCAAATGCAACGAGTGCAACCATAGATTGAGTGTCGCTGGACCGTTGTGGCTCAAAAACCTCTTCTCCAAAAAGTTCTTTTACGTAATGTTACAGGAAGTTGAAAATGCAGGGCTGGGGAAGACGAGGCTGGTGAGGATTCTGAACACTATCTCAGCTGAGATCGACGCTGCGCCAACATACTACGTCATCGACAAAATAAGCGACAGGTTTGGGCTGCAGACTCCGCCGAAAAAGAGGGTCCTTACAGCTCTCATTAACCTTGGATATCAAGCGTCACCTACGCACTTTAATTATAGGGGAATCAAAACAAACGCGTCAGCCAAATTGGTTAAAAATATAATAGAACAAGCCGCTCGTTCCCTCAGCAACTCCAGTAACCTGGAGATACAGCATCAAGGGCCTAAAAGTTTATGATCTCACTAAACTTTCAATTTCTCCATCTTTTCCCAGGCTTGCCTTGCAAAGACAGCAGCCTTCTGCGGATACTCTGAAACCTTTACCTCGGCTATTACTGGAAATGGCGTCGGTACGGCTATGCCCCAAAGCATAGCCTCGTGATCAGCCAGACCGGGTAAGTAATCCCGGAGCCTCTCGGACCCATACTCAGTATACATTAGTATGGCGTCCTGATCGTTTCCGCTCTTTAGCCTGAAGCACGCCACAGAATTGCACTGAGAGATGCAGCCCTTCGAAACGTAGGCTGGTCTCTGGGTCATGAGGATCAATCCCACATTATATCCGCCTGCCTGGCTTACTGTTTCAATCATAGAGGACCTGACCTCAGACTGCACATCTGACGTAACGATTTCAAAACCCTTCTCAGGCGCGATGTACTGTGCCTCTTCTATAACCATTATGCATGCAAAGTCTCCAAAGCTCTTCCTCTCCATAGCGTAATCTCGTACCCTAGAAATGATGCAGTCCGCTGTCCTCTGCTGTTCCTCAATGTTCGTGTCGATAGAGAAGTCCACTATCAATATTGGGTTGTTTCTGACAGCTTCGATTGCATCCAGTGGTTTGACCGCCCTGTCGACAAAGTCTCCTTTGGTTTCTAGAAACCACTCAATACTCTTTAAGGTCTCTTTCTGAATTCTTGGGGTCTTGATAATTACCCCGCTAGCAAGAACATCATCGGTTTTTGAGAGGATGTTTTCTCGAGTAATTTCTGCCCCATCACGAGTTAAGGCTCTTATTGCTTCCAGAACTGCAGCCTTCTCTTTGCCCTTCAACTCTAGTTTGGAAACTATCGACTCTGGGCTAGTTATCATCGGGGTGAACTTATCATACGGAATGGTCACCGCACCGTACTTTGTTAGTGCCCCGTATTCTCCTCGTCTGTCGAATATTATGAACCTCGGTTTAGGCCTTAGCTTAGCAGCGTTCACAATCAAATTTATGGTGAAACTTGATTTTCCACTTCTGGTCATTCCTGCAACGAGCATGTGGCCTTTTGCTATTGCATTCAAATCAATATAGACAGGTATCTTCGTCCCCCTGACCTTCCCCAACTCAAGGATGAGTGCATCCTCAGCAAACTCGCTTGGAATAAGAACCTCTTTCAGCCCCTCCTCTGTTGGTTCGTAGACGGGATCCCAAGGGGACGGCGCGACCTCCATCATTCTCCACTTATGATTTTCGTCATAGTATCCCAGAATCTCCGCGAATGCAACGATGTATTCAAGCTTCTTACCATAGTCGGCTTTCCTACCCTTCATCCCAGCCAAAGGTCCTGTTCTACCCGTGATCATCTCGGGATTGTAAGGCTGAATTCTGAAGGACCGAACCAAAACTGGGGCTCTTCTCCTTATCGGGTGTTGTATAAAGTAAAAGTTGTTGACCTCAACATTGGCTTTTTCTAAGACGACGAAGGTGAGAAAGTCATGAGTGCAGCCGGACAAAGCATAACCGATCGTTTTCATTCTTTCCATCGACGTGAACTCCCGCTTTACAGTGTTTGGGTATACAGCCTGATATTTGATATTCAAAGGAGGAGACGGAGGTATAAATACTCAAGGTTCTTCATGGACCACTAAGGCAGTAAACTTTGCGCGTACGAGTTATTGTTTGACAGCTACTTTTTGAAAACACCCACTATGTAGACCTCTGAACTACTGGGCCTACTTGCTTTTGGCTTAAAGATTCTGACGAACTTGAAATGCCTTCTGACTTCTTCGACGAAATCGTTTAATAGACTGCCCTGAAAAGCCTTTGTGAAGAAGTTTCCTCCAACCCGCAAACTTGAAGAGGCAATTCTTAACGATGTCCTGGCTAAATCGATTTGTCTAGCGTGATCCAGTTCCCATATGCCTGACACATTTTGTGAGGCATCTGATAACATTACGTCTGGCCTTCTCGGCAACCTCTCTCTAATAGAATCCAGAGTCTTGTAGTCGGTTATGTCTCCGACTATTGTGTTTACGTTTGGCCAATCAAACCTCTCTATGGGTGTTAGGTCAACGCTTAGGACGTAGCCCTTCTCCCCGACTAACATTCTGGCTACCTGAACCCATCCCCCTGGCGCTCCCCCTAGGTCGACGACGACGTCCCCCCTCTTTATCAGGTTATATTTTCTGGAAGCTTGGAGCAACTTGAAGGCTGCCCTGCTTCTGTAGCCTTCCTTTTTTGCAAGACGGTAGTAGTGATCTCTTCTGTGTTCTTCAAGCCATCTTCTAGGCATTCTTGAACTCTCGGTTTTGCTTGTTTACTATACTCTGAAGCCACTGGTCTAGCTTTTCGCAGCTCTCAGGTGAGACCGCTCCTCCAAACCCGCATTTTGAGATCTCTAGACATGAGGCACATGGGATATCCATGATTAAATCTACTGTGATTGGTCGTATTTTTGAGAAGACGCGGTATGTCCATCGTCCGTTGTGAAGTTCTCGCTTTCTCTCGATGAGCCCCTTTTTCTCCAGTTTTATGGTCAACCTTGACCCTATCCTGCTGTTCGTGTTGAGCTCCCTCCAAAGCTCACTCTGGAGAAAACCCTCCTCTCCCTTACTGAGCAAGATCCTCATGGCGTTGCGTTCAAGATCATTGCTTGCCATCTGTCCAAAGCATCTCCTAAAAGTCTTGGTTGCTAAGAAGAGACTCCTATTCTATCCGTCTTGTTCGCCATGTGTTGAATAGACACTGATTCCAGCAGTAAAAGCTTCCCTTACGTTCGCACAACTGACATTCCACATTGTCAAATGGCCTGGGCTTTCGAATTCGAGGCGTCTTCCTCTCGCTCAAGAAAACACCTTTAATTAATAATAAATTGGAGCCTGGGTATTAATATTATGCTCGTTTTGCAGCGGATGAGGGGCAAGTAGATGTCAAACTCTCTGAGGAGCGTTTTGAGCGAAGGGACCCTCGCCAAGCTCGAGACTCTAAACAACTCTTGCGTTGTGGAACTTGTTGAGAAATATGTTGACTTGTGCAAACCTTCGAAGGTCTCAGTCATCACGGATGATCCGAAGGATATTGCTTATGTCCGCCAGTTGGCTCTCGACAACAAAGAAGAGGTAAAATTAAGAACGGCGGGCCACACCGTCCACTTCGATGGCTATTATGATTTAGCCCGTGACGTAGGAAACACCGCAATCCTTCTGCCGGTGGGTCAAAGACTAAGCCGTGGAATTTATTGGAAAGAACGCGAGGCCGGGCTGAAGGAGATAATGAGCCTCTTCGACGGTACGATGAAGGGCAAAGAGTGCCTCGTACGCTTCTTCTGCCTAGGACCAACTGATTCCTGTTTTTCCATCTCTGCCATACAATTGACGGACTCAGCTTACGTAGCTCACAGCGAGGACATTCTTTACAGAAGCGGATACGAACAGTTCAAGAAGCTGAACGGCTCTGACGACTTCTTCACCTTTCTACACTCTGCCGGAGAACTCGACGAAAGAAACTGCACGAAGAATACCGACAAGCGGAGAATCTACATCGACGTGATTGACAAGAAGGTTTACTCGGTCAACAACCAGTATGCCGGAAACAGCCTCGGATTGAAGAAGCTCGCTCTCCGCCTCGCCATATACAAGGCAAACCACGAGGACTGGCTCGCTGAGCACATGCTCATTATAGGAGTTCGCCCCGAGGGCATGAATCGCGTCACGTACTTCACCGGGGCCTTCCCCAGCGCCTGCGGGAAGACCTCCACAGCCATGATTCCAGGTCAGACCATCGTCGGAGACGACATCTCCTATATCAAAGCAGACTCTGATGGAAACGCTCGCGCCGTAAACATCGAGTCCGGCATCTTCGGAATCATCACTGACGTGAATCCAAATGACGACCCACTGATCTACGAGGCTTTGACTACACCGAGGGAACTCATCTTCTCTAACGTGCTGGTCGCCGACGGTGTCCCCTACTGGCAGGGCATGGGATGCAATGATGTGCCAAAAAAAGGAATCAACCACTCCGGCGAGTGGTGGGAGGGCAAGAAGGACGCCGAGAGCAACGCGATTCCGTTGTCCCACCCCAATGCCAGATATACCATGCGGCTCAGCGAACTCAAGAACATTGACCCGAAGCTCGATGACCCTGAGGGCATCGTCGTGCACGGAATCCTATACGGCGGCCGAGACTCTGACACAAATGTACCCATCTACGAAGCCTCAAGCTGGGAGCATGGCGTATACATAGGCGCAACGATCGAGTCGGAGACAACCACAGCCACGATTGGAAAAACAGGCGTGCGGGTGTTCAATCCAATGTCAAACATGGACTTCTTGACCGTGCCACTAGGAACCTACCTCAAGAATCACTTCAAGTTTGGCAAGAGATTGAAAAAAAGTCCCAGGGTGTTCGCGGTCAACTATTTCCTCAAGTATGATGGTGGGTACTGCAACGAGAAAGTCGACAAGAAGGCCTGGTTGCTGTGGGCCGAAGGCCGCGTTCACGGGGAGTACGAGGCCATCGAGACACCGATCGGATACATGCCCAAATACAAGGACCTAAAGACGCTCTTCAAACAGGTCTTCAACCGTAGTTATAAGGAGAGAGACTTTGAATTGCAGTTCTCTATCCGTGTTGAAAAGTTGCTCAAGAAGCACGCCAGGATGGAAGAGTTCTACAGGTCTGAGCCCGGTATGCCTAGAGAATTCTGGGACATACACAATCGACTAAAGGCGGGACTTGAGGCCCTTAAAGCCGAAACCGGCAGATCTGAAGTGCTACCCTCTTTCTTCCGTTAATGTGTTCCTCTGTCTTTTTGACATTCTTGTTGGGGAAAGGTTAATTAGTAGTTGGGCGAGTTAAAAAGAGTGTTAGGCGGGGGTTGCCAAGCTTGGTCAAAGGATGAACCGGCAAGAGGCGCAGCCCTGTGAGGAGCCTCCCATGCGGGTACTCCTTGGGCAGAGGCGGCTGTCTCGTAGGAGTTCGTGGGTTCAAATCCCACCCCCCGCACCATTCATTAAACCCACCGAATTTTGCTTCACCTACGCTTTCATTTTCTTCAGGCGATTTGTATTTCCTGCTCAGGATCAGTCAGACTGGTAGTAATATTTCTAGGGTGATATACGCGCTGTTCATGAAATGTTTACCGTGCACCCCTGAGCAGAATCGGCTTAATGATTCTCTCTGCCGTCAAACCTACAACGCAATCGATATTACTCAAAGTATCCATTCCCAAGGAGGGAAAGCAATTA
The DNA here is from genome assembly GCA_964551465.1 of uncultured Candidatus Bathyarchaeia archaeon. GTDB lineage: Archaea > Thermoproteota > Bathyarchaeia > RBG-16-48-13 > JAGMEO01 > CAZKBR01. The sequence goes on from CAZKBR010000012.1 coordinate 28,557, forward strand.
TTGACTAAGTCTAATAGCGTGGTCGAGTGCTTCTTGGGCAGATATGACAAGTTTTCTCTGATGCTATGTTCAATTTCTTTGCTATACCTTTGGTCGATGACGAAGGGCACAGCACAACTTAATACCTTCAAGCATGAGACCAAACACATAACCTCCGCTAATGGTTCCCCCCTTGAGATTTGCCACGAGAGCCTCTCACTCTCTGAAACCGTCAGAAGGTGCCTAGCATAGGCCAGCTGATCTTCAATGTAGCTTCTTCCAGTCAAGAGGCGTGAAACCTCATAGTCTTTAACGGCTATCGAAACCAAGTAATGCAGGTTGGTCGCGTATCCACTTGGAAAATCGAAGCGGTCTGTAAGTTCCAAAAGCGCTGTGGAGACAGGTAGGATATAGTAGCGCAAGTCTCCATGCAACACCGAGTGCCCAACCTCGTGTCTTATTCCACCTTCTTGAACAAGCCTCGGCAAAGCCTTCAATCTTTCAACGCATAAAACTATCCTTGAGGTCCCCCTCCAAGCGTCATGCATGGCGAAGAAGGAATTCTCGAAATGGGCGGAGACCACACCGACTTCCTTAGACTCCCTTACCAAGAAAGCATCAACTTGGGAAGATCTCTCAAAAAAGTATAGATCGACCAGTTCAACCTTATGTGGCCCTAAACGGCCATAACACTCTTCCATGAGCTCGACGATGCGGCGCCGCTCTTCTTCGTCGACCTTGCCGAACTTCGATACAAGGATCCTCACTGACCTGCCACCGTGTACTATCCTATAGATAACCCAACCGTATTTAGTTCCTACGAAACTTTCAGGAAAAAATATCGTTCCTCTTCGCGCTTTATGTTATTTGGAGTTCTGCAAAGAGTCCTTCATCGTGCTCCATTAAACCAGCATCGGGAAGTTGTTTTATCAGCCGATTCATTTTTGGGTTGATGCGCAGTGCTTCTTTGAACGCCTTCACAGCTTCCTCCCTTCTTTTAAGTTTCAAGTATATGATTGCCAAGTCTATGTGCGCGTCGTCGATGTTAGGGTTCAATGAGATTGCCCTTTTGATTGTGAAAAGAGCTTTTTTGAGGTCACCCGTAGTGATTTTGTCTTCGCCTTCGTCGATGAGGCGGTATACGCGACTCAGGCTCAGTAATCGTTTCAACTCTCCGACAGGGCTTGGGTGGTCTTCCACTCTCAGATCAATGTATCTGTCTCCATAACCGCCCCGCCCTCCATCTTTTCTAACGACAAGCAAGGATGCAGACTGCCTCCCACGTATGTCACCTCCAGCCTCCTCACCACCCTCCAATGCTGCAACTAGTTTTCCAACCAAATCATCTTTCGCCAACTCAAATCTTTCACCCATATTGTTAACCACCTCTTCACCTGCCAGGATGTTCCCTAGTGCAGCGTAGTTTTCTCCAACTCTACTTCCAGCCCACTTCAGGCATCCTTTCCCCGTAAACGCGGCAACACACCCATTCGAATCAACTACCCCGAGTTGCCTGTAGTCTCTACCCTCATCTTGGCTGGTCAGCCTTTTAACAACCTTGTCCACTGTCAAGCCTTCCCTCAACAATTGCAGTCCTCGATGCCCGTAAGAAACGTTAACAAATGACTGCGTCGCGATGGCTCCAATACCAGCCTCTGCCCAAGGCACAACGGAACCAACGGAGAAATATCGTGAGTGAACAGCTACCCCTAAATCTTTTGTTGAAGAGTCAAAAGCCACTATTGAGAATGTGGAGACCCAGCGATCTAGCTTAGGATACATGAAGCTAAGTAAGTTCCATCTCTTATTTGACACTTTCGACGCTGACTCGCCTGACAACGATCGATCAAAAATGAAGAAGACTTAAAAAACCCAAGAATCAGCATTTATACACGCGGATCTTACCTATTCCCTCTTCCTCAGAACCGTGTAGATTCCTGAAGCCCAGAAGCCGAGGCCGAATATGGGTAGCGATATCAAGGACATCAACTGTCCTAAGGGCTCGAGGGGTCTTACAGTCACCTTTCCCTGGACATTGAAGGAGACGTAGCCGCGGATGGGCTCCACGTTTGGATTGTAGACTTCTATTTCATGAACGCCAGTCTTCAAGGCTTTGACGGTAAAGTAGGAGTAGGTTACATTGATCTGGGACCACACTATCTCTCCGTCAGGATCGTAAATGAACAGACTGA
>CAZKBR010000013.1:0-27885 GCA_964551465.1 uncultured Candidatus Bathyarchaeia archaeon
ACTCCGCAAAGAAACCTCAAGATGTTGAAGAGCAGGACCTCCCCCTCCGCGTCTAGGTCTGCCGCATCTACGAAGTCAGTAGCGCCCTTTGCCAACTCCTCTATGTTATTGTAATATTTCTCGGTCCACCTAGTCTTCCTTCTTGTGTACGTTGGAACCCACTCGTAAGAGAAGACTGGGTACGTCCACCCTCTGTCCTCTTCATCCCTCACAGCGGTCAGGACAAAGAGGTGTCCAACCGAAGGCACACACACATGCTTCTTACCATTTACGGTAAAGATGTAGTAAGGGGCTCTGCTCTTCTCAATCTTCTCTGGTTTTCCGTCCGCCAAGGCCTGCGCGATGCGGAAAGCTGCATCTGGCTTTTCTGCTATGATCAGCGTGTAACTCAACACTATCACCTTGCCATGCGGTCGCCCTAAATTCTTGGCATCTGACTATTCCATGCCTCATATCCTAATATATGTGATCAGAGATTCAATACTGTGGTGTTAAGAATGGATGCTGTTAAGAAAAGTATAACGACATATTTTGCCGAGCCAGGTCCTGAGAACACTGATGACCTTATAGAAACTGTAAAAAAGAGGGTTAAAGAGGGCGATGTGAAGACCGTTGTTGTTGCGAGTATTTCTGGCTCAACAGGAGCAAAGTTTGCTAGAGCATTAAAAGGAGAGGCTCAAGTCGTAGTCATTTCAAATGAGACCATGGATTCCAAATATAAAGAAGAGATTATAAAGCTAGGTGGCAAATTGGCCGAGAATGCAAAGTTGCAAATGGGAGAAGCAGAGTGGAAATCTGTAAAGAGAGTCCTATATGCTCTAGGTCAGGGCTTTAAGGTTGCTGTTCAAGTCATCTTTATGGCGACGGAAAAGGGCTTGGTAAAACTCAATGACGATGTCATTGGTGTAGCTGGATCAGGTACAGGATCAGATACAGCGATCGTCGCAAGGGCAACATCGTCTAATGATGCTTTTGGGGAAAGTGAGAACAGAAAGCTTGAGGTTAGAGAGATAATTGCCATGCCTTTAAAGAAAATGTGGTACTAAAAGGCTGTAGCATGTTAGAGTTATTACTGGCAAATCCAGTTTCATTTCTTCAACTCGCTTTCCAACCAGGCAAGATACCTCTTACTACCATTTATTACAGGAATAGCCAGTATCTCAGGGTTCTCATACGAATGAACTTCAAGAATTGTGGATTCTAATTCTTGATAAAGGTCAGCCCGAGACTTTATGAGACATAACCATTCTTCAGCCCTCTCGATCTTTCCTTTCCACCAGTAAATGCTTGTTATCGGACCGATGACCTGCGCGCAACCAGCCAAACGTTTTTCAACAACCATCTGTGAAATCTTCTCCGCCTCATCCTCGTTACCAACCGCTGTTACTACTTGAACATATTCGCCCATACCCGCATCACCTTGCTATCCTATTTACAAGTCAATCCCTCCTCTTTTTCAATATTATTCTAACTAAACATTCAACATATGCACGGAATATTCAAGTGAAAAGCAAGAGAATAGCATATTCATAGAAACATTAATAGGAGAATAGGGTCATGAAAGAGCCCGTAATAGCCGTGACGATGGGGGATCCTTGTGGAATAGGTCCAGAGATTGTGGCTTTATCCTTACAGGACAAAAAAGTTTGGAAAGTGTGCTCTCCTGTTGTAATAGGTCAGAAAGAAGTTTTTGACAAAGCTGTTGAGATCGCAAAAGCAAATGTAGAAGCGATTGAAGTAGAGGGAAAGTTTTCAACAGAAGAAAAAATGACGATTAAGGAAGCGAAGGCAAGCATTGAGAAGCACGGTAGGGTAAAGATCCCGTTTGTGCCGGTCGGAGATGTGAACATAAGTGAGTTCAAATTCGGCGTCCCCTCTAAGATGTGTGGGAAGCTGTCTTTTGAATTTGTTAAAAAAGCTGTGAAGATATGCATGGAAGGCTTTGCGGATGGGATGGCAACCGCTCCAGTAAATAAGTACGCGTTGAAAATGGCTGGAGTAGAATATGTCGGACACACTGAGATGCTTAAAGACCTGACAAGATCCAAAGAAGCTATTACGATGTTTCAAGTCAAAAAACTGAGGATATTCTTTTTGAGCAGACATTTTTCGCTGAAAGAGGCTCTGAATCAAGTTAAGAAGGAAAAAGTGTTGGAAATTCTAAAGATAGCGGATCGCTATCTGAAGAGGTTTAACCTAAAGGCTCCTCGCATAGCGGTGGCTGCCCTCAATCCCCATGCTGGGGAAAAAGGAATCTTTGGGACAGAAGAAATAGAAGAAATAAGGCCCGCTATCGAGGAGGCTCAGTCTCTAGGGATCGCCGTAGAGGGACCTTATCCTGCAGATTCTGTTTTCCACAGGGCTGCCAATGAGGACTTCGATGCCGTGTTGTCTCTTTACCACGATCAGGGACATATTGCCTCAAAGATGTACGACTTCGATAGAACGGTGAGTGTGACCTTTGGGTTACCGTTCATAAGAACCTCTGTCGATCACGGAACCGCCTATGATATTGCTGGAAAAGGCATAGCTAACCCTACAAGTATGAAGGAAGCCATCATTACAGCCGCTAGGTATGCTTCGATCGTTTAATGATCGACCGTGTTACTGTGAACTCGCAGTTTTTACTCGCAGAGTCAGATTGCGCTCCTAATTTTTTCGGCAACTATCCCAAGATCTTCCTCTTTGTATTCACTCCTTGGCCAAGTGTTCAAACCGTCATCTCTCCATCTTGGGACGAGATGGATGTGAAAGTGTAAAACAGATTGCTGCGCAACCTCTCCGCTAGCGTGTAAAATATTCACTCCCTCGGCTCTGAGACCTCTCCTTATGGCTCTTGATATCTTTTTAGCGACAACAGCTACCTTCTTCAGGTAGTCTTCTGTGATGTCGTAAATGTCCCTATAGTGTTTTCTCGGAACGATCAAAGTGTGACCCCTATTGATTGGGTTGATGTCTAGGAAAGCCAGAACCATATCGTTTTCGTAGACGATGTTTGCCGGGATTTCTCTATTTATGATCTTGCAGAAGACACACTCATCCATGTTGGATTAAATGTTATCAGGAGAGTATATCATTTTTGTCCAATCACGCACGCGAGACCTGTAGATCAATATGTATCCTGTTTATCGTTAAATTAATTCTTAGCGTTGTAAAGCATTAAAATAACTCTTCAAAGCCTGCAGCATAACAATAACCGAAGGTATCGGCAGCTAAACAGGGCGCTCAAAAGAATTAGTAGTTACTGTTTCGCTTTTTTCCTTGGTACTGCTGAATTTCTTCATATTAATCTCAGAGGAAGGCTTTTCGAACTTGATTATTTTTGTTGAGAAACAGGTTTATGGCTTAAGTTTTAGGGGTATCTTCGTTGCGTTGGTCATGCTATGTAGTTTATTTCCAGTTTTTGGGCATAGTCCACAGCATTTTTGAACTCTTCTCTAGTAATTCTTCTGTTTATATCCTTGTATTCCATAGCTTTGAACTCTGGTCTATACTGGTCCATCAGGTTCACGATGCACTTGTCCCGAATGTTCTCAGCTATCCATTTAAGGACTGGCTTCGTGCAGCACTCCAAGTGATTCGGCAGGATCAGATGTCTTACAGTTAACTCGGCCTGCTTCGACGCCAACATGTGGTTTCTCGAGCATACTTCAAAATAATCTGGAACCTTTGAGAGCCTTTCAGCACAATCATCGTTCCCGTACTTGAAGTCAGATAAGTATAAATCTACTACACCATCTAGGATTTCCATGGTCTTCTCTGACATGTAGAAGTTGCTGTTCCACACGACTGGCACATTCGCTTTACACAGTTTCAAGGTCTTCAAGATGTTCAGAAGGTTTGGCGTAGGCTCGCCGCCGACTAGGTTGACGTTCCTGCAGCCCTCCATCCTCTTCAACTCCATCCTGCCAGCCATCTGCCTTGGTGTTATGAATTGGCCGCTCTCATACCATTGTGATATGCTCCAGTTTTGACAGAATTGGCAGTGAAGGTTGCAACCCATGAAAAAGATTGTGTGTGAAGGGCTGATGTGAAATTCCTCTCCCCAATGCGTGAAGTCAGTGGAGATCAGATATTCGTTTCCGACCCCGCATTCTCCGGTCTCCCCCTCGATTCTTCTTACATGGCACTTTCTCTCACACAAGTCACAACTTTTCATTACTTCCTTAACTATCATGACTTTCAAGTCGAGTAGTGAAAACCTAGGATTCTCTAAGCTTTCGATTTTGAGCTTCCCCTCATCCAAAACATGCCTCATTTCATAGAATTTCTTCGTAAGCTTGGAGTGCTCCCTCAGCATCTCCTCCGGACTCAATACCGCATCGAGATCCAACGCGATTTTCTTCGCTATCTGAAAGTTAACGTTGACCTTGTCCTCAACGGCTTTAGCATATCTCGGCAGGACTTTTTTCACTATGGGGGTCCTTAATGCTGAAGCTGCGTCCGGCCGAATCAAGTACATAATACTTACACTTTTTTAGTACAAAATAAGGCTCTCTCTTAAAATGCCCCAATTGTACGCGCCCTCAACAGGATTTGTCAAAATTGGTTTATTTTGGTGTATGAGATTACTTCTTTTAGGTGGTGGTTCCGCCATACCACGTAGATGATGAAGATGTCTCGAAGCAAGCTTTATGAACTAACCCCTGACATGCTTTCTGAAATCGATCGTCTGATCGTCGCGGGCGACATACACGGCGACTATGAAAGCTTTCAGAGAATCCGCAGTTTATTTGATCCTGAGCATGATCGCCTAATATTTCTTGGCGACTACGCAGACAGGGGACCGAGCGGCATCGAGGTGATAGATAGCATATGGGGGCTTGTCAGGGAATATCCTGGCAGGGCTATCGCGATGAAGGGAAATCACGAGGACTACAGTGAGAGTGGGAGGCCGTCTTTTTCGCCATGCGACTTGATGCGAGAGGCCTACGAGAAGAGAAGCGGTTGGGAATCCTATTTTGAGGATCAGTTGAGACCTTTTCTGGATGAGCTTTACTTGGCTGTCTTAGTGCCGGGTGAGGTGCTTTTTGTTCACGGTGGGGTATCCAATAAGATCAAAGGTGTTGAGGACTTAAGATGTCCTTCTGAACGGATTGAGAAGGACGTTCTTTGGAGCGACCCCTTTGAAGGGTATGGTGAGCGCCCAAATATGCGAGGTGTAGGGATCGAGTTTGGGAAGGATGTGAGCGAAGGGATTTGTCGGAGGCTGGGGGTAAAGAGAATAGTGAGGAGTCATGAGCCTAGGAAAGCTAGAGGTGGACCCTACGTAGAACATGATGGAAGGGTCGTAACAACAAGCTCGACAATAATATATGGAAGTATTCCCTTTGTTTTGGTTCTTCCAGCGAAAAAATTGGAAGAGGTATTCGGACATTTGGAAAGATGTGTGATGAGCTTGAGATGAGGCATCCATGCTGGTTGATTTATGGAACCACTTTTTCTTTGTTTGATCTTTTGCGTGTGCATAATTTTTAAATCCTCGTGTTTGAGATTCTGAAAACTGTGATATTCTATGGCAATGAAGAGCATTCGGTATGTGGTTGCCTGTATTCCAGAAAAGATGATTGTTGAAGACCTCGTTAGCTTTCAGGTTGGGAGAGAGAACCCACATCTTGTGTGGTGTGATGGATACCTCTACGAGTACGAGGAGGAATGGCATCATGAGAAACCATATTTGCATTACATAACTATGGTGAACTACTGCGTGCTACGGGAGTATAAGAGATACGCGATAATGAACCAAGGGAAGCTCTCTTTTTCAGGTACGCTTCAGGAGATCAGTGGGAGCGCGGTGCCCATATTAATAGAGAAGGCTGAGGAGGTACACCCTAGAACCAGAGGCATATTGGAATCGATCAGGTTGAAGGAGAGAGTAGAGGGTAAGCAGAATTAAAAAAGCACTAATGAGAAGGCTCTTCCTTGCAGTAGTCTTTGACAGGGCACTCCTCGCATCTACGTTTTTTGCAGTACTCAAGATTAATCCTCACTAAGGCCGACTCATAGGTCTTCGGGCCTTCTAAACCCAGCTGCCGGGCAACCTTGACTGCCATGCTTGAGGGCTTTGGATCAGCCTTCTCCCAGACGCCCCTCAGCTCTCTGAGGAAGATATTGATTCCTACGGGGCCTATTCCCTTGAACGCTTTTAACCTATTTTCTAGATCCTCCGGGTCCTTTGACGCTTTATGAACTCCTTCAAGGTCTTCGTATCCCTCTCTGAGCTTCTCCATGATCTCTAGGAGCCTTGAGGCGGTTGAGAAGTCATATCTCACGTAACCTCCCGAGTCAAGAACATAAACGAGGCGGTCCCATCCAGCCTCCAGTATTTTCTCTGGGGTCACTAACCCTTCCTCATTGAAACGCTTGTAGGTCTTTTTCGAGATCTCCGTAGAGATTCTTTTTGCAAACAATAACGACGCCAAGAACCACTTGAATCTATCTTCAGGCCTAGAGAGATCTAAGCCGAGTTCCTCCGAGTAGCTCGGCAGCTTTGAAAGCTCAGATTCAACTCCCACTGACGATCACCCTGATAGCTAGATCAGTGTAGGTGTGAATAGATGTGTGCAAGATGATCTTGGCAGAAAAGTGACAAAGGGAGACAGTTAAACCACAAGTATACAGCGCAAAAAGCACTGAGAAACTCTTCCTCCCAGCCCACAGAAAAATCAAATCCCTCGAAGGCTTTCATCAACAACACTAGAGATCTCCTCATGCAACTCTCTCAACCTCCCAACAGCAGGACTGCCAACACCAACATCCTCAACAAACTTCTCAAACGCCTTATCAAAGCCGACAACGCGACCACCAGCAACCAGTTTGTCAGCGTAACAAACAATCTTCTCCTCCAAAGTTACAGGAACAAAATCCCTACGGGGTAGACCAAACCCAGCAGCTTCCTCAGCGGTCAAACCAGCACCGACATGCCTCTCAGCAACCCTAGCAACGACCTCAGGCAAACCCAACTCCCTTACAATCTCACCACCGACAACACCATGCCCAATCCCGTGGGTTCTAGACCTACCCACATCATGCAAGAGGCCGCCAACTTCAACCAAACCAACATCCACAAAAACTCCTCTCTTAACAAACAAACTTGCAATCCTAACGGCAAGAGAGGAGACAACAACACAATGCCTAACAACATCGCGTCCACAGCCAGCTTTACGAAGAGCTCTCAGACAATCGGCGCGAGAAGGTAAATTCAAAAACAACACCCCACAAGTCCCTAATCCAACTCCTCCCTCAACAGCCTAACCCTTTCCTTCAAAGCCTTCACACTTAAACTGTTATCAGAACGTTTAAGAGGCCTACCGCAATTAGAGCATCGAAAGACATTCTCAACGGCATCCTCAAAAGTCACCCTGCCACAGCCAAGACTGAAACAAGAAAAGAAATCATGAGCCTTCTCAAACTCCAGTTTCTTCTCAAGCCTCTCAAGAACCTTCCTCTTCAAAAGTTTGACAAACCCTGCGAACTGGCCAGGCTGTAGCTTCCACCTAAAAACAAACCATCCAGTCGTTTGATCCCTGGACTTCAAATTGGTGACTATGGAATGATTATACAGCTTATAGAGTACCTTGCGGACGTCGTTAAGTTGCATCTCAGTCCCCCTCGACACCTCATCCTCCGTCGCCTCGCCAGCGGACTCGAGAAAGCCAGCAACCTTAACTGCCTCTTCCCCGCCTATAATGCTCGCAACTTTCACCAGCAAATCTTGGTCTACAAACGTCGCCAAGTCGCAACAACTCGCAAGCCCAGAAGATTAACCCTGTAATAAATAAGAGAGAGGGGAACTTAAACATTTGCGGCCAGCCATAAGGCAACCCCTCAACGGCACACGTAAAACCCAACATTTAAAGATAACAATCACTAATCAAGACTCGTGATGATGGAATGGAGACGAGACTCCCGAATGTTGTGGTGCTAAGGTGGGGGCACAGGCATTCGCGTGACCTCAGACTTACCTCTCATGTCTGCCTCGTGGGAAGAGCATTCGGCGTTTCGTCGATAATCTTGGCAGACACGATCGATAAGAGGGTCAAGGAAACGGTCGGGGCCGTCTCAGAAAGGTGGGGAGGTCGCATGACGATGGAAATGGGGACACCGTGGAAAGAGGCGATCAAAGAATGGAAGCGAAAGGGAGGAACAGTCTGCCACCTGACCATGTACGGCGAAAACATCGAAAGTAGCGATGTCTTAGAAAGAGTCAGGAAGACCGGAAAGGACGTTATGGTGGTCATAGGTGCGGCTAAAGTCCCAGGCGAGATATTCAACCTAGCAGACTTCAACATCGCCATAGGCAACCAGCCACACAGCGAATGCGCAGCTCTCGCCATATTCCTAGACCGTTTCTTCAACGGAAAGGAACTCTGCCTAGAGTTCAAAGACGCAAGAGTAAAGATAATCCCACAAAAACACGGAAAAAACATTGTTACAAAGTAACAGTGCTAACCTCTCTCTTCAAGACCCTGCCGCTCAGTTTCTCCACTTGTCCTAGGATCCTATACATAAACTCTGGCTTCGACCTAAACTTGACCTTTACGCCTCTGCCTCTATAACTAACCTCGACAACGTTGGACACGTCGTAGAGACCGGATATAAAGGACATGGTTCCCTCATCTAGCGGAAGAACAACCGAAGCCTCCTCAAGCCCCCCCAAGCTTTTAGAAATTTCACTCTTCAATCTTTCTAAGTTCTCTGCCTTAAGCGCTGATATGGGAACCGCGTTTGATGTCAAGTCCCTCAAGCAAGAAAGCCTCTCTTCAAGCTCACCTTCTTTTAGCAAATCGATTTTGTTCAGAGCCGTAACTACTGGAATACCAATCGCCTTTATCTCTCTTAACGTGGCGAAACAGCAAGAAGTTTTCCTTCGGATCTCGGAAATCGTTTCATTCGCGTCCACGACTAGAACAATCACATCTGAAAGGATAGTTTCTTCAAGGGTTGAATGGAACGATTCTACTAACACCAGCGGCAAGCGGTCAATAAATCCAACAGTGTCCGTTATCAGCGCCCTCTTCCCATCGAGTTTCACAGCTCTAGTTGTTGTTGAAAGAGTGGTAAAAAGTCCAAGACTGGTAGGTACCCTTTCTTCAGTAAGGGCGTTGAACAGCGTGCTTTTCCCAGAGTTGGTGTACCCTGCTAAGGAAATAAGTGAAAATCCTAGATCAAGCCTGCGAACCCGGTGTAACCCCCGTTTCCTTCGAATCCTCTTCAATTTACCCTTAATCTGCGTTATTTGCCTCTTTATGGCCTCATAGTAAACGTCAACCTCGTACTTGCCAAGTCCCAAAAAACCAGGTTGCTCCCCCATCTTCGACAGCCTTACACTTTCCCTTGCGCGGGGAAGCTGATAGCGGAGCTTCGCCAGCTGTATCTGTAACTTGGCTTCCTCAGTAGAAGCTTGCTTAACAAAAACCTCGAGTATCAACTGAAAACGATCTATGACTTCTACTCCAGTAATCTTTGCAAGATTGTAAGATTGAATCGTTTTGAGGCTGTTGTCAAATATTAGTCTATCAGCCCTGAGATCCTGGACCAGCCTCGCCAGCTCAGCAGCCTTTCCCGCACCAATCTGATATTCTGAATCAGGCTTGCGTACTTGTTCGATAGAACCGACAACAACATAACCTGCGGACTCCGCTAAACTTTTGAGCTCATCTAGACTCGGGTGCTCACCCCGCTTCCTTCTCTGAACTGTGATCGCCCGCATCCTCAACATCTAACATCCTTTTTCTTTCGAATCGAAACAACATCCCCAAAAGTGAGTTCATAGGGCTTTTGAACAGGTTTACGTTCCGCAATCTCAGTAGAAGGTTTTACAAGGAGCTTTATTCTCAAAAAATGCTCGAGCTTTCTAGCAAGTCTTTGATCAGGGACCATCTTGTTCATTTCAACTTTTCGAAGAGCAGACACCCTCTCACCAATCTTCCTTCCCAATTCCTCGCAACTAATTTCGAATTTCTCCCTCGTCCTTCTAATCAGTGAACCATAATCCTCCACTAGCTCCAGCTCTTCGAATGCTTCCACCTTTACCGGTCTGGGTTTGAGCAAAGGACGTTTCAATAGGGATCTCTTTCTTAAAGCTGGTTTTGATTCGAGGGCCCACCTTGAGGACGAGGTTTTCGCACACTCACCGCACGCAATAAGCTTTACTCCATCTATCATTATCTTGTGCGGTTCTCCGTGTATTCCTTTACCACAGATTTCGCAGTCCATCTTAGAGTCATCTATCGTTTCTTCAAATTTTTTAGGGTTTCTTTCACATTGTTACCGTCGATTCTTCTCGATATGAGATTAAGTATAAGTCGCACGATCGATTTTTATAAAAACGACAAGAGCTTAACATATTAAAGAAAGTGGAGAGAAAGGATAAAAATGCGAAGGGTCACATCGCGCCAAGCAAAACGTTACATGGGTCGTATGGGCATAAAGGTTGAAGAAATGCCGAACACACAACAAGTAACGATCAAAACTGATAGCAAAGAAATAATCATTAAAAACCCAGAGGTAACCTCCATGGAGGTGCGGGGCGAAAAAGTGTTCCAGATCATTGGTGGTAGCATGACAGAGGAAGCCTTGGAGGCGAGGGAAAAGATTCCGGATGAGGATGTTCAACTGGTTGCAGATCAAACAGGCAAAAACTTGGATGAGGCGAGAAGAGCATTAGAAGAAACCAAGGGCGACCTAGCGAGGGCAATTCTCCTTCTCCAGTCGGAGACCTAGTTCATTTTTTTCCTAGACTCTGTATCGCACTCTTTTGCCTACAGTCGCCTTCTTTGCTGCTGTCCAATATTTTAGAGGTTTGTACTTCGCCGATTGACGGCAGTAGTAGGTAAGCGAATTTGTGGACTTGCAGTCCGGGCATTTTTGGGGGTGTCCGCCAAAAATTCTTCGGCATTTTTTGCAGTGACTAAAACTTCTTGTGTAAGCGAACGCACCTATATTCTTTGAGAGGCAGATCCTCCTAGTCATCTTGAGAAGGTTTTCTGGGTCTTGCTCCGGCTCCTCAAGTTCAATTAGTGAAAGATGCCCATCTGAGGTTAGTTGATGCAACTCACTCTCTATTTTCAAACGATCCCTAAGTGAAACCTTGGCCTCTAATGGTATCACAACGAGGTCCGTGTAGTATGGCGACTCCTTTGTTCCCTGCGCGGTAACAATTTCCCAACCGTACCTTTCTACATCCAAACCCGCAAGCCTTTGGGCTGCCTCGCTATTGGATACCTGAGAAACTCCTATTCTAAGACCAAGTTCTTGTGATAATTTTTTTGCACGTAGAGACAGGTTTTTGATGAGATTTACGGCAAAATCTGTGCTTTTTCTGGAACTGTAGACGAAATCACCGGTGTGGATTTGAACGGCCTCGTTTAGTCCTATGAAGCCTACGAGGTTAGACGCGCTTTTCAGTCTAAAATAGGGTTTCCTTGCGATACGCTGAAATAGGTGGGGCAACAGTGATCGACGCCTGCGATCTTCCATTGCACGGTTTTTTAGTTGTAGAGCTTCGACGGCCTTTTTCGTGCAGTCTCCGAGAGATTCAAAGAGTTTATTGTCGTTTCCCTGAGCCGTGTATGCGAGTCTTGGCAGGTTGATCACAACAGTGTCCAAGTTTCCTGTTCGCAGAGTATCAATTTCCCAGTCTTTAGTCCAGCTCGGTGCCAGTCTGGTTCCAGTAGCAAAGTACAGCGCATCTCTTTGCCATTGTGGGACTAAATTTGCAAAAAACGGCTTCCCAGTCTTTGCACTGAGGTCATGTACCTTTAATAAGAGGTTTTCCGTCTCTCTACTTTTTAGAGCTTCGCGTCTGATGTTAAAGATCAAATTCGGAGTGAAAAAGCATTCGCGGGTGCTTTCTTCGACGAGTATGTCTAACAAGTAGTCTAAGATCTTCTGCGACTCGCTGGAGTAGTCTCCGTAAGAGCCGGCTGGCTTGCCGTTCGGACCAAAAGCTGTGGCTTCCTCAAGATTCTCAGGAATTAATGGTTCTACACCGATTGTTACCTCAGTTGGTACCTCTTTGCTCGATGGCGTTGTATTTAAGCTGAGAATGAAATGGCTGAGCGTCCTCTTTACGTCGTCCTTTGTCAGGTCTCTTACGAATGGGGCTAGAAATATATTGAAGTAATTGAGGGCTTGTTCTCCAGCCAGCTCCGTGCCTGATGTTTCAATCAAGCTGTAAGTTAGTGAGAGTGCAGCCTCAAATGTTGTTGGAGGGTCGAGGGTCACTTCAGATCCGCGTTGGATTGACCCATATCCTCTTTGAAGGAATGGCCTTAGGTCGTGATGAAACTCATTGGGTTTTAGTATCCAGTAGCTAATGTTATTTATATGTATCATTCCTGAAAGATGCGCATCTGCTATGCTTCTCGGTAGAACGTTGAGAAGCGTGTATTCTTTTAGTACACTCTCGCCTGCCGCCTTGTTTACTGATTCGATGTTTTGATGGGAGTCGTCTGTGGCATTTATGAGCTGAGTTATGTCGTATACAGGTAGGCCGAGTCGCACTAGCTTATCTCTGTACTCGTGAAAACCTTTCTCAATCAGGGTCATGTTGACGAATTCTCTTATAAGTGACGACGTGAGGTACGCCACGTTTAACTTGAGTAGCCTAGCCTCAGCTTCTTCAGCAATTGTGTTGGCAAGTTTTGCTGGCATTCCTGCTTCTTCTATCAACGCCTTAGCTATCTTATTCCTGTCAAACTCCTCCATCGCTAGCTTTGAGGTTCGAACAAATAATTCTTCCCCACTTTTTGTGGCATATTCTTCTAAACTACTGGCGAAGTCGAGCAGCCTCTCGCCGAGAGGAGTGAGCTTGTACTTTTTTATTTTTTCATCCTTGGCTATCAGAGATGTCCGACACATTTTTCTCAGATGGTACGCGAATTTACCGGCATCTCGGGTCGGATCCAAATCTGTTTTAGTCATAATTTCGCTATAGCCAAGCTGTCCGTAAGCATTCAGAAGCCTTAAGATTCGAAGCCTGAGAGGATCTGCCGCGGCACCGAGTATGTCGTAGCTGCTTTTATGAGACAGAGGGTTACCTCCTGTCGTTGAGCATTCAAATATACTAGTATTGATCTAGTCATAAAGTATAGCATTTGTTCTTTTTAATTCAAACCCGCTTAATCCCTTAAACTTCTCTTTTAGAAAGAGTCTGCTAAGACCTTTGAAGAGATCTTGCTGAATTATTTGATCCATATGCAACAATTGCTTGATTCCAGCGAACACCTTTAAATAGTTTAGAGGCAAATTCGGTCGTCGATGCAAAAAGCATTTCGATTGTGAAAGGCGGCTGTTGTTGTGCAAAAGTTAATTAAGTTGACTCCAATATTTCCTTTTCTGACTCTTTGAAGAAGAAAAAGAGAACTAGTATGCGAGGGGCCGTCGGCTAGTCTGGTCTAGGCTTGGAGGCTCGGGAGCTTCGCTGTGCTTGTTTGGAGCCGGGACTCCTCTAGACTCCGGTTCAAATGCCTGCATCAACGGGTCGATGTTGGTTGAAAATCCGGGCGGCCCCACCACGTGTATTTACATGCCTGAGCTTGAAGTAGAGGTCAAGAATAGCATGCATGAGGGAGGGGTGGAGTCATCAACGGTTTAAAGTTATGTGTTCCTTATCCAGCGTTGTTGTTTGAGGAAGCCTCAGAACGGATATTGATAGTAGCGGATTTCCACATCGGTTTTGAGCACGAGTTAGCTGAAAGTGGAATATATATTCCATCTCAAACGCCCAAGATGCTATCGAAGCTCTTGAGTGTGATCGATGAGTACAAGCCAAATGTTTTGGTGTTCTTAGGTGATGTGAAGCAAGCGATCCCTAAGATCAGCTTGGAGGAATGGAGAGACATTCCTGGTTTTTTTGAGTCTGTTTTGAAGGTTGTTGAAAACATATCGGTCGTCGTTGGCAATCATGACGGAGATCTGGAGCCCCTTATTCCCAGTCAGGTACGAATGGTTCCTTCTGGTGGTATGCTTGTCGGGGGGAAGAGGAGAGTTGGTCTGTTTCATGGTCACGCCTGGCCTTCGCAGGATGTGTTGGCGGCGGACGTGTTAGTTATGAGTCACATACATCCAGTCGTGAGGTTTTATGATAAGTATGGTTTCTCTATTGTTAGGCAGGTCTGGGTTAAGGCTCGTTGTGATGGGAGCGTTTTGGCTGGAGCTTATCTTAAGCGTTTGAAGGTGAAGCTGGGTGATGTTTCTTCTAGAGAGGTTTTTAGAGAGAAGTTTGGGTGTAGCGTAAGTGATCCTGAGTTAATTATTGTGCCTGCGTTTAATGATCTGCTCGGAGGCCTAGCTGTTAATCGAGCTGGTGGTAGGTTGATTGGTCCGGTTTTGCGTTCTGGCTGTGTTGATCTTGGAAGTTCTGAGCTGTATTTTCTTGATGGCTCCTATGTCGGAGCGCTGGGGCGTGTTCAGTCTCACTTTTGATTTTGCTTGGAGCGTGCGAACATAATGGGGGCTCAGCAATAATATCAAAAGTATGTGAGGACAAAACTTTTCTATCGTGTCTCGATCAAACTTGTATTGGGATGCTAAAGGCGCGTTCTCTCTCGCAGTGTTCATTGCAAAAACGTGGTGAGGTTGTAGTTGGAAATGGGCTCTCTTGTCTTTGAAAAGCTCTGTGAAGATATGCGCAAGAATGGTTTGACAAACGATCAGATCTTGCTACTCTCAAAGATCTTCGGAAACAGGTTTGACAATGCGTACAAGATTCTCAAGGAAGGGAGGGTTAAAAGATACTGTTTCAGGCCGAGTGGCAGGATTGTTTGGATTGTGGTTGGGAAGGAGAGAGATTATCATGTTATTCCAGAGGCCAATTTTTGCACATGCGACGATTTTTACTTTCGCGTCATAGACTACGAGGCTTATTTGTGCTATCATCTAATAGCACAGAAGTTAGCTGACGTCCTAGGCGAATACATGGAAATTGAGGCTTCAGATCAGATCTACGATACGCTTATGGAGGAGTGGAGGACGGTGAAGGTTGTTAAGAAGGCCCTTCCAATTACGGAGATAAAGAACATCAGGGAAGCCTCCAGTATCACTCTATCTGAGGGGAGAGGTATGAGTGTGCACCAGCTTCTTACAAAATTGAATGCGCTGGGCTTCGACATACTGACTCCGCGTCATTTGGCCGTCATTTTAGCAACTGATCCAGAAAGGAGATTCAGTTGCAAAGACGGAGTATGGGAACTAAGATGAGGTTGACATCCTCAGTTTTTGTGAAGTGAAAGAACGTGCTTTTTGTTGGTGAATGAATTGAAAAGGGCTGGAATTGCTGAGCTGCCCCTGCATGGAGGAAGGACGCCGCCATGGTTGTTCAGACACATGGTTAGATTGAGCAGAAGCATATCTGAGGTCTTAATCCAAGAATTTGGTCATAAGGAATTTTTAAGAAGGCTCTCGGATCCTTTTTGGTTTCAGGCCTTTTCATGCGTCTTGGGATACGATTACCACTCCAGCGGTACAACGACGGTTACCTGCGGGGCACTCAAAATCGCGCTAAATCCTGAGGAGCATGGTGTTGCTGTATGTGGAGGCAAGGGTAAGGCGTCTCTACGGACTCCAACCGAAATCGGCCAAATGGGAGATAAACTTGGCCTTTCCACCGAAAAAATTGACTCGTTAAGGTACGCTAGTCGAATGAGCGCCAAGGTCGACAATGCCGCTATCCAAGCTGGCTACCCACTCTATCACCATGCCTTTGTACTTACAGAGCGTGGAGACTGGTGTGTAGTCCAGCAAGGATTAGATCCTAGGAGTTGCTACGCTAGGCGGTATCACTGGCTATCGGAGCACATCCACAACTTTGTGGTTGAGCCCCACGAGGCCATTGTGGGTGATGTGAAGAGAGATGTCGTGTTAGACATGACCGCAGAGGAGAGTGAAGATTGCAGGAGAACATCAACCGACATCATGAAGGAGGAGCCTAGAAAAGTTCTGAGAATGCTAAAATCGATTCGT
Organism: uncultured Candidatus Bathyarchaeia archaeon; assembly: GCA_964551465.1. GTDB lineage: Archaea > Thermoproteota > Bathyarchaeia > RBG-16-48-13 > JAGMEO01 > CAZKBR01. The sequence goes on from CAZKBR010000013.1 coordinate 15,967, forward strand.
CCAGCCTATCAAGATTCTCTTAAGAAATGGATTCCTAACATGCAATGGGAAGATTATGCTGTTGACTTTCTTTACCTCCCTAAGAACCTAAACTGGAACGCGGTTAAGAGGGCTTACGATTTTCAGCCAAAAAACTATGAAGAGCTTCTGGGGGTTCGAGGAGTGGGTCCAGCTACAGTGCGAGCTCTCGCTCTGATCTCCGAACTGGTTTACGGCGAAAAGCCAAGCTGGAAAGACCCTGTAAAGTACAGTTTTTGCGTTGGAGGAAAGGATGGAGTTCCATACCCGGTTGATAGAACCACTTATGACGAAGTGATCGATGTTTTAGAAAATGCTGTGAAGCAGGCTAATTTGGGAAACAAGGAGCAAATTACTGCTCTTAAAAGGCTCAGCGCGTTCGTGAGTAAGGTGTAGTCAGATCGTGTGGCGCATGTAATGTGGCTTTACGTTTTCAACTTTCGCCTTTTTGTCCTAGTTGCTTTTTATATGATCTTTTTCATCATCAAGCGATCTGTAGCCTTCCCCATACATCATAGGCCTACTCATATTCTTCCGCCACTTTGAATCAAATACTTCGTCTGGGTTCAGATTTGGGCATGCCAATCTCCAAGCATCGAGGACATAGAAAATCACGTCGATCAACTCTTCAGCTACACTTTCTTCTGGCATTCTCTTCTTCCAAGCGTTTCCTGCCTCTCCGAGTTCTATGAACGCAAAGAGTATCTTCATTGGGATGTGTTTTCTTTCGTTGTAAAATTTCTTTGCTTGAACCAGTCGCCCAACTTTTTTCTTGCACTCTTCCAATGTCGGCATAATCTTCACCGAGGTTCAGTTGATCAACCTTCTGTGGTAAACCCCTTCTCTTAAAAATATTAAGAGATCAGTCATTTCTTCATTAGATCGCACCATAATGTTTCTCGTTTTTCATTTTTATATGAGAACTTGGCAAGACTACATAACGGGCATCTTTTCTACGGTTAGCATAAATCCTTGTAGATCCCTTCTATTCTCTCGGTGGCACTCTCCCAAGAGTATCGTTTGGCCTTCACCTGGTTTCTCTTGCTGATGTCTAGAGATAAATCGGGGTCTGATAGAAGTTTTATGATCGCCTCAGCCAAAGCCTCGTGGCTTCTAGGACTGACCAACATGCCATTGCTGCCATCATCGACGAGTTCTGGAATGCCTCCTACTCTTGTGGCCACGACCGGTAGGCCGGATGCCATCGCCTCCAAGATCGCTAAACCAAATGTCTCATAAATGGATGGTAACACAAAGATTCTTGCTTTTCGGTAAGTTCTCGCGAGTTCATATCCAAATTTTGGCCCTAAGAAGTGTATTTTTTTTCCAACTCTAAGGTTTTCAATTGCCTTCATAAGGTTCTCTTGAATTCCCTGGTCCTCACCAATTATCAAAACTGATATAGATGGAAACACCTTGGTAACTCTGGGTACCGCTTTGATCAAGTATATCAAACCCTTTTCTTGTGCGATCCTTCCTACGAACAATATGATGTTCTCCGGTTCTAACTTATCGGTCTTGGGTTTGAACAGGTTCAGATCTACGCCCTCTGGTATGACCGTTATCTTGTTAGGGTCTGCTCCAGCAACTTTAACTAGAAAGTCCGCTTCTAACCTCGTTACTGCGATGATCATGTCTGCTCTTCTCAAAGAAAGACGTCCTAAGCTACGATTGTACACTTTCATAAGTAGCTTGCTCTTGAAAGCCGTCTCCGTTGGAGGCTGATGCGTAGTCAAAACCAGTGGTCTTTCTTTAAAAACTCTCACCAAAGCAGATGTATATGTTGGAAAGTATGAGTAAGAGTGGGCATGAACAACATCCGCATCCCAATCTAGCAGAGCCTTAACCATCGAGGGCGATGGAACATAGCCTGAAGAAATATTTGGTATCTTGAAGACATCAAATTGTCTAACCCTAACACCTTCGACCTCTTTGGATTCGGATACAGTCTCCCGAGATCCCTCTTTGAGCATGTTTGATGAAAAAACTTGGACATCGTGTCCCATCTTCTTTAACATCTTCGAGATGTTTAGGACGTGAAGACCAACCCCGCTCGCCATCCGCTCATGAAAAATTGGGCAAACCTGTAGGACTCTCAAAGCTCAACCTCTCTCAGAGCCGCTATTAAACGCTTTGTGATCAAATCTTGATCATAATTGTCTTCTACAAACTTACGCCCATTCTCACCCAGCGTAGACCTCAATTCAGGATTCAAGGCCAGTCTCAATATTTCCTTTGAAAAATCCTTCAGACCACAAACAATCGCTTCCTCTCCATTCTTTGCCCCTATGCCTTCTATGCCAATAGGTGTGGATATGACAGGCTTCCCAAATGAGAAATAGGTCAAGATTTTAAGTTTGATCCCTGAGCCCAAACTCAAGGGGGCTATGCAGATGTCTACCGCACTCAATAAGGGTATGAGATCTGGAACCTCGTCAGTAAAAACTATTCTTGGGCTTTTAGTTAAAGAGCGGGAAGACTCTCCGCAACGGCCGATAATCAAAAAACAAGTTTCAGGAAGGTTTGCCGACACTTCCGGAAAAATATGCTCAACTATATATTTAACGGACATGTAGTTAGGAACCGTGGTCATGTCTCCCAAGAAACAGACAATCGGAGCTTGGCTCGGAACGTTTAGTTTTCTTCTGAAGGCTTGACCCAGAGAATTGTTCATTTTCAACCGCGAGGTTTCTATGCCTGGTGGAAAAACATCTATTTTACTAACTGGAATTCCAAGATGCTTGCTAACCGCAGCCATGTCATTTTTTGAGGTCACAAAAACCTTAGTCGCTAATGAGCAGGCAAGCTTTTCCAGCAAGAACGTATACGTGAGCCTCAGAAATAATAGAAGTCTTGTTAATTTGGATGCATGAGTTTTTAGGAGGCGCTTGGATAAAACGGTTTCGGCGTTGCGGTCAACGAGGATCGCTGGCTTTCTGAAGAGTTTGGCATATATGATTGGAAAGAGGCTAGACCAAATATGCTCTACGAAAACAAAATTGCTGTTCACTAATTCTTCTCTTGCAAATGAAACAAAGTGCGGAGCCAAAGACGACAGACATAAGTAAGCCTCATGGCTGTTTGCACGATCCATTAATCTTCTAAAAAACCTGTTTCGAAATAGGACTTTGGCTAGACTTGGAAATGGATAAATATGAATATTTATTCCGCTATATCGGGACTCTGAAAATTTTTGACCATACGTGTAGAAATCTACGATAACTCCCTCTTTCACAAGGCTGTTGAGCATGTTAAATAAGGCTATGTTGTGACCAGAAGTTGGCGGAATGAATGTTTTGTGACTGAATATGCATATTCTGTTCAATGGAGTGCTCAACTACATTTAGATTGTCGAAGCTGATCGCGCGCGGTTTGCACTTATTCTTGATGAATAATAGACTTGTAAATGCCCTCATATTTCTCTCCGACTTCCTCCCAAGAGAACCTCTTAACAGTTTCTCTCGCATTGATGGAGAGGGTGCGCCGGAGTTCCGAGTTGGACACTATTGTTCTAATGGCCTTCGCTAGGGCTTCTGGGTCTCTGGGTGGTACAAGTATCCCATTATATTCATTCTTCACAATTTCGTTTGGTCCTGGGATGTCTGTTACAATAACTGGTTTTCCATACGACATGGCTTCTAGGATAACTAAGCCAAACCCCTCTCTTCCGCTTACTGAAGGTAAAACGAAAATGTCAGCGTCAGAGTAATGTGAAGGAAGAAGCTCATCTGAAACAATGCCTGTGAATTTTGCATTAACTCCTAGATTTCTTGCGTAATTTTCCAATGATCGTTTTTCGGGTCCTCCACCAACGATGGTCAAATTTAATGGAAGCTCTTCTTCAGAGAGGAGTTTAATGGCCTTGATAAGATACTTTATCCCCTTGTACTTTTTTAGCTGTCCAACAAAAAGCACTTTTATTTTGGGGTCTTCATCAGGATAATTCAGTGATATTCTTCTTGTTGAAGCATCCACTCCCCACGGGACAACCACTACTTTTTTCAAAACATTTTTGATAGTGGAATTAGCTTTTGCGAACGACTTGGTTGTCACAACGACTCTGTCTGTAAGATTAACTATTATACGATCTAATATTTTCATGTATAACTTACTCAGAAAATGCCCGCAACCTCTTCCATAATCTGGCACGGGACTGCAATGGTAAGTAAGGACAGCAGGCTTTCCTTTTATTTTCCCTAAGACTATAGCCAGATCACTTATCGTCGGAGTAACCCCGTGAACATGAAGCACATCGTAGTCGCTTCTTAGGACATGCGCGGCAATCCTTGGATTTATTGGGCAATCAAAAAAGAAGATTGTTTCAGGATACCGTGTGACCTCTAAGTCTTTTTGTTTCTCATGATAAAAATGCGTTGGATCTAGTCCACGGCTGGAAGTTATTATGTGAATGCGATGGCCTTTTCTCAACAGTTGTCCCGTAAGCTCACTCACAGTCTTCTCGATGCCACCTTTAGATGGAGTGTAACACGCCGTCACCATACATATCTTCGTACTTGCCACCACCAATGTAGGAAGTTACAGCCGTGTCTGGATTGCATTTAACCAATTTATTGTTGTGATCGTTAAATTATATTATGATAATCTAACAAGCTTTCTTAAAGCAAACCCATATACTGGTAAGGAGAGATTGATAGCTTGCATAAGATTTCGATTGTTGGGGCCGGGTATGTCGGTTTATGCACAGCGGTGTGTTTTGCAAACAGGGGCTACAAAACTACCATATCTGATATTAGAGAAGAGAGCGTTAAACTCATTCAGAGGGGGGCGTCTCCGTTCTATGAACCACATTTGAACGGGCTTCTAAAGAAGGCGATCAAAAGCGGTAACTTACGTGCGATCTTGGATCGTGAGGGGGCTGTCCTAGATTCAGAAATTACCTTCATCACCGTGGGGACGCCAAGCACGTTAGATGGCAGCGTAAATCTACACTTCGTCAAAAACTCGGCGAGAGAGATTGGAGGGGCGCTACGGAAGAAAGATGGTTATCATTTGGTTGTTGTGAAGAGCACCGTTCCTCCCGGTACGACTAAACACGTCGTAAAATCCATCTTGGAAAAAAATTCGGGGAAGAAAGCTGGTAAAGACTTTGGTTTATGCATGAACCCAGAGTTTCTGCGTGAGGGCTCTGCAATTCATGACACTCTAAAACCAGACAGAGTGGTTGTCGGTGAACATGACGAGAGATCTGGAGAGACCTTAGAGGATTTTTACAAAGATTTTTACAACGGCCGTGTGCCGATTCTGAGGATGAACCCTGCATCGGCTGAGATGGTAAAATACGCAAGTAACGCTTTATTGGCCACAAAAATATCCTTCATCAACTCTATAGCCAACATCTGTGAAAGAGTACCTAACCTTGATGTAACTCAAGTGGCTAAGGCTGTCGGCATGGACCATAGAGTTAACCCTCTTTTTCTGGAAGCGGGGGTCGGGTTTGGTGGGTCCTGTTTTCCAAAGGATGTAAAGGCTCTAGTCAGCCTCTCTAGAAATCTAGGTTATCGTCCTTCCCTACTAGAGTCAGTTCTTGAGGTAAATGAAGGGCAGCCAAAGAGAATGGTTGAGCTAGCAAGACAAGAACTTGGTAGTCTGAAGGGCAAGAAAGTGGCTATTCTGGGCCTATCCTTCAAACCTAACACGGACGACATGCGTGAGGCTCCATCGATCCGCATAATAATCCTCCTCCTTAGAGAAGGGGCCTCAATATGCGCTTATGATCCGATAGCCACTGAGAATGCAAAATCCATCTTCGATGGAAAGATAGATTTCGCGCCCTCCTCGATCGAATGTTTGAAGAACGCTGATTGTTGCATGGTCGTTACAGAGTGGAGTGAGTTCAAGACTTTGAAGCCAAGTATATTTCTAAAGCATATGAAGAGACCAATTATGATTGACGGGAGAAGAATTTACAACCCCTCAGAGTTTTCAAGAGAACTAAAATACATTGCCATTGGTTTAGGCCAAGAACAATGTCAGGAAAAAAATTCCCACAAAGGAGACCAGGCCTAATAAACGACCTCATAAAAACCTGTCTCGACTTAGACATCTATGTTGTCTTAGTATATGTCGATGGTTTAATGCTTTTCAAGAGTCTGTAAATATACCAAGCGCAAGTTATGCTTATTGTTATGCCAAGTGCGAAAAGGGTGGTTGACTTACAGATGCCCGGCACAGAGTACTCATACCAGTCCACCACCGATTTAAGAAACAGCGTGTAAGAATATTCCCTTTTTTGGACGTCCAAAACGAAGTTGTAGAATGGAACATTTATGATAAAAAATATGAAAAATGCTAGCCATAAGATGTTGAACAGACGTTTATTCTCGCCATTAAAGATAATGTAGTCGAGTATTATGAAAGGCACGACCCACTGAAAATACTGCTCACAGACCATTTTAGAACTGAAAAGGATGGCCAGAAGCACCGTCAAGAATCCGGTATTTAACATCCTTGGTAGAGAAGCTGAATTCTGGCGATGCAACGTTGAAGTTATTTTAATGTAAATCGCCAAAAAAAGACCAAAACTCAAAATGTTCATCAACCAGGAGTTAACCATAAAATAATCAAATAGTGCAGGCCACGCGTCTCTAAATACATAGATGAAAGCGAAAAAAGACGCTGGTGTACTTGGCCAACGATAGATCATTAAAGGAACGGTGGCAACTTGACCGACAAAATTCTTCCAATCGGTTACTAGAAAAGGCGCGGAAGCTACGAATAGCGGCATAAGCGCATACAAAAAGTACCGGAATGCCTCATTAACTCTCTTATGCTTCCATTCGTACAACAGAACAATTGGCAACAGCAAGATGGGATAGTATTTGAAAGCTATTCCAAGCCCTAAAAAGATCGCGCTAACCCCCCTCTTTCTGTCAACAAAGTACATGAAGGCGAGGAGGGTGCATAGAGCTGGTAGAGAGTCGAACATCCCCCAGATACTTGATATCCATATTACATAAGGATTAAGCATGTAAAGTCCAATGGCCTGTTCTGCCTTTCTTCGATCTCCGGTCATATGAAAAACTATATTAAAGAGAGTTATTCCAACCAGCAGGTCTCCGATGATGATTGGCAACTTTAAAATGAAGCTCAACAATGGGGCACTCGGGAAGAGAAGATAAATGCTGTACATGAGGCCAGTTATTAGGATCCAAGGTGGTGGATATGCAAAGGAAATAGCATATGGGTTGACTCCTCCCACTATAAAACGCTGGCCGAAGCTCTCCCAGAGCTCCATGTCACAAGGATGTCCAGTGAAAGGGGCAACGCAAAGCCGTATAGATAGCCCAACTAAGACAATACACCACTTTTTTGAGGTAAGTCCTTTGAACATCGCGGTTCATTGTCTCTTCGCGCGCTTAAAACTTCATTTCTGTCAAATGTGAAGTGGCGCATTATAAAACTATCTTCATACTGTAGGAACTACCCGATAAAAACCCACGAAATAAAGAGGTATACAGAAATTAAAGACGCGAAGTAAAAAAGAATCACTGCCAACAAGACATTTTCTTTACTGAGAGTCTTGGCCAGATATAAATAGATTGTAAGAAGATGGAAAACACTTCCAATGATCAAGGTACTTACTGCTAGATCGTCTGTAAAGAAACTGAGTAACTTTATTAATATGGGAAACAGCGGAGGGAAGGCGTAGAACTCAGGTTTAATACCGTAGCCAAGTCTTGCAATATCATGGAAATATGAAGTATCCCAGCGCCAACCAAATGCGCATAAAAACTTGTGCTAGGATCTTTTAGACTATATGCCCAAAAACTAATCAAGTACGATGAAATCTTTAACACCAAATTAAGCAGAAAAGAGAGAGGATCTCTGCCAACCTCTTATTTTTGAGCTTGCCTCGTAAGATCGATAAATTTGAATCATTTTAGACTACTTCTCTTAAACTTATCAACCCATCCAACGACCATGCAAGTGTCTCAGAGTTTATGTCCCATGACGCACCCCAAGGATCATTGAAGGTTGGTGCTACTGGAGCTAGTCCGTAGGGCGGGACAAGGTGTTTAAAGAAGAATTCGGCGACGGTCTTAGCCATATCTTTGTATCCCCATAACACAAGAGCTTTTATTAAAATTCCCTGCTTATTGGTCTGGCCTCCTCCATCCGTTGCGAAAAAACTATCGCGATAACCCCAAGCGCCTTGCTCTTTATCCAAGTGTATCCACTTCTCTATACACCTTCTGGCACTTTCAAAGTAAGCTTGGTCGCCGAAGTCATCATAAGCATACTTTAAAGCAGTGAGGAAGATGGCTACAACATCTAGGTGACAGGCTTGGATGGCCTGGCTGTCAATATATCCACCGTAACGGAGGTCGGAAGGATTCAAGATCTGTTGGGCAATTATTTGGTCGGCAAGTTGCTTTTCCCATACCCGGTAACTCTCGTTGTAGGTTAGATGGTAGGCATGGCTACATGCCATTAGGAGGTACCCGATCTCGTATCCACTCAGCACTCGACCTAGAACGATAGATTTCAGGTAGGAATCAAGCCCAAACTTGCCGATCTCGAAGCACGCGTTGGCACGTAAACTATGCGGAGTTTTTGTCCAGAAGAGAGCAGAGTTTAATAGCGATTCTATTACCGGGGCTTGATTACGGATATCAGATAGTTCAAAGTCCATGAATCCTGTGCGCCCAGACTCGAGAAGATTTCTAGTGATCCTTAAACAGATTTTTTCGATTGTTTCTCTCCACTGCCAAGCATCGGCATCGTAGAAGGGCACAAGAAAGATGCTTCCTGTGGTTTTGCTCAATCCCGCTTCTGCTGAACCTAGCTCGTATTTCAGACTGAGGTGGTCAAACTCTCTGTAGCCATCTCCGTCGGCGTCTCCATTAGAGAAGCAGTCGTAAATGGCGTCGGGAGTATCCTTAAAGACTAGAAGTATCATTCTGCCTCGAAGACTGGTTGCGTTATCGAAGAGGACTAGTGAGTTCACGCTTTCGTTCGTAATCAGCATGGGGTTTTGATCGTTCCTCCTAAGAACTCTGCCCTGAGTGTAGCAGTATCTTGGGCCGACACCACTAGCTCCGTTCTCAAGCCAGAAGTCTTCAAGCGACTCGAAGCCGTACCAAAAAACCAGATCTTCCAAATCAGTCTTCGAATCGTATGTGAACCAGATCTTTACACTCGGTTCGGCCTTCAGAACGGACACATAGACAGATAATGTTGGGAAAGAGCTGTCTTCATACTGTAAACAGACGGTAACGTTCTCCTCTGTCTGCGTTACTATCGTTACAGATCTCTGATCATAATCTTTTAGAAACTTGGTTTGATAAGCCGTGGCGCCGTTTGGCTTAATTTCTACTCTTGGAGAGAGCCGTATCTTTGGCTCCCACCTAAACTCGGTGTCACATCCATCCCTTCTGAACCATGGAGTTTCTTCAATGTAGTTGAACTCGACAAGCCAGTTCCGGACACTTGTGGTCTTCTCGTACTCATGCTCTGTACTAACGTAGACTGGTCCAACGTATTTTCGGGTCCAGAAGTGACCTAAATCGTTCTGTGCAGCGAAGAGCAATTGGTTGCACCGCCAGATCAAATCTAGAACGTTTTTGTCTGCAGTCTTATTGTAGTAGTCTATTAACGCAGTGACGAGTTTGCCCGTGTCGTCGGACCAGAAGTTAGGTAGGTTTGGGTAGACCTCTATGTAACCATTATGCGTCAGCATTCTTGATTTTACATTTTCAATGGTATCCGTGTAGATGTATGGACTGTTCCACTTTTCGTTTAAGTAGGAGTCTAGGTGATTGAGAGTAAGGTTTATGAAGTCTAAGACCTCAGCGGTTTTTTTCCCCCAGATAGTGACAAAGACCCTGTCATTTTCCCATAGTCGAATAACCTCGCCCCCGTAGTCTTCGTAGTCAATATCACTTGCCTGAAATGGACCTCTAATCCAAGTGAAGCATAATATTGTTTCTTCGTCAGGCATAATTGTATAATATTTATTGAGAAGGACCTTTGAGTCTGCGCTCACCCACGTCATCCATCCTCCCAGAGGGTAGTAATGCCCTATGAAGGGAGTTAAGGGCCAAAAGTCGGCACTTGAATAAGAAACATATATACGCTCGTGCGCGACTCCAGAGGCTATAGTAAGTGCTTTTAAAGGTCTTCGACACAGGCTCTGGATCGTCATTTCCGGCTCGTAGGGAACATGCAGATATACTTGGTAAAACAGAATGGATAAGGAAAAGAAGGTCGCGATTAATAGAACTGTTGTCACTATTTCCCATTTTTTAGACGCCATTCTTTCTTCCTCCAAGTAAATGTGATGTAGCCTATCATGAGGGATAGAAACGCGAATGTCGAAAGTAGGTAGAGATAACATTCATAGGGCCTTTCATAGACGAGGTTCACCTCATAGGCGTTTGAGTCCATTACTGGCGCAATTTGAATTTTGATGAATCCATTGTCATCTTTTGTCAACTGCGCTGAACTCGCATTTGTTTGGATAGTCCACTCTGGGAAGTATGCCTCCTTCACTACGATGGATGCACTTCTATTTGTCTCTAAGATGATCGTTATTTTGTCGGGACTCCAAGTAGGCGACGTAAGCAGTCTGGCTTCAGTCTGTACAAGCGATTGAGAAGCGCTTGTCTCGTATATTAATATCCCGTCGATTTTCGCAGCCATGTGAAAGTCTTGGTTATCCCCCATTAAAAGAGAGCTGAGCGTCTCATTTTCTACCATTACGTCTTCTGGAATCATCACCCACTCAATACCTAATAATGAATGTTCTGATATTAGGGTTCTCCAGATCGCGATCCTAGCGCTCTCGTTCTTATCGTCACCGTAGGTCTTCGACAGCTCGTTCAATGTGTAGTCATCTATGTTAACTAAAAGGGGCAAAACCTTGGCTTGAGGGTACCAGCCATCTACAATGGGTTTATTAGCATAAAGCGGGAGAATGAAAACCCAATCGGGACATCTTATCGGAAGGATCCTGGCTTGATCCTCCTGTTTTTTGAAATATTCAATAACCCCTGCCGAAACCACGCCGTTGCTGCGGTAAGAGAAATCGTCGGCTATTACGAAGTACCCAACGAAGGTGTTTGCTACAAGCATGGCTGTAACAAGCAGAAAGGGAACTATTTTTGGCGAAAAGCGGGGTTTTTGGGAGGCTGAGGTTCTTCCACCTTCTTTGAAAATTTTTGCAGATGTTAGCGCAGGGCTGAGTTTTCCGACCAAAATACATTCAGGGATGCAGGCATAAAGGGCGAAGCGGAATGTGTCCAGACGTTGCCAGTAGGGTATAAGCTGGAATAGTAAAGCGTGGCTTCCGAAACCTAGCCATGCGAATATGAAGAACCAGCCAACGGACATGACGATGGAAAACCTTCCTTCTGCTCCTATATTCCTAATCGATGAAATCAGCAATATAGGGACTATGATGGAGACGGCAGCTATGAGGATCAACTCTATTGGGTGAAAGCAGACGTAGAGAGGCCCGATTAGAAGTGCGGATAAAGCGAAGAGAGAAGGCATGAAGCAGATTAGCCTCGATCTTGGAGAAGTATGTCCCTTATCTATCCAACAGGCTACAAAGAACGCTAGGGTGTATGTTGCGAGAAGCCATTGCATCAAGCCTAGATTGTGGAATTTGTAGAGCATCTTGTCCCAGTGTTCTAGAGGCAGAAAGTTGTCCCACACGTCTCCGTTGGTGAAGGGGTTGTTTGAGAGGTAGTTGCTGAAACGCAAGAATGGGATGATCCAAAAGGCTGCAAGTAGAGAAGAGACGGCTGCTGTAAATGTTGCCACTTTAATGATTCTCTTCAGGGTCTCCCAATTTCTTCTCAGCAAGAGATACGATGCGCTGATTAATAGAGCTGCGAGAGCAGCGCAGTAGGCTGAAAAGTGATGGGTCAGAAGGAG
>CAZKBR010000014.1:0-27601 GCA_964551465.1 uncultured Candidatus Bathyarchaeia archaeon
TGTGGTGCCGCGGGGGAGATTTGAACTCCCGACAACCCGGTCTTCAGCCTCGCCCATGGAGCCTTGAATCTCCATGTCGGGCGCTCTCCATCGCCTCACATCCAGACTCTATGTGATCGGGCTGAGCTACCGCGGCAAAATCAAAAATGTGATCATCAACGTTTAAAGCTTTCTGGTGAGGTCTATATCAACATACTGTCCGATGAAATACCAGGCGGATATGCCAGATCAACCTTCATAATCTCCCGCAACACCGTTGTCGCAAAGGCACCCTTCGGCAACGAAAAGCGAATCACCAAGCCCTCAGGCGCCGGATTCACAACCAGATCAGACAACAGCAATCGACCCAAACGCCGAGTGCCCTTAACACCAGCTTTCTCCAGTTGCTCCAAGGTAATGCCAACCTCATCCAGCACCTTTGCCTCGAGCTCTCCAGCAGGTCCAGTGGCCGCCCACATCTCGGATCCGTAGATCGGAGCCGTGAAGCTGATCTCATGCGCCTCATAGCGAGGCTGTTCTTCCGCGCCATCTTCAACCTGAAACAAACCGCCAGTAACGTACTTCTTGGCAATGTCACCAGTCAAGATGCGATCGAAGTAGCCAGACTCAACACGGCGGACCAAGTAACGGTTGCACAGGTAGCTCTGATAGCTGGATATCAGAAGGCGATGCAACCACCGGTCGCCGACTCGGTATTGACCTCGAATGATCTCCAGTCCCCGTCGAACATTATTGCCGTAGTGACCGAAGCGCTGACTGCCGAAAAAGTTGGGAATACCCCCCTCTCGCAGCTGAATAGCGATCGCCTGGGCTCGACGCAACGCCTCATTCTGTGATAGCCCCAACTTCGTGACGACTACGGTAAACCTGTTGCCCAGCAGATGCCCAGGCTTGAGCTTATTCCTGTGTAGCCGAGCCAAGTTCACAATGACCGGCAGCGTAGATCTTATCCGCGCCACGGCCCTCTCCACAAAATCCGCGTCTACGCGCCCAATAGTCAGGCTGAAAGTCTGGGTGGATCGGGAATACTTGTCCTTCATACCAGCAAAGCCAACAGCATCGACTCGAAGACCAAACAGAGTTGCCAGCTGCCGCTGCATGTCCCGAGTAGTCAGTCCCTCTCTCGTCAGATTGACGTAGAGATGTTCTCCCTCGCCCTGTGGCTCGTAGAGGGGTATCTCCTCAACCACGAAATGATCAGGTTTATCTCGAATTCGTCCGCCAATACCTGGCAGGTCTGAAGTCATATAAGGTAAGTCCAGACCGATCTCCATGACTCTTAATAGGCATCTACACAGAAAAATATTGTTTTGAAACGTTTGCGTGTGAAGATACGGTGCACGGAAAGTGGAAGCTCATTTTACAAGCTCAAAAGAAAAGAGTTTTAATACCTAGGATGCCCCTCACTTTTCTTTAATATTTAGGTTGGCGTCCCTCCAAGAATCGTCCCTAGGCTTGAACTTGAAGCCGTAACATATGATTCCATCTTTACCCTGTTCCATGAGCTTCCTAAAACAAACCTCGACAGGCATATCTATAGATATGTCTTGAAACTCGCAGTCCACGATCTGAGACTCGACCAATGGTCCCTCATCCAACTTTATCAATCCAATCGCATAAGGAGCGTACTCCGTGAACTCTTCAGGAGCAGCTCTAATAACAGTGAAGCTGTAGACCTTACCATTTCCTGAGAACGCCAAATCATCCAACTTCCCTGCCCTTCGACAATGTGGGCATACCTTCCTAGGAGGGAAGAAAACATTCCCGCATTTCTCACACCTCGAACCCACGAGCCTATAACGCTCCTTGTACCTTCTCCAATGCGAAGGGACACCAAGAAAAGACATCAATCTCCCCTCCTCAATATGGTCACGACCACGCTTGCACCTGAACCTCCAAGATTATGTGCCAACCCAATCTCCGCATCCTTCACCTGTCTTCCCTTCTCCGCCTCTCCTCTCAACTGCTTAACCAACTCAAAAATCTGCTTGACGCCAGTCGCTCCAACAGGATGACCTGCAGCCTTCAACCCCCCATCCGTATTCACAGGCAACTCACCGTCGAAGTAGGTCTGCCTCCCATCATAGAGACTTCCTCCTTTGCCCTTCTCACAGAAGCCGAGATCCTCCAAGGCCAGAATCTCAGCTATAGTGAAGCAATCGTGCACCTCAAGTAGATCCACATCCTTCCTCGAAAGGCCAGCATCCTTGAACGCTTGGTTCGCAGCCTCCGTGGTGGCGTCAATAGTACAGATGTCTCTCCTCATAAAGAGGCTCAGGGTTCCAGAAGCCTGCCTAGACGCCTCTACAATAATCGGCGTGTCCGTATACTTTCTCGCATCCTTGGCAGGGGCTAGAAGTACGCACGCCGCACCGTCCGAAATCGGGGAGCAGTCCAAGAGCCTCAAAGGATCAGCTATGAGTCTAGAGTTCAATACATCCTCAACTTCTATCCGATTCTGGAAGTGAGCCAGAGGATTGAAACTGGCATGATAATGACTCTTCACAGCCACCTCGGCAAGCTGTTCCCTCGTCAAACCGTACTCGTGCATATACCGCTGGGCGATCAACGCATAGATCCCAGGGAACGTAGTACCATAGTAGGCTTCCCATTCAAAATCCATAGCCCCAGACAAAGCGGCGATCGCCCCGCTGCCGTAGACATCAGTCATCTTCTCAACCCCGCCAACGGCAACAAGATCGTGAAAACCCGAAGCCACGGTCATATACCCCTCCCGCATAGCAACACCGCCTGAGGCACACGCCGCCTCAACTCTCACCGCAGGCGTCGGATTCAAGCCCAGAAAGTCCGCCATAAGAGCTGCAACATGCTCTTGACCCACAAACCTGCCACCCGACATGTTTCCAGCGATGACCAACTCAATGTCCTTTCCCCGTACTCCAGCATCCTCCGCCGCTTGAAAACCTGCCTCAGCAACCAGCTCCTTCAGTCCTACATCCCAACGTTCCCCGAAGGAAGTCGAGCCTATGCCAACTATGGCTACATCTCTCTTCTTGAGGGCCAACTAGCCAGCCTCCAGCTTTCTCTCATACCTCGAATAGGTCGCGTAATCGATGTAGCTCTTCCTATTGATGTAATACTCAACGGACGGCGCAAGCGGCCTCTTCTCCACCACTCCTTCTGTTACTCTTATACTGAATGAGTCTGATCCAGCTCCAGAGCCATAGGAAGTTAGTAATATTTTGTCTCCAGCATTAGCTACATCAAGTACCGCAGCCAAGCCCAGGAGCGACGAACCTGAATAAGTGTTGCCGACTCTACTCACTATGAGACCAGGCAAGACTTTTTCCTTGGGAAAGCCGAGAATCTTGGCAGCCCTCAGAGGAAACTTCCCGTTGGGTTCATGAAAAACAGCATAGTCATAGTCTTCAGGAGTGGTTCCAGTCTTACTCATCAACTCCTTGGAACAACTAATTACGTGGTCAAAATATCCAGGCTCACCTGTGAATCTTCCCGCATGTTTTGGGTACCTCTCGCCATCCCTCCTCCAGAAGTCTGGCACGTCTTGCGTAAAAGAGTATGTGTCCTCGATCTCAGCCAAGAGGTCCTCTCCTCCAATGATGTATGCAGCTCCGCCAGCTGAAGCCGTAAACTCCAGCGCATCCCCAGGCTCAGACTGAGCAGTATCCGCGCCGATGCTCATCCCATACTTTATGTATCCGGCCTTGACCAATCCCATGCAAGCTTGGATGCCCGCTGTGGCAGCTTTACACGCAAACTCCATGTCGACCGCCGTCAGCGAAGGCGTGATGCCAACGGCCTCCGCCACAATGGATGCGGTGGGCTTAACAGCATAAGGATGCGACTCTGAGCCTACATACAAGGCACCCACCTCTTGCGGTTTTATCTTTCCCGCTCTCTTGAAGGCGTTTCTCGCAGCCTCCACAGATATGGTAGCAGTGTCCTCATCCGGCGAAGGAACAGACTTCTCATCTATCAATAATCCTTGCTTGTAATCCTCCGGATCAGCATTCCATACCCGTGCTATCTCCTCGACCTTGATACGCCATCTCGGGATGTATGCGCCGTAACTGACGATGCCTATTTTGCTCAAAGTCTTAACTCCAAGAATTTTTTCCTAGACTTCTTTTCCCCACTTGGGAAAATTTAGATGCTATTTATTGGAGAGTGGGGAATATAAGCCTTACGTCCGATGTCGATTAGAAAATCGACAAGAGTCGATAGCTACACGCACGCGAATGATATCCTCGATCGTATCATCGTCTTACTATCAATCGTTTTCCAAGGACTGGCCTCAGCGATCTCTCAAAATCATCTATCCTCTTCTTTATGTTGACATAGAATTTCTCAGCCTTATCCACAGTGCTGTTGACCGTAATTGATCCCCACTTGAGCATTCCTTCCTTCATAACCTCAATGCTACCTATGTCACCGTATGGGATCATGCGGGTCTTCTTGTCCGACAACAACTCTTCAATCTTCATCTTCTTCAACTTAGAACTCTCGTGAGCCATCCTACATACGCCAGCCGTAAACAAGCGTGTTGCTCCACTACACACAAGCCCAACAATAAGCCGTCGGTCTGTGAAGACGAGTAGATGCCTCGACAGACCCTTCGACCCGTCTATGGTGAACAAAGCCGACTCAACAGGAGAAGCGGCGGCCAAGATACCTTTTCCAATCAAAGTCTAAACACCACAAAATATTCTCTGATCTCTTTTCCCTAGTGGGGAAATTTTTAATCCTACTTATTAGAGGGTTGGGAATATAAGTCTTACGTTTATTGTCGATTACAAAATCGACAAAGGTCGAAGAAAATCATGTACGCGAAATCATTATCTTCTTGGAAGGCACACTTCTCACAGTTGACACAAGAAGACTTTGAGCATCCATAGGAGTTCAAGAAAAAATGGTGGGCCGGCCCGGATTCGAACCGGGGACCTTCCGCACGTCAAGCGGATCTTAGGCAAAGCATCGTGTCCTAACCAGCTAGACTACCGGCCCAGACTAAGCAAATACTTGATGAAGTCAAAATAATATTTATCGCATGGTTAAAAAGATGTTGGCAATATAGTCTTATAGTCGGAGGCAAACAAATTGCCAATCATCTATGGTGAAAAGGTTGAAGAAGAAGCCGTCATCGATGCAGCCAAATTGATGGCTGTGAGCGCAAGGACAGCTCCCAAATCACGTGGAGTAGATAGAATAACAACGGCGATGGTGATAGGTGAAGATAAAGAGCAATTGGCCTTAGCCATGGAGAAGAAGGCTGAACGTTTTGTAGACGAGCGGACGAAGCACTCGTTCATAAGAGACGCCGAAAACGTAAGAGGATCAAGGGCTGTTCTCCTAGTCGGCGTCAAAGCGACGATGCCACCTAAACCTGAAAGGCCATTGGACTGCGGGGCCTGCGGTTATCCCACATGCGCTGCCTTCATAGAGGCCAAGAAGAAGACAGGAAATGACTTTACGGGGCCTATGTGCATGCTTGAAGTGCTAGATCTCGGCGTAGCCCTAGGTTCAGCGGTCAAGACCGCAAGTGGATTGAATGTCGATAACAGGGTAATGCTTACTATAGGAACCGCAGCTAAGGCTCTCAAACTGTTGGACACCGACTTGATTATTGGAGTTCCAGTATCTGCCACAGGCAAGAACATATATTTTGACAGGAAATGATTCAAAGTATCGTGATCTTCAGCCTCGATCATTCGCAAGAACAAAGTTTTAATAACTGTTGATGGCTTAGTTGCTTCTGTACTCTTCCATGTCCATAACATTTTTTCAGGTGAAAAAATTTGTCTTCAAAAGCTAAAGAAGGGCTCCTAAAAAGAATAAAGGATTCTGGCGTAAAACTCATAACTCTACAGTTTGTGGACATCTTTGGAACAGCTAAGGGCTTCGCTATCCCCACAGAACACTTAGAGGAAGCCCTCTCAGGCCTCGGGTTCGACGGTTCCTCGATAGAGGGATTTGTCAGGATATACGAAAGCGATATGCTGGCGATACCGGATCTAACGACTTTCCGCGTTCTTCCATGGCGACCCCAGGAGAAGAAAGAGGGCAGAATCATATGCAACCTATACAGGCCTGAAGGAAGACCTTTTGAAGGTGACCCTAGGTATATCCTTAAGAAGACCCTTGAAGAAGCTGAGGCTAGCGGATTCGTCTATAACGTCGGCCCAGAGTTGGAGTTCTTCCTATTAAAGGTCGACGAGGCCCATCAACTCAGGCCAGCGCCACACGACACGGGTAGCTACTTCGATCTCTCGCCGCTTGACATATCGCTAGATATAAGAAGGGAGGCGACGTTCGCCCTCCAAGAAATGGAACTGGATGTCGAAAGGGGCCATCACGAGGTGGCTCCGGGTCAACACGAGATCGACTTCAAGTTTACAGATGCCCTAACGACAGCCGACAACGTGATAACCTACAAGAGCATCTTAAAGGCCGTGGCATCAAACCACGACCTGCTCGCGACCTTCATGCCAAAACCAATAGCCGGAATAAATGGCTCAGGCATGCACACGCACCAGAGTCTATGCGATGCAAAGACCGGAAGGAACGCATTCTTCGACCCAGGAGACGAGTACAGTCTATCCGAGCTGGCCTACCACTTCATCGGAGGCCAACTCAAGCACGCAAGAGAAATGTCCCTGGTTCTCTCTCCGACGACAAACTCCTACAAACGACTGGTCCCAGGATACGAAGCCCCAACATATGTCTGCTGGGGAAGGCGTAATCGGTCAGCCCTTATTAGGGTTCCAGAATACCACCCAGGAAAAGAGAAAGAAACTCGCCTCGAACTCAGGTGTCCAGATCCGTCCTGCAACCCATACCTAGCGTTCACCGTGATGCTGAAGGCAGGATTGGACGGAATCAAGAATAAGATACAGCCACCGAACTCAGTCGAAGAGGATGTATACGAATTCGACGAAAGAAAGCTGGCAAAGTTCTACATCGAAACACTTCCCTCATCACTGGGGGAGGCAATAGAAGAGTTCGAGAAAAGCAAGTTGATGAGGGAATCCCTAGGAGAGTTCACATTCAGAAAATACATAGAGGCAAAGAAGAAGGAGTGGAGCGAGTACAACCTACAGGTGACAGACTGGGAACTGAAAAAGTACCTAGACCTGTAGAACCCAGCCACACAGAAAATGGTGGACCGGCCGGGATTCGAGCCCGGGACCTCTGCGATGCCAACGCAGCGCTCTTTGGCCCATAGTAGGCATACCAGGCTGAGCTACCGGCCCGACAAAATTATGTAGAAAATAAGTAAGTCTTAAACCTTGCCCTGAAAAAAGCGACTGGATCTCTCATCGACTAACGATCAGTCAGCTCGGGGGAGGCGAGATCATAACGACATTGTCTCCCCTCAGAATGATGGTCCCAAGTTTCTTCACATCATCAGATGCCGAGACGTCCTCTGCATCTACTAGAACCAAATTCATATGCTGGTCAAAACCCTCAAGCTTACCCCTCAAATTCGTCCCACCCCTCAGCTTTACGAGGACGACTTTCCCAACGCTCCTCTCAAGAACCTCCGTAATCATCTCGGCCAACATAGACCACCCTAAACATCAGACTCTTAAAGAGAATCATATGTCCATAATTTAAAAGTTTTGATTTAAAAGTCTTACATGGAGATATGCTCTTGAAGTCGAAGAAAAGGCACCACTTAGACTCGAGTGAAACGAAAAGACTTATGGAGCACCTTTCAAACCTAATCGGAAAAGAGGCTAAAAAAGTAATTCCTAACAGTAAAAGCCTCGAGGCGATGGATCTATCGCCGGCCAAGAAAATCTTTCTGCTGGACGGAAAGCTGATCCTAATTGAAACGGAAGGTCAATTGCTTCCTGCATTGATCAACGAAGGCATTCTAGATCTAATGTCATCAGTAATAGTCGACATGGGAGCCCTCTCGCATGTGTGTAATGGAGCAGACATAATGGCTCCAGGAATAATAGGGGTTGAGGGTGAGTTTTCCGCCGAAATGCCAGTCGTCGTTAGGGACGAGAGACACCATAAGGCCATAGCCATAGGTAGAAGCCTTTTCGATTCAAGCCAGTTCAGAAAGAAAAAACACGGAAGAATGGTGAAGAACTTACACTTCGTTGGCGATGACTTTTGGAAGACAGTTGAACAGAGTCGCTAATTTTTTGAAAATCATTCTAACCTAATCGTTTCTAGGTTTCTCGGTGCGCACGTCTCAACTTTGTAGATCCTATGGAGGGCACTCGCAACTTCCAGGCACTTAGCCTTCTCACCGTGATTGACGATCACACGTTCTGGCCTCGGATAGACCTTTCCAACGTAATTTATGATCTGATTTCTATCTGAGTGTCCAGAAAAACCGTCGAAGGACTCAACTCTCAGATTAACCTTGAAGACCCTCATCTTCCCATCAGGATCCATCATCTGAATCTCGGGTCTTCCTTTCCTTACCTTGGAACCTAGTGTCCCATCAATCTGGTAACTAACGAATGCCAAGGAACTCCTCTCGTCCGAGGCGAGATTCTTGAAGTAATCTACAGATGGTCCTCCCTCCAACATTCCGGACGTAGCCAGAATTATACACGGCTCCCCCTCTATTATGCTAGGTCTGTCCTCGGGATGCTCAACAATGGTGAAATAATCTGACTGAAACGGGTTTTCTCCTTGATACAGAATCTTATCTCGTGCCTTCTTGTCTAAGTACTCTGGATAGGCTGTGTGAATGGCCGTCGCCTCTTTTATCATACCCTCAACGAACACCGGCACTTCTTTGAGTAAGCCTTGCGTCATGTACCTGTTTAACACGAGCATAATCTCTTGTGACCTGCCAACCGCTGGAACCGGTATTAGAGTCTTTCCCCCTTTTCCTATAGTTTCATTTATGAATGAGACCAAGGATTCCTCAGCCGTTTTCCTTTGAGGCATGATATCTTCCGGTGACCCGTAAGTGCTTTCAACTATCAGCGTTTCAACCCTTGGGAACTTTGCGTTAGCGGACTCAAGTAACATGCTTTGACCATATTTGAAGTCGCCAGTATAGACAATGTTGTGTATTCCTTCGCCTATGTGGAGATGTATAATGGAAGATCCCAAAATGTGGCCAGCGTTGTGGAGCGTCAATCTGACGTTTGGGGCTAGGTCTGTTACAACGCCGTAATTCAAGGGTATCGTGTGAATAATGGTCTCTTTGATGTCTTTCTGATCGTATGGAGGGGGAACTCCCTCCCTAGTTAGAACATCAAGGTTGTCAAGTTGTAGCAGAGTCATCAAGCTGGCTGTGGGTTCTGAACAGTAAACAGGGCCGTCGTAACCATACTTGTACAAGAGTGGGAGAAGCCCAGAGTGATCTAGATGCGCATGCGAGATGACAACCGCGTCTAAGAGTTCAAGATCGAAATCACCGACATTCAGTCTAGGATAAGCTTGACTCGGATCGGCGAACCCCGGTTTTACTCCACAATCCAAAAGCACCCTGCTCTCATCCGTCTGAATAAGGATCGCTGATCGCCCAACCTCTTGGAATCCGCCTAGAGCAGTCATCGTCACGTCGGTTGTCTTGAATACTGTCGGTCGAAATATCCTCTCCCCCATTGTTCTCAGAATCTTTCCTCTAGTCTTGCTCTTGGAGTGGATGAAGTGCCTCATGTTCGTGATAATCCTCGAGGAGATGGGCGGGCTCCGAAAAACTCTGAGTCTCCACCTTGTCGCCTTGATTATCTCCTCAAGTGTCGCGCCGTCTTTTCCGATGACGCACCCAGGTTTCTTGGCTTCTATTATTGCTTCTCCAACGGTGGGATCAAATGTTATGTTCGTGACCTCGGCTTCCTCTGGTATTATTCTCTGAATCTCTTTCAAGCTATCTTTCTCTGAAAGGCGGGCAGAAGGATCTGAGCGTATCACTATCCTCTTGTGGAGTACATTAACTATGTCTGCTATTATGTAATTCTGTTCAATTAGGATCTCCGGTCTTTTCGTGTAGACAGCTATGTTGGGCCCTTCGAATTCTATACGGCTTATCTCTGCCTCCTTGGGGATATGCTCAAGAAGAGCCTCCCTTATTCTCACTTGTAACTCGTTAAAAGATGACAACCTTGTTTCCTCTGGAGTACGAAAAGCCTAATCTTTACGTTCGATGATCTCTTTCTTTTCCTCTTCGCCCAGTTCGTAGTAACCCTTTTTTGTTACAACCACGACATCGAAGCTGTCGCCACTTCCCGCATCGCGTTTCATGGATGAGCTTATAGCTCGAACCACCATTGAAATACCATCCGAGACGGGCATATCCTTCTTGTACTCTGCTTCCAAGACGCCATACGCGATGGGTGAGCCAGAGCCCGTTGAGACACATGTTTCTTCGGTTACGCTACCAAAGGGATCTAAGGCATATATATGCGCTCCCGTCTCATCAACTCCACCTATGATGGCTTGCATAGCTAGCGGGAAGGCACGTGAGGAAAAGAGTATGTTCGCTGCCAGCCTGGTGGCAGCCTTAACGTCCATGCTCCTTCCTTTGTCTAGTCGGAACAAACTTGCATTGGCCTTCAGTATGTCAACCACACTCTGTGCCTCAGCGACGACACCAGCTATCGTCATGGCTAAGTGGTCGTCGATCTTGAACACTTTCTTTCCTTTCTTGCTGGCCACAAAGGTTCCCATAGTGACTCTGGTGTCAGTTGCCAGAACTACACCGTCTTGACAAACGACACCTATGGTAGTCGTACCTTTCATGGATTCAACAAGTCTTCTCGTTTCCAACCGCACACCAACCTTTGCGAAGCCACAAGAATCTCAAATGAGAGACCTAGAAATGTCAGAACGACCGCAAAAGACAACTGTTGTTTATTATAGTAACCTTTAACTTAAAAATGTTTCTAGCCTAATATGCCAGATCAAGTATTTAAAAACATAATGTTCTATCGGGTAGATGTGTTTGTCAAAACCAATACACTACATGAGACTGCCTAGGGATGTCCTAGTTGGACGGGGGGTCTTGAGAAACATAAGCAAAGTATGTAATAACCTAGGTTTCTTGTCCTCAGCTCTAGTTCTGACTGGTCCTCACACGTATGATATAGCTGGCAAAAATGTGACCAGCATGCTTGAAGAAGGCGGTTTTTCTGTGAGCAGCTTGATCGTCGAGGAACCAGAGATGAAGTATGTCAACAAAGCTAGGAAGCTAATTCAAGAGTTCAAGCCTGAGATTGTTTTGGGTATAGGTGGAGGCAAGGTGATAGACATCGCGAAGCTGTCCTCGTCACTTGAGGGTGTTCCTTTTATCAGTGTTCCAACGGCGGCCTCCCATGACGGAGTTTCTAGTTCAAGGGCTTCGATAAAAGATTTGGGGAGCGCCACTTCTGTGTCGGCCGAGGCACCTATTGCCATAGTAGCCGATACAGACATCATTGCTCGTTCTCCATATAGGCTAATTGCGAGCGGTTGTGGTGATATTGTAGCAAAATACACTGCTGTCAGAGATTGGAGGCTGGCTCACAAAATAAAGGGGCAATATTATGGGGAGTACGCGGCTAGCCTAGCCCTGATGAGTGCAAGACTGATCTTAAGAAACGCGGACGTCATACGAAATAATGTTGAGGAAGGCATTCGTGTTGTACTTGAGGCTTTGATTAGCTGCGGGGTCGCCATGAGCATTGCAGGAAGCAGTGGGCCTTGCAGCGGCGCGGAGCACCTCTTTTCTCATGCTTTAGACATGGTAGCGCCGAAGCCAGCTTTGCACGGAGAGCAGTGTGGAGTTGGAACAATAATGATGGCTTACCTCCACGGGATAAACTGGAGAATGGTTGGGGAGAGGCTGAGGAGGATAGGTTCTCCGACAACTGCAAAAGAGTTAGGGATAGAGCCGAGATACATAGTTGAGGCCTTGGCCATAGCTCACAAGATTAGACCAGAGAGGTATACAATTTTGGGAGAGCACGGCTTGTCAAAAGAGTCTGCTGACCACTTGGCAAGGGTTACGGGCGTCATAGATTAGCTGATCAAAATGAAAAAGGAGAGCAGAAATCTTGTGACTCTCGTAGGGTTGAGGCAGGCCAAGGAGGGGTTCACCGTTGTTCAAGAAAGGCCTTCAAAAGAATGCGATCGTTGCAAGCTTTTCAAGGCCTGCGTGGCGAATCTGGAGCCTGATCGAGTCTATGAAGTGGTCTCAGTTCGCGGAAAGAGGTTCCCGTGCAGAGTTCATGAGGGTGGTGTTCAAGTCGTCGAAGTAATGGAGAAGAATATAGAGGCGTGTGTAGATGCGGGGTTCACTGTAACCAGCGCGGTTATAACGTTTCAGCCTCAGAACTGCGGTGATACCTCATGCGAGAACTACATCAGATGTGTACCCGAGGGCATCAGGAAAGGCGAGAGATGTAAGATTCTCGATATCAAGGAGAAGATTGTTTGCCCGCAGGGCTTGCATCTTTTTCTATCCCTCTTACGTCGGTTGCCTGAGTAGCTTCTCCCTTGAACGTCTCGATGAACCTTACAGCTTTGACTTCTGGGAGAAACTTCCGAATATCGTTTGCGATTCCCCGCTTGGCGAACTGGATTCCTTCTAGGTAAAAGGCTTCTTTGGGTAGCTCCACCGAAAGCATACTAGTTTTGAGGTTGAATTTGAAATCCTCCCCTTTGACCGAAGGAATCCTTCTATGAATTAGCGAGAGAACCTTCTCGTTTTTTTCTTTAAGCCGTTTTCTGACGGTCAGATCATAAACGAGGGTCCTTCCGGCCAAGGGTGGGTTAAAGTCAACTTGAACCCTTCCCGCTCCAACCGCTCTGATGACTGCCGTCTTCCCGTCAATCTCGACCCGCATTCCTGGGTGAGGCGCTTCTTCCCTCCTAAACCTTCTCAGTGGTATCAGCCTAATCTTCTTTGGGTCCCTAGGACCAAACCCCTTTTCGGATGAGATTTCTATCTTGCTTGCTTTTCCAATCTCTAACCCTGGCAGTGCGTCGTCCAAGCTTTTGAGGACCCAGCCTTGACCTACGATGACAAGTTTGGGTTCATAGATCGATGTGTCATCGATTATACCTTCATCCTTTGCTACCTTCTCGATAGTCGCATCGAAAGCTTCGCCTGTTTCCTTTACCCTTGCAACGTAATCGATTAATATGAAGTCTCCCTTTTTTACTGGCAAGTTCCTGTCTCCAGAGTCTTGTTGTCCTTTAAAGGTACGTGTATCGTATTTTAAAGTCTTCGAATTCTCCTGAGTAGCCCTCCCAGACGACCTTGATGTCCTCTACCCTCGCTCCTGGTGGGCCTTTCCTGCAGAATTCGACTAGCTCACCCACTGGATTTTTCTCTCCCTCAAATACCGCCTCAACTCTTCCGTCTTGCAAGTTTCGAACCCACCCCTTTATTTTCCTTTTGTCGGCTTCATACTTGGTTTCCGCCCTGAAGAACACTCCCTGAACTCTACCCCTGACGAAGACATGCGCCCTGGTCTTCAAGCTACACCATCTTGTCTCTGCTTCTGTAAAAATGTTTCCTTGACCGTTGATAAAAATTGTGGTTCAATTGCGGGCCTGAGCCTAGGTTTACACCCTAAACAAAACTCCTACGTCTAGTACTCGATCGATTATGAGCTCCAAATATATGTAGAGGTAGTCTTCATCCAAATAGGGAGACAAATGGTTATCGACGGGGGAAACGAGAAGCTACTTGCCTGCCCTAATGTACGAGAATCTCCTCTCTACAAGAGGGTTAATGAAGATGCTCTTCAATGTGGAGTCTGTGAGAGGAGGTGCCTCATTCCCCTTGGACAAGTTGGTTTCTGCAAGACCAGAATGAACATTGGGAGTAAAATGTATACGCTGGTGTACGGCGATATATCTTCGATGTCGGCCAACCCCATAGAGAAGAAGCCTTTCTTCCACTTCTGGCCAGGAAGTTATGCTCTAACGATAGGAACGTGGAGTTGCAACTTCACGTGTCCATGGTGTCAAAACAACGACATCAGCAAAGTCAGCCCCCAACCTCTAAAGGCAAACTACGTCAGCCCCGAGAGGTTCGTGGGGATGATAAGCTACGAAAGATGCCAAGGTTCCTCCATCTCGTTCAACGAGCCAACAACGCTTTTCGAGTACAGCCTTGACGTTTTTCCACTAGCCCATGAGAAAGGGTTGTACAACACCTTCGTCTCCAATGGCTACATGACGCTTGAGGCATTGCGCATGCTCAAGGAAGCAGGAATGGACGCCATAAAATTTGACTTGAAAGGGGACCAGGACGTTGTTCAAAAATACTGCGGCGCAGATGTCAACCTCGTCTGGAGGAATGTGAATGAAGCAAAAAGGTTAGGGATGCACGTTGAGGTTGTCACACTCGTCATTCCTGGTGTAAATGATGACGAGGACTGCCTGAGGGGCATCGCTAGGAGGCACTTGATGGAGGCTGGGCCTGAATCCCCGCTGCATTTCACCCAGTTCTACCCAACATACAGGATGAAAGATAGGTCCATAACATCTGTCAAAACCCTTGAGAAGGCTCATAATATGGCCGTCGAAGAAGGTGTTCAATACATCTACGCGGGGAATGTCCCGGGTCACAGGTTGGAGAACACTTACTGCCCAGACTGCGGTGAACTATTGATAGGCCGCCTAGGATTCGCAGTGACTGAATACAGGATCGCACCTGATAAGAGATGCCCAAGATGCGGGCTGGAGATACCTATCACAGGAGAATACGTGAAGTCCATCCTGCCCAGGTGGCTTTTTTAGGAGTCGATCGGCTGGCGGCGCCTTTACATTGGGCAGGAGATGACTCCCATATCGCGCGCGAAACTATAATGTTTTTTCCTTTACCGTGAGAATGTTTTTCTTGAGGCGTTTATCCCTGACCCAAGCTCGACTGGGTAGTTGACTTCCTTCAGGGCGTCTTCTAATGCTGCTACTGTTGCCGTGACCTCTCGCTCTGAAACTATCCCCATATTTCCGATCCTTTGAACCAATCCCTTCAGTTTACCTTGTCCGCCTGCTATGAGGATTTGGTGTCTGTCTGCCATTATTCGTCTGAGGGCTTTGTCGTCTACCCCTCTTGGATTTTTGATTGCTATCACAGTGTTTGATCGGTGTTCTTCGTCTGGGAGTGGTTGTAGATTTAGCGCCTCCACCGCGTTATAGAATGCGCTCGCGCAGGTTCTGTGTCTCTCTATACCGTTTTCTAGGCCTTCTTCGCGTATCATCTTCAGGGCTTCGTCAAGTGCGTAGAAGAGCGGCAGGGCTGGTGTGAATGGGGTTTCCCATATCTTCTTGTACTCTCTGTACTTTGTTAGGTCAAAGTAGTATGCGCATTTGTTTTTTGTTTCTTCTATGACGCGCCAGGCTTTTTCGCTGACTGAGATCAAAGCTAGTCCTGGTGGGCAGGCGAGGCACTTCTGTGTACCTGTGATGCATATGTCCACCCCCCACTTGTCTGTAGGGAGCTCATCTCCGCCCAGTATAGATATTGCGTCAACTATGAGTAGCATATTATTTTCTTCTGCGATTTCTCCCAGCTTTGGTAGGTCTCTGAACGTGACTCCTGTTGAGGTTTCATTGTACACGATCACTATCGCCTTAGCGTCTAGGTTTTTGTCGATCGCTTCCTCTATCGAGTCTATTGAAGTGCACTTACCCCATTCTGCTGGGACTGTTATCGGCTTTCCTCCATAGGTAGCTACTGTTTCTTCTATCCTTTCGCAGAAGAAACCAAACGATGGAATAATTACCTTATCTCCTTGTGATGTCGTGTTTGAGATTGCGCACTCCATTCCCCCTGTGCCCGATGATGTTAGGGCATAGACATCATTTTTTGTCTGAAATAGATACTTGAGGTTTTCCAGAATTCTTTCATAGAGTGCATGGAAGTCTCTGTCTCTGTGGCCTATTTTACGCTCCGTCATGGCTTTTATTATCCTAGGCGGGACATTCGTCGGTCCTGGCAGCATGATCAGCTTTTTTTCTTCGGTTAAGTCAATCACCTTTTTTGGAAGGATGGTTAATGTATTTTCCCCTTAGCTCCCTTATCTTTTTTTGCATGTTCTTGTTTGGGTATTCTTGGGTTTAATGATTTTTGATTAATGTTCTTAAGGATCCCCCTCAGATTGTTATTAGGAAGATTTTTGGTGATGGAATTGAATGGGAGTGTGGCTCCGGTCATAACTCTGCTCACAGATTTCGGTTCTGCGGACGCTTACGTGGGATGTATGAAAGGGGTAATATTGAACATTTGTCCGCATGCTAGGGTTATTGATGTCTCGCATGGTCTTCCAAAGTTCAACATCCAATATGGTGCCTTCATCTTGATGCAGGTCTTCCGATACTTTCCCAATGGAACGATTCATGTGGCCGTTGTCGACCCCGGAGTTGGAACCCGTAGGAGACCGCTCGTGATCGAGACCAAGAGATACTTTTTTGTGGGGCCAGACAACGGGGTCCTAACTCTGGCCGCCTCAGAGGATGGGATCAAGCGAGTCGTCGAGATCACTAGCAAGAGGTATATGCTCAGCGGGCCATCAAAGACCTTCGCTGGTAGGGAGATCTTTGCCCCTGTGGCAGCCCATATTGCCATGGGTGTCCCCCTTAGGGAGATCGGCCCAAAAGTTGACAGGTTTCAAGTGCTTTCCACCTTAAAGCCGAAGGCGGCTGAGGATCATGTGGTTGGAGAGGTGTTCGTCGTGGACTCCTTTGGGAATCTCATAATGAATATTCGTCCTTCCGATTTTGGAAGGAGAGTTGATCCTGGTCGGTTGCTAAGAGTTGAGATAAGAGGAGTTGCAAGGGATATCCCATTTGTCAGCACATACGGTGACGTTGGGAGAGGGCAGGCACTAGCGCTTGTTGGAAGTTCTGGCTTCATTGAGATAGACATCAACCAGGGAAACGCTTCCCGAGTGTTTAAGGTAAGGCAGGGAACCCCGGTAAAGATCACTTTCTCATCATAAGCGTTGAACTTATACTACATCTCTTTTTGCTAGATCTCTCAGTCTTTCTTCCCCATCGATCTCCTTGATCAGTCTGGCCACGCTTTTCGGAACGAGTTCCTCCCAGCTTTGGCCGTTAAGAATCCGCTTCCTAATCTCCGTCGCCGAGTACATCTCCCTATGGTAGAATGGTGTGCCCTCAACCCTAAATCTAGCTTCCTTGAAGAGACGGCGGGTCAGGGGGTCGTTTGAGTAGACGGTTTCGAAGCGTGGAGTTGAAGCTGTGACTGTTGACACCCACGTCGCATGCATTTGAACGTCTGGCACTGGGATTACATAATATTTTCTCGGGTCTAATCCCATCTCGTCGAGGGCCGATCTGGTCATTAGGATTCGCTCTCCAACCGTGAAGGGATTCTCCAGTTCATGGCTGTGTTGTGGGCTCCCTATGACTATTATCAACTCGTCAACTTCTTTTGCTACTTTTTTGATCGCTTCTGCATGACCATTGTGGAACGGCTGAAATCTGCCTACAAACAAGCCTCTCTTCATTTTTCCGCTTCCTAGAATGCTGCTAACATCTTTTATTCGACGCAGCATTATATAGGCTTTGAGGCAGAGTCTATCCTTTTTATTGTTGCCTATTTGCACACTATTCTTTGCCGGAATCCTAACAATTGTGATCAATGTGATAGAGATAGACGGTTCAGTCGGTGAGGGCGGAGGTCAGGTTGTCAGAACCAGCGTTGCCTTAGCGGCGTTGCTCGGGAAGGACATCCATATCTTCAATGTTAGGGCTAAGCGGAGTCCTCCTGGTTTTCGACCCCAACACATGATCGGTGTGAAGGCTGTCGCCAGCCTTTCACAGGCGGATGTTGATGGTCTTGTGACATCCTCTATGGAATTGACGTTTAAGTCGAAGACGAGACTCTCTGGAGAATTCAGTTTCGAAATAGGAACGGCAGGAAGCATTCCATTGGTTTTGCAAGCGCTTATGCCCTCAGCTGCTTTTTCCCCGGGCTCCGTCAAGATCAACCTAGGCGGCGGCACCGACGTGAGGTGGAGTCCTCCAATAGATTACATGAGATATGTGGTCATACGTGTCTTAGCGAGGCTCGGATACAAGGCTAGCCTGACCGTTATCAGGAGGGGGCATTATCCTCGCGGTGGAGGGAGAATTGTTGCGGAGGTCAAGCCGGTTAGAAAACTCACTTCCGTTCTTCTGAAAGAGTTTGGTGATGTTGAGAGGATTCGGGGTTTGAGCCACTGCGTGAGGTTGCCAAGGCACGTTGCCGAAAGGCAGGCGAACGCTGCTGTTAAGGTTCTGGAGGATGCAGGTTACGAAGATGTGAGCGTTGAGAGAGAGTGGTATGATCCAGGCGGGGATCCGCACTTAGGTCCAGGTAGCGGTGTGGTCTTATGCGCTGAGATCACCTCGGGGACCGTTTTAGGTGCGGATGCTCTGGGCGAGAGGGGAAAACCCGCTGAGGTAGTCGGGAGGGAGGCTGCTCAAAAACTGCTGAAGGAGTTGAGTTCCCGTATGCCCGTAGATCGTCACATGGGCGACATGCTGATACCTTACATGGCTGTCGCTGAAGGAGTCTCGACTGTGAGGGTCTCTGAGATAACAATGCATCTCTTGACGAATGTTGAGATAACTGAGCTGATCACGGGCGTTGAGTTTGATGTGGATGGGGCCCTGGGTCTACCCGGAGAGATATCTGTGAAGGGCATAGGTCTCGTGAATCGGTTTTAGACGCTATTGCGTTTGAGCCTTCTTTGATTTGAAGACAATCTCTTTACTTTTCACGTTCCTGATCTCCACCACTCGGTGGAACGGGATCGGGATGTCTTCCCCAACCTCGCTTTTATACATGAACCACGATCGTTCGACCCCAGTCACTGCATTACATTGTATGGTCTTTCTGTTCATGTACGCTCCTCTATGGATGAACGTGATCTCGTAATATTCTGGTCTTTCACGCTTATCCCAGAGTATTTTGTTGAGAAGGTCGCTGACTTCCTTCATTCTTTTTGCTCGGTGGAGTTTCTGCATTAAAGGTTAATAAGAAAGGCTTCGCAAATAAGTTTAGCTGAAAGGTTAGTGTTGCTTTGGGGATGGTTTATTGAGTCGTGAGAGTTTCTACTTCCCTGGCGCCACCACAGTTGGTGTTGTCTGCAAGGACGGTGTGATATTGGCTTCTGAGAAGAGGGTTTCTTACGGTTACACCGTACTCAGCAAAGCTGGGAGGAAGGTTTTTCGCATAACAGACAACATCGGTGCCGCATGTGCTGGTTTGGTCTCTGACATGCAGATCATGGTCCGAGAGGTTGGGGCTTACGCGAAGATCTTCGAGCTCGATCACGGCAGGCCCATTTCTGTTAGATCTGCCGCGAAGATGGTGGCGAACATGCTGTTTAGGAGGAGGCTCATGCCCTACTTGACGCAGACGATTATTGGTGGTTTTGACGAAGATGGGGCTTGCATCTATGTTTTGGACGCTCTAGGCTCTGTGTTGCCAGACAAGTACGCTACAGTCGGTTCTGGAGCTGGAATAGCTGTTGGTGTACTAGAGTCCGAGTACAAGGATGACTTGACTGTTGGTGAGGGGAAGGAGCTTGTGGTAAAGGCTGTTAAGTCCGCTGTCGCCAGGGATGTTGCGAGCGGCGACGGTATAGACCTTCTGACGATAACGAAGGACGGAGTTGAGGAGGAGACTATTCCTCTCAAATGATCTGCTGAGAGTATCGTTCCCGTCTTTTCGGACTCTTTTCTGGGTGCACGAAAAAAGTTGAACTTGAAATAGCCGATCAAATTTGAACTAAAGCGTTAAATATCTTCAAAAACAACACTTTTAAGTCAAGAAAAGCTAAAGAAGGTGAAGTGTGAACCTATTACAAAGGGGATGAATAGAAAGATGGCTAAATGTCCAAAGTGTGGTAAAGAAACGTCAGCTTTGAACCCCATAAAGGAGTGGGATCTAAGCCCAAAGGTACACGTTAAGCTGTATGAGCACTGTGGAAGAAAGTTCAGAGAATACATCAAGAAATAATACCCCAAACTCCCATATTTTTCTTCTTTTAATCACAAGCATATTATCAAACGACTGAACAGGCCTTACTCCTCGGTCAGAACAATTTGACGCTCAGTTTCTTGAAGACGCTTTCAAACCGATCTTCATATAGAAGAACTATTTTCCCAGTCACCCACCCCAGAAGGCTTCCGAACGCGACATCCAGAGGATAGTGAGCCCCTATGTAGATTCGGCTGAAGGCTACGAGGAGGGCTAAAGAGTACAGGGGGAGAGTGAGCTTCGTTCTCTTTTTTGAGAGCACGATGGCGAGAGCAAACATTCTCTCTGAGTGGCCACTGGGAAAACTTGAACCAGCCTCCATTTCAAGCGGAATAGCCAAGGGAAGCGTTACATAGGGTCTAGGCCTTGGAACAAGAACCTTGATTGGAAGCGTAAGCATCGTTCCAATCAAGATCGAGGTGAAGATCAAAAAAGCCCCTTTTTTCCAACCAAGTAAGTATAGCGCAACACCTAACATCACAATAGCGAAGGTGCTTCCCAGATGTGTTAGCAGCTGAAAAAGTGCACCGAAGAAAAGGTTTGCAAGTCCAACATTGATGAAAAGAAAGAGAGATGCATCTATGCTGGAGATCCAGGGTGGAAAGATGTCGGGACCCACTGGAGTGTTCTTACTTAGAATTACCTCATCAACGTATTCAGAAACTATGCTAGCTACAACAATGATAGAAATCAAAAGAAACTTTCTTAGCAACTCTGTTTGGCCACGGTGTGACAGATCTCCTTCCATAAAAACGCCCTCACAGATATGGATGGACTGAAAAGCAAAAAAGTTATGTGGAAGTTATGGTTTTTTAATGCTTCTAAAGGTCGATTATGTGTAAGGATGATGTGGGGAAGAATCTTATGGTAAAGATAGTTGTATGTGGTAGCTACTCCGATGTCAAGGTGATAGAGAAGGTTATAAGTGAACTCAAGGCCCGAGGGTTTGATGTCTTCCCAAGCCAAGAATACCTCAAGGAACTTGCGCAGGCATTCGAAGAGTCGGATAGCAGTGTCGTGTCGGATCTGACTATGAAGAAGAGGAGGCAGATAAACTCCAAGTTCATAGATGAGATCAGGGAGTGCGACGTTGTATTCGTGTTCAACGAGAAAAATGGGGAAGAGTACATAGGTCCAGGGACGCTGATGCAGATGGGCTATGCCGTAGGTCTGAAGAAACCCATATTCTTCTACCGGGAGCCACACATAGAAGAAGTTTTATCTCTGGCAGGGGCCCTGGTGCTACAAGTTTTCGTAGATTAATATGCATTCTATTCCTCTGATTGGTCTTCCCAAGCTTTTCTTGACTATCAAAGCTGACAGACGGTTGCTTCTTTGCATCGAAGCGCGTTTCCGTGTGGGTCATATGATGTTTCGATCGCATCATCGATGTCTTATGTTTTGGCACCTTTCTCAACGAACTGAGT
This sequence comes from uncultured Candidatus Bathyarchaeia archaeon, assembly GCA_964551465.1. GTDB lineage: Archaea > Thermoproteota > Bathyarchaeia > RBG-16-48-13 > JAGMEO01 > CAZKBR01. Next base: position 21,376 of record CAZKBR010000014.1, read on the forward strand.
TATGGACGACGCCTCAAAAGTGTTTCTGATGATAATCAGTTTTGCCTTTAACGCTTCGAAGAGACTTTTCACCTCTCTCTCCTCCAAACCTGCGAGATTGATGAAAAACATTATAGCGAAATACTGCGCAAAGAGGAAAGGATCTCTGCGGATAACTAGAGGACTTTGCTTTGCAACCATCCGGAAGATTTGTTGGTCTTCAACTTCCATGAATTCACGAACCATTTCTCTCGATCACCTCCTTTAACCAAGGACTTTTTTTGACTTACAGTCACCCTGAAGAAACTAAGTATGGAACTTTTGATAAAAACACTTTTCCTTATAGATATTAAGGGATACAAGCCAATTTTTCTGCGCGTGCAACACTAAATTAGATTAAATCCTAAAATAGTGGAGATATCACCCGCTGCGCAAGCGTGAACAAGCGAGTAAGATTCCTAGAACAAACAGTATACCTATTGATTAGTAAATAGCATCAACTCTTAGGGTAAGGGTATACCCTTTCCGATGTTGGCAGCTATCTGCAATGGGTCGCCGTTTCCCTCATTGGGTCGCATCGTGAACAATGTCAAGGATTTCACAACACTGCCATTAGCTGCCTGGACTAGGCTTTTCATTTTCTCGCAACTGCCTGCTGGGGCGCCAGCTGCCGTGCAGATGATTACGGTGTGTTTCCCTTCGAGGTCTCTGACTCTTCTCAAGTATCTTCGGATAGGTAGCGACGGACTGAAAAAATAAGTGGGCCACACGATGACTAGAAGGTCGTAGTTGGATATGTCGGTAGGCGCATGGGAACTTACCGTAGTTATCTCCACTCTCCAACCACTAGAGATGAGACCTGCCGCGAAAGCAGAAGCCACTTTTGGCTGAAAATCTCTAAGACCCTTTTGATATATCACAAGTGCTGTTCCTTTATCGCTTTCAGAATTCAACACCTTAACGTTACTAACGACCTCATGTAACTCCACCCAAGCTGTAACTGCTCCAACCCCAGCAAGAATTACAGCAGCAATAAGAAGAATCATTGCATACACCCCAATTTTCTGGTTTATCAAATATGAACGATGATGCTTTAAGAGAATTTATTTATTTCTTTTGCCTGGTTGTAAAGTTGCTCTGACAATGAGGTTTGACAATAGATAGGCAAGCAAAACGTAGGGCCACATATATCCAGCAAATATGTTCCAGCCAATCAGGGTTTCTTCGCCTGGGCGCCCAATAGCAAAACTGCCACCCCACTCGAAGAGCAATTCTAAGCCCAACCGTAAGAAGCCAACATAAACCAAATCTTTGGTTGTATATTTTTTAGTAGATCTAAGCAGAAGGAACGCAAAGACAAATATGTACCCGATTCGGGTAGACATGCTAATTTGATGAGCCACTAGCGCTCCCCACCGAGGCTCACATATTATATTAAACTCATAAGCAGAAAGAAGTTGAAGCCGGAGACTAGGGTTTCAATCAACCAGACTCGAATTGCTTTCTTTAAAAAAAGAGAGTAAGAACTTTCAGCCTCGCTCCCGGGCGCGATAATCCTATACTTCATTTTGACGCTTGACATCCAATGGGAGCCAAGATCTTCAGGAAACGGCACTAGAAGTCGAGGATTTGCGGAAATTGCCATAGGATTGGCTTAAATCCGATGACTTCCTATAAGAACATCAATTAAACGCTCATATCGAACACACGAGTTGAAAATCCTTGTCAATTAAGAAGATTGTTCAGAGCTTCCAAGAAGAGCTCGACGAGAAAGACAGAGTCCGCGAGGAAGTTCTCTCGAACTCGAGAACGGTTATCCGTTTATCAAAACAGGCCGTTATGGCCACCCATAGAGGCGAGCTAGCAGAGGCTGAGAGAATTTTAGGTCAGGCCCTCAAGTCAATTGACCAGATCAGAGGGTCATCATCCAAACATCAGGAATTCTTCTATCACGGGGCTGTTACAGCAGCCTTTCAGGAGTATGCAGAGGCCCAAACATTCTACAAACTTGTGAAGGAAGGAGAGTTTTTGAACCCCAAGGATTTTGGCATTCCAACGATTCCATATCTTTTAGGACTGGCAGACATAGTTGGCGAGCTAAGGAGGAGGGCGCTGGACCGTTTAAGGATAGGAGATTTGGATGGAGCGGAAAAGTGCCTTCAGACCATGGAGGGCATATACTCTGAACTAGTATCCCTCGGGAGTGTCTACCACGTGGCCTCAAATCTAAGAAGAAAATGCGATGTTGCTCGACGATTGATTGAAGAGACGAGAGGAGATGTAACATTGGAGGCAAGGAGGGACATCCTGAAGAGATCGCTAGAGAACCTCGAAAAGAGGATGGCTGAAAAAAGCAAAAGCCCCTCGTCTCCAGAAAAATAGCAGAAAACGAAGAATAAACGGAAGAAACCGTTATTGCAGGCAAAAGATGAATATCTGAGCAAAAGGGTCCCTCCCAACTTTTCGATCGAAAGAGCGCGGAGAATTCAGCAAAAAATATCCAAACGAATAATAACAGAAGATCGCCTACCCTCCCGTCTAGACTTAGTGGCTGGCATAGATATTTCATATGTAGAAGGATCAGCTGTGGCATCAGTGGCAGTTCTTAGGTATAATACCTTGAAAGTAGTCGAGGTGAAGCGTGGCCACGTTAAAGAGAGGTTCCCATATGTGCCAACTCTGCTTCTGTTTCGTGAAGCCCCAGCCGTCTTCAGAGTACTGCCAAAAATAGAGTCGAAGCCCGATGTCTACTTGATCGACGCCCATGGCCTGGCACACCCGTACAGATGCGGCTTGGCGAGCTACGTTGGTGTCATCAAAAGAATTCCAACCATAGGTGTAGCAAAGAGTAGGCTGTGCGGAGATGTTGGAGAGCACATCGACGACATTGCACCGATCTTAGAGAATGGTGAAACAATTGGGGTTGAGTTGATAACAAAGCGTGGAGAAAGACCAGTCTACGTCAGCGTCGGAAACATGGTCTCCTTAAGTAAGGCGATAGAAGTTGTGAAGCACTGTACAAGAAATCACCGAATACCTGAACCGCTCAGAGCGGCGCACAAAGCGGTCAAAGAAAGAATATCTGAGTTAGCGTAAACGAATAATCCCCGCTTGGTGTTTGCCAGCGATGACAGGACAATTAGTTTCGGGCTACAAAAAACTGATGGAGAAAGTGAGAGACATTATTGTCCTTCAATCGGCAACCAGAATTGTCGATTGGGATACGGAGACGATGATGCCGCCTAAGGCGATTAAACTCAGAAGCCAACAGCTTGCCGTCCTCAGCCGAATTGAGCATAGAATGGTCACAAGCCCCGAAATTGGAAGACTAATAGAAGAGGTCAGGAAACACGCCGAATATGACATGCTGAATGCCATCCAAAAAAGAAACGTTGATCTGATAAAGAAAGAATACGAAGAACAAGCCAAGTTGCCTGAAGATCTTGTTGCAGACATAGCAAAACAACACGCAATCAGCGTTGACGTTTGGAAAAAGGCTAAAGCAGCAAAGGATTTCTCCATGTTCAAGCCCGAGCTTGGAAAACTCGTTGATCTGAAAAAGAGGGCCGCACAGATCTTGATGGAAGTCAAGGAGACCGCGACACCATATGATGCATTGATCGACATATTTGAGCCGAAAATGCCGTCAGAAACTATCGACAAAATCTTTGGAGAATTAAGGGAAGGCCTGATTTCCTTAATTAGGAAATGCCAGACGGCCCCAAAGCAGCCGGATTTATCAATACTCAAACGCCGGGTTCCCGTCGATATACAGCGCAAAATCTCCAAAGCGATTGCTAGATTCGTCGGATATGATATAGAGTCAAGGGAAGCTGGGGGCAGGATTGACGAAACCGAACACCCTTTCACAACAGGCTATTATGACGATGTGCGGGTAACGACTCACTATTATGAGAAGAACTTCACATCCGCCATATTTTCCACACTGCATGAATGTGGCCATGCCATATACGACCAGAACTTAAACCCTGAATGGATGTACCAGCCTGTTGGAGAAGGATGTTCTTATGGCTTTCAAGAGTCCCAATCACGTTTTGTGGAGAACATGATTGGGCGGTCCCGCGAATTCTGGATCTTCTTCTTTCCGAAATTGAGACGACTCACGGGTAAAATTCTTTCCGGCGTTGATCTAGATGCATTCGTTCATGCGATCAACTTGGTTAGACCTTCCAAGATTCGTATTGAGGCAGATGAGGTTACATACGGTCTCCACATCATCATAAGGTTCAAACTTGAAAAGGAGCTTTTTGCAGACAAGATCACTGTGGCGGAACTCCCAGAACTGTGGAACCAAGGCTACAAAGATTACCTTGGTGTGGACGTTGAAAACGACTCTGAGGGTGTGATGCAGGACACACACTGGGCCAGTGGCTACTATGGCTACTTTCCAAGCTACACTATAGGCAATATCTACAGCGGACAAATCCTCGCTGCAATGGAGAAGGATCTGCCGGAATGGAAAAACCAAATTGCGCGAGGCAGTTTCCAAGACATAAAAGAGTGGCTGATCAAAAATGTTCACAGATACGGAAGACTCTACGACCCATTAGATCTTATCAAAAAGATCACCGGAGAAGAACTCAGCGTTAAGCCATATCTTAATTACCTAAAACAGAAGTATTCAGAACTCTATAGCTTCTAATAATCTAATTGATTGAATTTCTTATTAGTATCTACTGTGTTATCGGATGGTGATTCTTGTGACTGAAGCGTTGTTTTTGGAGGACAGTTACCTCAAAGAATGCGGTGCCGATGTGGTCTCGGTTAAAGATGGAAAATATGTGGTTTTGGATCAAACTATATTCTATCCTAAGGGTGGAGGTCAACCGTGGGACTCCGGGAAGATCACTAGGGAAGATGAAATGTTCAAAGTCGTCTATGTTGGAAGGTTTTCTGGGGAGATATCACATGAGGTTGATCGAGCTGGCTTAAGACAAGGAGACGAGGTTCACTGCGTTCTAGATTGGGAGAGAAGGTACAAACTTATGCGAAGCCATACTGCAGCTCACGTATTCGCATCACTTCTATGCAAAGGCACGGGCGCACTTATCACTGGCAATCAGCTTGAAGAAGACAAGATTCGCTTCGACTTCAGCTTAGAGAGGTTTGATAGAGAAATCCTTAAGACGTACATAGATAAGTCGAATGAACTTTTCAAAAAAGACATTCCTGTAAAATGGTATGTGCTTCCGAGAGAAGAGGCCCTAAAAATTCCGGGCATAATAAAGATGGCTGAAGCCTTACCGCCAGACGTCCCCCTTCTCCGCATCGTAGAGATAGTCGGTGTAGATAAACAAGCGGACGGAGGAACGCATGTCAAAAACCTCAAAGAGGTTGGACAGATAGAATTTCTTAAAGCTCAAAACAAGGGGAAACACAACAGGCGGGTCTACTTCACACTCGTATGAGAACTTGCTGGATTCACACGTGAGCAATCTTAAATATTGTCAGTACTTATCTTTTTTTGGTAAAAGATGAAGAAAATCGTGTTCTTGGCAGTTCTATTGATAGCAGCCGTCTGTTTAGGCTTCATGTTTCAGCCGTTTGTGGTTGTTGCGCCAATCCAAGAGCAGCCGTTCGATATTACGCACACGATCATCGTGCCGTTAATACTCTGGATTCTAGGTGCTTTGCTCATGATATACATTCTGACAACGTATGTGCACGAACAGGCTAAGGATCGATCCCAACCCTGACGCGTCTTTAACCTCGTGCGTGATTTAAGCTCTTTCCTACTCAAAATTTCTTTCTGTTGATCAAGATAGATCGTTATCACCCGTAATGGACTGAGACGTTTCTGTCAGGTAAACTCCGACAATGACCAACGCTGCACCCATAACCGTGGCGTAAGTTATTTCTTCGCTAAGGAAAAAGTAAGAAAGGATCGTCGTAATTACAGGTATGAGATAGAGAAACATAGCCACCTTAACCGTCTCCACCTTGGTCAACCCCCTATTCCATAGAACGTAACCGAAGACAGAACTAAAGAGAGATAGGTAGAAGATGCTGGTCCAGCCCAGCTCGGTTATCTTTGGTATCACCGATAGAGGTGACTCCAGCAGGGCAAAAGGCACGAGATAGAAGGCTCCCAGACCGAAGACGACGCTGGTGGAAAACATAGGCGAATACGATTGGAGGATCTTCTTGCTGTATATTGAGTATATCGCCCAGCAGACCGCTGAAGCGATCATCAAAGCATCTCCGAAGAGTTCTGGAGCATCGAATC
>CAZKBR010000015.1:0-25204 GCA_964551465.1 uncultured Candidatus Bathyarchaeia archaeon
ACTATCTGTTTTTCTGGAACACTGGTGACGTCTCCTGCTGCAAACAATCCAGGAACATCGGTCTCACATTTACAATCAACAACTATCTCGCCCCAACGGTTTTTCTCAACAAACCCAACCATGTCGGAGCTGGGAACGGAGCCTATCTCTACGAATACACCTTGAACTGGTAGTAGCGTCTCATCTCCGTTTCTACGAATCCTGATCCCTGTGACGACTTTGTCACCAACTACCTCTAAAACTTGGGTGTTTGTCCAAATCTTTACAGTGTCTGAGGCCCTCGCTTTTTCAACTAGAACGGGATCGGCTTTTAGTTGCGGCGCTACCTCTATGAGGTGTACGCTCTTAGCAATTTTTGTGAGTTGCAGAACAGCCTCTAAGCCAGAGTTTCCTCCACCGACCACAACAACATCCTTATTTTCGAAGAGGGGTCCATCACATGTTGCACAGTAGGAGACCCCTCTGTTCTTGAGCTCCGCCTCACCTGGCACTTTGAGTTCTCTTGGCTTCCTGCCTGTAGCCATGATCACCATCTTACTCAGATAGGTGGATGTGTCGGTTCTTATTTTGAACAGATTGCCTTCTCTCTCCACCTTCTGGGCTTCTTCCATCTTAAGTTCAAATTTGTATCTTTCTAGGTGCTCATGAAACTTCGCCGCAAGTTCCTCGCCTGTGATATACTGGAAGCCAGTGTAGTTTTCTATTTTGGATGAGAGGGAAACCTGACCACCGATGTTTGTTGCAATCACTGCGAAGGCCATCTTCTTTCGGGCAGCATAGATGGACGCGGTTATCCCTGCAGGCCCAGCGCCAATTATAATCAAATCGTATACGCGAGAAGGTTTACTCACCTGACTTCCTCCCATTCAAAGAATCACGAGATGCCATTATTTTATTTTTTGCTAACCCCTCACTGTTATGGAAAATTCTCGCGCGGGCAAGAAGCTAGTTTGATTCGTTAAGAAGGATGGTGGTTTGATGGGCAGAAGATTGAGTTCTAGGCATGGAATTTTATTAAGCGGCGAATTCTAGTATATTTTGGGATGTCGTATGATATTAAAGAGCAAGAATTTTGAAGATGGGGGCAGTATTCCTTCTGAATTTACATGCGATGGAAGGGACATTTCGCCTCAACTCTCTTGGGGAGACACCCCTGACGGAGCAAGAAGTTTTGCCTTGAGTGTTGCTGATCCGGACGCGCCCGGAGGTACTTTCATCCATTGGTTGGTCTATGACATTCCCGGGAATGTGGGGGAACTCGGTCAGGGAAGTCTACCGGATGGAGCTAAACAAGTTAGAAATGACTTCGGTAGAAGAGAGTATGGGGGACCATGTCCTCCTTCGGGAACTCACAGGTACGTCTTCACTCTCTATGCTTTGGACACAGAACACTTAGAAGTAGCCAACAAGGATGACTTTTTTGAAAAGGTCAAGCAGCATGCCCTTGGCAAAGTGGAGTTAATGGGGCTATATAAGAGGAAGTGAGGCGCCGAGCACGGGTAACGAAGAAAGACGCAAACTTTCTCCAAATTCAACCTCTTTTTTGTGCGCGCGGATCGAATACGACACCGATAAGCACTATTTTTCCTCTTTTGAGTGTTCTTTTAGCCATTTGGCAAGTACCTTCAAATTTTTGTCGAAAGTTGCGTCAACTACAGGTATGTCCCGTGCTATGCTCTGCTCATAATTTGGCATCAGAGCGTATATGACAGTTGAAACAAACATTTTGCCTTCCATACGTTCTTTTAGAGCCTCTGTTTCAGGAATGATCAAAGGTAAGAAAACCACGCCCTCGGCCCAATGTAACGGAACCACTTCTCCAGTTGCCCTGACCATGTTGAACCTCTTCTTAAATTCATCCAAAGGATACTCAACACAATTGAAGACCACAATCTCTTTCGGAGGCTTGTAACTTATTTCTACCAAATCAACCAGCTCTTCTCATCACCGTGATGTGCACGTTATTCTCCGTGCGATTCAGGCTTAAATATTTCAAAAACCTGTCAAATGAACACTCTCCATCGCTTGTTTCTTTTCGTCTGCTATTTGCGTGCGTGACCTTCAACTTCCTCAACACTTGCGACTGGTTCAAGGAAAGGGTGTACAAATTGAAGGAAGAGGATCGCGACGTAACTGACAAAGACAAGGCTCTACAAACAGACGCAACAGCATTGATGGAAGATCTGAAATAGAAAGCTTATAGATGAAGAATTAGTTCAAGGAATTCAGATATATTGGAAAAGGGTCATTAGATCAGAGTCATATCTTGTCCGCAGCAGACCAGCGTCCGTTTCCTGCCTCTAGAACCTGCACTTTGTTTCCGCATATCTCACAGATGTATACTTCGCCTTTCTTGGTCACACGTTTCACCTCCTTTCCTAGATATAGATGCTTGACGGCTTCTGAGCAAATAGTATCTGCTGGACAAATAACTCTTCAGGAACAGCGCCGAGAAACTCCATTTTCTAGTTTATTACAGTTTTTGGTACGCTCATAATGCTGTTTTTCTGAACTAAATCGGGAATTCCGCTGCATGAATCATATCTGCTCTTATGAGGGCATGGCAGGCTAATTTTAGGGGACGGGCGATCTTTCCGTTGCGCAAAAAAACTTTATATGGACAACCAGAAAACGTAAAAGTTGAACAGAAGATGAGTACACCAATTACTGTTCTCGGTTTTGCAGGCAGCTTACGAAAAAACTCTTATAATAGGGCAATATTACGAGCAGCCAAAGAATTGATGCCGAAAGACGCAAAGCTGGAGATCTTTGATCTCGAAGGAATCCCGCCATTCAATCAAGACCTTGAAGATGAGATGCCTGAAAGAGTCAAGAAGTTCAAAGCAAAGATCAGGGCGGCAGACACGATTCTAATTGCGACACCAGAATACAACTACTCGGCGCCAGGTGTTTTGAAAAATGCGATAGACTGGGCTTCAAGGCCTTACGGAGATAATTCTTTTGAAGGCAAACCTGTCGCAATAATGGGTGCGTCTGGAGGAAGGTTAGGTACCGCAAGGGCACAGTACCATCTGCGGCAGACCTTCATCTGTCTTAACATGCACCCAATCAATAGACCAGAAGTCTTTGTGGATCAAGCGGGCGAAAAGATCGATAAGGACGGCAAGTTGATTGACGAACCAACGAGGAAAATCATTAGAGAATTGCTTGAGAACCTGATTGGTTGGACTCGAAGACTGGGAAAGAAATGATTCTCGCCTACTGAACCAGATCACATGAGTAGACAAAAAGGAACACAGGCGGCTGGCATGTTTGCGCTGTGAATGTGCACAGTTAATATTAACGGACAATGAACTACTAACCGTGAGATTCAGATGCCCTCCGTTGAAGTCTTAGAAAACGTTTTCTGGGTTGGAGCCGTCGACTGGAATGTCAGAAACTTTCACGGCTTCACCTACTCAACCCATCGCGGGACCACATACAACGCCTATCTAATCGTAGACGAAAAAACAGCTCTGATCGATAGCGTCTATGGCCCTTTCGCAAGAGAAATGATCGAAAGAATCAAAGCGATCGTTGACCCCTCGAAGATAGACTATGTTGTGGCGAACCATGTTGAAACAGACCATTCAGGCGCGATTTCGGAGATCCTGAAACTGGCTCCAAAAGCAAAGCTTTTAGGCACTGCCAAATGCAAAGAAGGGCCACAGAAACACTATTTTGGCAATTGGGAGTTCCAAGTTGTAAAAACTGGTGATGAAGTAGACCTCGGCAAAAGGACTCTGCGATTTATCGAGGCGCCCATGCTCCATTGGCCAGATTCTATGTTCACATATGTGGAGAAGGACGCTCTGCTTCTACCCAATGACGCGTTTGGACAACACTTGGCTACCTCAAAAAGGTTCGACGATGAAGTTGACGATAAGATGCTGATGGACGAGGCAGCCAAATATTATGCCAACATCTTGTGGCCTTTCAGTCAACTGATAATCAGGAAGATCGAGGAAATCCAGAAATTGGGCTAAGGATTAACATGATTGCGCCAAGCCATGGCATCATCTGGCGCAGCAACCCAACAAAAATAGTTGAAGCTTATCTCAGCTGGGCAAAGGGAGAGGCGAAGAGAAGGATTCTGGTTGTGTACGATACTATGTGGGGTAGCACGGAAAAGATGGCCAAAGCAATGATTGAGGGCATCAGTAGCGAAGGCGTTGAAACAATGCTGTTTAGACTTCCATTCTCAGATCGAGGCGACATCCTCAAAGAACTGCTCGATGCAAAGGGGATACTTATCGGCTCCTCAACCATTAATAATGGAGTTCTGCCAACGGTAGCTCCCTTTCTGGAAGAATTACAGGGCTTAAGACCAAAGAACAAGGTCGCTGCAGCCTTCGGCTCATATGGCTGGGGAGGCGGAGCGGCTAGGACTATCGAAGAGAAACTGGAAAAGGCGGGTATGGAGATAGTTGCCCCCGCATTGACGGTTAAATGGGTTCTTGACAGAAATGAAATCCAGAAATGCTTCGAGTTTGGAAAGGAATTCGCAAAGAGAATCAAATAATTCTGACCATGAAAAAGCTTATTTGCATAATTCACGTTTCTCTATCTATCTTCAAGGATGGAATAGTCGATGAAGAAAGAGAACTTCAAAAGCGACAAAGACGTAATTTGTTTTCTAAGCAATAAGACGGGGTTCGAAAGAGAAGTCTTAGTTGCTACTTTCAAGATTCCTAAGGGGAAGGTTAGCACTTACAAGAGAATAGCTGAAAAGGTTTGTAGACCTCGTGCTTACCGGGCTGTTGGCAATGTTCTACGTAATAATCCACTCGCACCAATAGTTCCATGCCACCGTGTTGTTAGATCCAACGGTGGACTCGGAGGATATGAAAAAGGAATCGAATATAAAAGGAGGCTCCTAGAGGAAGAGGGAATATCCATCAAGAATGGCAGGGTCAAGATGAGTGAAGAAAACTTGTTCTAACCATCGATTCTTTTCAGTTATGTTTGCCATAATTGTCGATGTGTTAATACTCTTCCATAGAGCTCTAGACAAAGTTTTATCCCCAAAAAATTTAAGGACATATAGTTGACGCCGCATTCTCCCCCTACTTCTCCAAGTGTTTCTTTACTGTGCTCACGAATTCTTGAGCGTTTAGTAATATTGCCTCTGCCTCTGATTTTCCAACGGTTGCTGTAACACTATACTCGTAGGTTTCTCTCGCAGCTTTTGCATCAGCCAAGTTTTTCCCCAACCCCTTCGGAAAGATTCCAGCCAAGACGAATTTTCTTCCGAATTCTAAAACTACTCCTTCATGCGTCCTTGGGAAAGTGTTCACCGTGGATAACGCGGCTCCGGCCGCATGATACATGGCATAGTAAGCCCTTGAAACGGCATCCTCATAATCGCCGTCTCGAAACAGCTTTCCAGCGACCCTTAGTCTCTCAACGGCTTTTTCCAAATGTGCTTTTACTATACTCATTTAGAAAAGCTCCTTGAAGTTGTACGCCCTCCCTTATGATGGAGAGGGCAAGTGAATCTCCCTCCTCAACCATACCGGTGAAACTTTTTTTATTTATCACGATTAGGGAAACATCTACCCCTAGGGTTGGGATTATTGGGTAGATCAGGTCATAGAGACGTTGCCTAACCACCCAACCCTCTGCATCTTCAACCAAGACGAGAAGGTCTACATCGCTTTCAACAGTTGCTTCCCCGCGGGCCATGGAACCGAAGAGTATGACATCCGTGACGGTTTTCTCGTTCCAAGAGATCGTTATAGAGGCTATCGTCGCGACAACTTTTCCGAGAGCGATCTTTTTTGCGGTTATGCCCTCGGAAGCTACGAGCCTCCTCAAAGCCTCCCTAATGAGGGTGCTTCGGTTCGGATAGAGCCCAGCGCCAACTAGTTCTTCGATTTTTTGAGCTACTTCTCTTGGAACCCTGACAGGAATCACAACGCTCATATTCTTTGTATACACTTCGTACACAAATAAACTTTGCTATGAAGACTTTTGCAGAGGTGAACTGAAAAACCAACCCTCAATGAATATTATTTTGATGTGATATGGGACCTTGGAGAAGTGGTGCGGCCGCCGGGATTTGGACCCGGGTTAAAGGCTTGGAAGGCCTTTGTCCTAGACCAGTCTAGACCACGGCCGCTACTGTGAGATATTCTTGACGACCATCCCAAATATCTCTTTTCCTACAAAAAGATTAACAGCCAAAGAGTTTCTTCAGGTCCCCTTGAATAGACTTCCAACTCGTTTCTCAGGCAGGCCTATCGCTCCCTCGAACGCATAGATCAATCTCGAGGCAACGATCGACGCTTCCAGTGTGTCAGGATCTATGGAGACAAGCTCATCCGCAGCCCTCAATACTCTTTCTGTGAAGTGACCATGTGAGAAGCCTCCCACAACTGCAACAGAACGACCCTCAAGGGACAGTTTCTCAGCAACCTCCGTCAGCGTCTTAGGCTCCCCGACCCTCGTCAAAGCGATGACCCTGGTTGCATTAAGCTCCTTTATGAGGCTTGGAAAATCTTTCTTCTTCAACTCGATCAGCGCACGTCCACTGCTTGGAACCCTCCCTGTCTCATAGAGTTGCTCCATCAAGCCAATGAACCTGTTGTAGTTCTTCGGCAGCCGAGTTTCCGGATCAAGAATCATCACGTGGTCGTCTATTGTATGAACATAAACTTTTAGCAGACCTTCCCTGTTCAGCGGCGTTCCAAAGGATTCGAGTAGACCAAAATGGATTATGTCCGGTCTACCCCTCTTCTCAGCGTTCTCTAACTTAACCATAGCAGCGTGATGATAAGACCTGTCCAATAACATCTGGCCAGGCCTCTTCCCAACTCTACGAGCACTCTTTACAACAGACGGGTGGCTCCACAGGGTCTCCGGCACCCTCTCTATAGCGGACTCCGCAAAGACTATGATCAGCATACTACAGATACACCCAACGAAGAGTGTAAAGGAAATCAAGGTATAAATTGTCATCTAATTCATTTATGGATGATGGCTCGATGGCTCTATCAAAGCGGAGAGTTCGGAATATTGCGTCAGAAAGGGTCAAGCTGCTGTTCAAGATGGCCGAGGAAACCATAAGCATAGACCCGGAGTTGGCCCAACGCTACGCAAGCATCGCAAGGGAACTGGAGATGCACTGCAAGGTCAAGAGGCCGGCCGAATATAGACACACAATCTGCAAGCATTGTAAGAAGTTCATAATCCCAGGAGCAAACTGTAGAGTGAGACTTCAGCGCCGCAGAGAACCACATGTGGTGATCACATGCCAAAATTGCGGCGGACACATGCGGATACCAATCAGAAGCCTAAGATGTTGACCTATGAAAAACTGCTTCGTGCGTGCAACCAGAGAAGATTCAAAGTCTTTATATTTGGCTTCCCAAATTAGTAAAGAGACAAACGTCCAAGGGAAGTATTCACTGTGCCGACGGTTTATGACGCCCCACCCGACGCATTAATTGCAAGGGTTGTCGAGTACATAAAGAAGAACACACCAGAGGTCACGCCGCCGTCTTGGGCGAAGTTCGCGAAAACAGGGGCACAAGCAGAGAGACCGCCTCAGAACCCTGACTGGTGGTTCACCCGAACCGCCTCTGTTCTGCGGAAGATCTACATCATGGGACCCATAGGCGTCTCCAGACTTAGGAAGGAGTATGGCGGAAGCAGGAAAAGCGGTCTGCGTCCAAGGCACTTCGTCAAGGGAGGAGGAGCAATCCTTAGGAAGGTGTTACAACAGCTCGAAGCAGCCAAGCTTGTGAAGACCTTAGAAAAAAGGGGGCGAGTTGTAACCGATGAGGGAAGAGGTCTGATGGACGCCTTGGCAGGTGAGGTTATACAAAAGACTGAGAAAAAAGCTCCCCGGAAAAAAGTAGATAGGAAGGTGAGGCCTGGTGAGTTCAGACGAGGAGCTTGAGGATCTCCGCAGAAGAAGACTGATGGCGTTACGTAGGCAATTAGCTGAGGAGCAGCAAAGGGTCATTGCCCAGCAACAGTTCGAGATGCAGAAAGAGAGTGCGCTCCGCACGATATTGACCCCTGAGGCTAGGCAGAGGCTCAATAGGATAAAGATGGTTAAGAGGCAGTTCGCGGAGGAGCTTGAACTCGTGCTGATACAAAGCGCGCAGACAGGAAAAATAACGATACCTTTGGATGATGAGCAGTTGAAGACAATCCTGTCTCAACTTCAGTCCTCGAGACGCGAAACAAAGATCAAAAGGTTGTGAAATAGTGGCAAGAAATAAGCCAGCAGCAAAGAAGAGAAGGTTGGCCAAGGCCTTGAGACAGAATCAACCGCCTCCCGGTTGGGTGATGGTCAAGACTGTAGGGAAGGTTCGAACCAACCCAAAGAGGAGAAACTGGAGAATAAGGAAGATTAAGCCTTGAGGTGACCCCTGATGTCTGAAGAAGAGGAATCCAAAGAAGCCGAGGAGAAAAAGGAGGAAGCCGTCGAAGAGAGGATATACACCATCCCGCTTCGTCGTGCTTGGACATCTCCCATAAAGAGGAGGGGACCGCGCGCCATAAGATTGATAAGGGACTTTGTGACGAGGCATATGAAACCTGAAAGGGTCATCATCGGCAACGATGTCAACGAAGAGGTCTGGAGCAAGGGGATAGAAAAGCCTCCCAGAAGAATTAGGGTCAAAGCCTCCAAGGACAAAGAGGAAGTCGTGACTGTTTCCCTGGCCAAAGGAGAATAGGGTTTGGCGATCTCCTTACTTGACATTAGAGGAAGCCCAAACATAGGCATCTACACACTGACCACGGACCTTTACACCGTGCTTCCAATCGAAGTTTCAGAAGCTAAAAAAGAAAAGATAAAGAAGTTCCTGAACACCGAGACAATACACACATCGATAGGTGACTCTACGCTTCTTGGAGTCTTGTCGAGAGCAAATTCTAATGGCATTCTGGTGCCCTACTACGCTCATGATGAGGAGATAGAGCAGATAAAGAAAGCCGTCGATGTCAATGTCGTCAAGATTGACTGCAATAAGACGGCACTGGGCAATCTAGTTCTCGCCAATGATAGAGGTGCAGTTGTCGATCCGGAGCTGACTGAAGAAAAAAGAGTCGTGAAGCAAATAGAAGATGCCCTCGGTGTCGAGGTCGCCCAAGGGACAATTGTGGGTCTCCCTTATGTCGGCTCCTTGGCCGTGGCAACAAATAAAGGGGTGTTGACACACCCCATGTTGAGGGAGGACGAAAAAAAGTTGTTGGAAGATGTTCTGAAAGTTCCCCTTGACGTGGGAACAGTCAATCGTGGTGTCCCGTTCGTGGCGTCCGGCCTCATGGCCAATAGCTTTGGAGTATTGGCGGGTTTCATCACCACAGGACCAGAAATAGTCATGTTGAGCCAGTCGCTCGACAGATAATCGATCATAGGGGAACGACTCCCTAGGGATTTTTAAGGGCTCAAAACATCGATTAATAAGGTTCAGCTCTTAAAATTAACTACAAACGGTGAGAAGGCATGAGTGAGGTAAAGACCTTCAGAATCAAGGGCGAGATCAGCAAGCCAGACTGGCGAGCTTCGTTTAGAAAGGAAGTGAGGGCGACAAAATCGGAGGATGCGTTGGAGAAGGTCTTCAAGGAGCTTGGAAGCAAGCAGAAGGCAAAGAGGTTTCAAATAAAGATCTCTTCAATAGAGGAGATAAGGCCTGAGGAGGCTGAAGACCCAATCATAAGGAAGCTGAACGAAGAAGAGACTTAAAGAGGGGTGCAAGATGTCGACTGAGACTGAGGAGACCGAGAAGGTTTTAGGAAGACTGTTGGTCGAGCTTCAGGCACTTAGAGGAACTGCTAACACACTTCAGTCAAGAATCAATCTGATTGATGCTGCCTTGAGCGAGCTAGAATTGGCTAATGCAAGCCTTGGAGGACTGAAGAACAGCAAAAAAGGTGCTTCCCTTCTCTTTCCCATAGGCGGAGGATCGTACATAAAGGCCAGACTCGAAGACGCCGAGAAGGCCATCGTTGGAATAGGTGCCGGAGTGGCTTCTGAAAAGACCTACGACAAGGCACAGGAGAACATAGGCACTCGGGTGGCTGAAATTCAGAGAAGCAGGGTGGCACTCCAGCAGAGGCTGAGTCAAGTTGTTGAGCAAATCAACGAAACTGAGGACAAAGTAAACGAGATAGTCAAGTCAAGGGAAGCCAAAGACGTTGTTCGAAAGACTTAAGAAAAGCCTCCTAAGTATTGTTGAAAAAACATCTAAAACTGAACTCAAGGGAAAAAAACTAGAAAAAATTCTGTCCGATTTCAAGTTTTCTTTGCTTGAGAACGACGTAGCCTTGTCCGTGGCAGAAAGCATTTGCAACAAAATTGAGGACATGCTTAGAGGAGTTAAAGTAGCCAGGTTTGGGAATCAAGAAGCCGCAGTAAAAAACATACTGAGGGAAGCATTGATCAAAACTCTGCAGACTGAGAAGAAGATCAGCATCTTAAAAATTGCGGCCGAAAAGAGGAAAGCGAGAGAACCCTTCACCATAATCTTCCTCGGGATAAACGGGTCCGGCAAAACCACGACCATAGCGAAGATTGCGAAGTCAATGCTCAATCAGGGTTACTCTGTAGTCTTAGCATGCAGCGACACCCATCGCGCGGGCTCGATTGAACAGTTGGAGGAACATGCTGAGAGACTGGGGGTGCGCATGATCAAGCATTCCTACGGGTCTGATCCAGCCGCCGTCGCCTACGACGCCGTCAGCCATGCAAAGGCTCAAGGAATCGATGTGGTCCTCATCGACACTGCTGGGAGGATGGAAATGAATAAGAATCTGATGATGGAGCTCGCAAAGATCAAAAGGGTAATAAAACCAGATCTATCGGTTCTGGTGGTCGATGCATTAACCGGCAATGACGCTGTTTTGCAAGCTGAGGAGTTTGACAAAGCCGTGGGGATCGATGCCACCATCCTAACTAAGGTTGACGCGGACGCAAAGGGAGGATCTTGTTTCAGTGTGACTTCGGTCACGGGAAAGCCGATAATCTATTTGGGGAACGGACAAAGATACGAGGACCTCATTGAATTTGAGCCGGAGAGAATCGTTGAAAAAGTGATGGCATAACGAAGAGGAGAGAGGAAGATGGCCGTTCTAGTCGTCGCTTCGACCAGAGACCGCGCTGGAATGAATATCGCGGAAAAACTCATAAAAAACTATAATTTCAAGGAGACCGAAAATAAGTTTGAACAGACCAGCATCTATCGAAGCCAAGACGTTTTTCTAGCCTACACAAGTATAGACTCAATATATGCCAGCCACCTGGAGGAAAGCTTCTCTGCCGAAGCAATAATCTTCGCTTCGAAACACAAGAGTGAGAGTAAAGAGCCGACTCTGACTGTTCATGTTCCAGGCAACCTGACTGATCAGGCGTCTTATGGAGGTCTACCTAGGACACTTGCCCTGGCTTCACCTCAGAGAATGAAGGCTGCGCTGACCTCTCTGCATGCTTCTGCTGAAAAGCTTGGTCTAAGCTACTCGGTTTCGCTTGAAGCAACTCATCACGGTCCGACAGAGATCAACGTCCCAGTGACTTTCGTGGAGATCGGTAGTTCAATAGATCAGTGGGTTGATGATGAAGCCGGAGAAGTTGTTGCAAAGGCTATTTGGGAGGCCTCGAAGAACCCAGTGGAGAGTGTTTCAGCGGTGGGTTTTGGCGGCGGTCACTACGCACCAAAAATCACCAAATTCGTCTTAGGAAGCGATGTAGCGGTTGGCCACTTGATGTCAAAATACGCCATGCCAAGCCTTGACACTAGTATCGTAGAGATGATGTTTGACAGAACTTATGGAAAATGTGATTTGGCTGTCATAGAACACAAGGGCATGAGGGGAGATGACCGCAGGAAACTTTTGAAGATCTTGGACGCCTTAGATGTAAAAATTGAACAGATCTAGGGTCCAAATCTATACGTTAATAAGGGCGATTTCTGCCTATAGTTTGAGGTGTGTGTTTGACTTGGGTCTAAGATCATTCATCTCGGAGTGTAAAAACATCCTGAGACTTTCTAGAAAGCCTACGCGCCGCGATCTATGGCTCTCTGTAAGAATTATCCTGATAGGTTTAGCAATTATTGGAGTCGTCGGCTTCATCATCAGGCTCATCTCAACGTTTGTTTCAGGTGCATAGCCGTACGTGGGTAAATTATGACAGAAGAAGAGAGAAAGGGAACAGTCACAATATTTACTGTAAGAACAACCGCTGGTCAGGAAAGAAACGTAGCTGAGGCCATCGAAGCAAGAGTCAAGGCGAAAGATCTACCGATCTACAGTATTTTTGCGCCAGAGACACTCCGCGGCTACGTTTTCATAGAAGCTCTAGGTTCCCACATTGTTGATGAAGCCATAGCTGGAATAAAACACGCCAAATCCCATGTGCCTGGAGTAGTTGAATTTTCAGACGTGGAGAAGTTCTTAATAACAAAACCGGTTATTGAAGAACTGAGCGTTGGAGACACCGTCGAGATCACAGGCGGTCCATTCAAGGACATGAAGGCGAAAATAGTGAGGGTTGATAAGGCAAAAGAGGAAGTGACGATAGAATTGCTGGAGGCAGCATTTACCCTGCCAATTACAGTCCACGCAGACTACGTAAAACTATTGGAGAAATCCGAAAGCGAAGAGGAGAGAGTCTAGTATGGGGGAGAAAAAAACAGTCCAGGCGTTGGTTAGTGGTGGAGCAGCCACCGCTGGTCCGCCCTTGGGGCCAGCACTCGGACCATTAGGTCTAAACGTGTTGGCTGTGATAACAAAGATCAACGAGCTGACAAAGGACTATTCTGGTATGAAGGTTCCCGTCGAGGTCATCGTCGACTTAGAAGACAAGATTTTCGAGGTCGCAGTTGGAACACCCACAACTGCTGCGTTACTTATTAAGGAGATCGGGGCCGAGAAAGGATCTGGAAACCCAAAAACAGAGAAGATCGGTGATCTGAAGATAGATCAGATGATAAAGATCGCAAAAATGAAGCGTGAAGAATTGCTGTCCAACACGCTGAAGGCATCCTTAAAAGAAGTACTCGGATGCTGTGTCAGCATGGGGGTTACTGTCGATGGTAAGGATCCAAAGGATGTTCAAAAAGAAGTGGATCAAGGAATTTACGATGAAAAATTGAAGTAGGAGTTTCATGTTTAGATTGAAATTTTGGTATAGATGATTGAAGGAGAAAAGGAATGTCGGTTAGCAAAGAAGCCGTGACTGAAGCCGTGGAGAAAGCAAAAGGGACTTCAAAAAAGAGGATGTTCAAGCAATCAGTGGACTTAGTTTTATCCTTACACGATGTGGATTTGAAGAAACCAGAAAACAGGATAAATGAGCTCGTGGAAATTCCAAACGCCTTTCGCAAGAAAAAAGTCTGTGTGGTAGCAACAGGCGAGCTGGCTCTGAAGGCCGAAAAGGCGGGGGCAGATAGAGTCTTAGGAAAAGAAGGTCTGGAAGCCTTTCTAAATGACAAGAAATCAGCCAAAAAGTTGGCCGACGAGTTTGACTTCTTCTTAGCAGAGGCTCCATTGATGCCGCTGATAGGAAAAACTCTGGGAACAGTCTTAGGACCAGCGGGAAAAATGCCAACACCCATTCCTCCTAGGGCACCAGTCAAGGAACTTATTGAAAAATACGGGAAAATGATTCAAATAAGGGTGTGGAACCAGCTAAACTTTCAGACTAGCATCGGAACAGAAGACATGCCAAGTGAAAAGATTGCAGAAAACATAATTTCAGTCTTGGCAAAATTGGAGGAAAAACTTAAGAAAGGTACTAGGAACATACGTTCGGCTAAGATAAAAGTCACGATGGGAAAACCAGTCGAGATAAAGCTCTAGGTGCTCGGCAAATTTTAGATCGATCATTTATATTCATCAGGGAGATTGTAAATACTAAACTTGGACCAAACAGCGTTCAGTCAGATGCGTATGAGTTATTATTTGGAGTGATGGGGATGGCTTCGAAACAGGTGGCTGAATGGAAGACGGCGGAGGTTGACAGCCTCGCTCAGCTATTGGACAAATACAGCGTGATTGCTGTTGCTGAACTCCACAAGGTCAGAGCTCTACAGCTTCAAAAGTTGAGGAAGACGCTTAAATCTGACGTTTACATAAAGGTGACAAAAAACACAATGGTAAAGCGCGCGATAGAGAAGTGCAGGAAGCCAAAAATCGCGGAACTTCCAAATCTTTTGACAGGCCCCATCGCTTTACTATTTACGGACATAAACCCATTTAAGCTATCAATCCTTCTAGGCAAAAACAAGGTCAAGATCGGGGCTAAAGCCGGAGATGTAGTCACAAGTGACGTACTTGTTCATGCAGGAAACACCGGGTTGCCTCCAGGTCCTGCAATAACTGAACTACGTGAAGTCGGTATACCAACAAGTATCGAGGCAGGCAGCGTCTTCATAACCAGAGACACTGTTGTGGCTAAGGCAGGCGATATCGTGTCACCTAAACTGGCGAGCGTATTGTCAAAGCTGAACATTAAACCTTTAGAAGCAGGTTTGAGCCTGACAGTTGCATATGACAACGGGACAATCATTGTAAGAGATGAACTGAACATAGACCTTGAAGTGGTGAAAAACCAAATAGAGGAAGCGCGGAATGGCGCCTTTAACTTGGCTTTCAGTGTCAATTACATAACACACGACACCATATTGCCTTTTCTGCAAAAGGCGAGTTGGGAGGCCAGGAGATTAGCTGTCGAAGCGAATTTCGTGTCCCCAGAAACAGCGCCCGAAATACTGAGAAGAGCTTACACTCAAATGTCAAATTTGACGCAGAGACTTGAGCAAGTAAATGAAAAAGCCGTTCCACCAAAACTGAGAAAAACACCGCCAACTGAAAAGAAAAGTTAAAAATATTAAGGAGCGAAAAACAATATTAAAGTCTCACAATAAAGTTGGAGGTTAAAGCCAAATGGAATACATCTATGCCGCCCTTATGTTGCATGCTACAGGAAAGAAAATTGATGAGAAGTCCATTAGTAGTATTCTTCAGGCAGCTGGAGTGAAGGTTGACGAAGCCAGAGTGAAAGCCTTAGTTGCAAGTCTATCTGAAGTGAACATCGACGAAGCAATAAAGCTGGCTCCCACCTTAGCTGTACCTCAAGCTCCAGGAACAGCATCCACACCTAAGGAGAAGAAAGCGGAGAAGAAGGAAGAGAAGAAGGAGGAGGAAGAGGCTATCCAAGGTCTTGGGGCACTCTTCAAATAGTCTTCTCCCTCAATGCGACCTTATCTGTTTTCTAACTGCAAATTATTTTAGCGTCCTCTCAAAAACCCAGTACTTATTTTAAGCAACATTCGTGAACATTTATTTACCCTCTCCAGAGATTCTATTTGGAAGAGGACTGACTTGTCGAAGTTGTTGCTTGATCGGTTTTTGAGGTAGGATAATTGAAGGCTGACGAGAGTGAGTTCAGACTCCCATTCTTCTCGGAGGAAGGGTTTGTTAGAAAAAAGTGTGTCTCATGTGGGGAATTCTTCTGGACCCAAGATCCGGGTAGAGAGAATTGTGGGGATGCTCCATGCCAAGAATATACGTTCATTGGAAAGCCTCCGACTCGGAGACAATACACGTTAAGTGAGATGAGGGAGTCTTTTCTCTCCTTCTTTGAAAAGAATGGACACTTGAGGATAAGGCCCTACCCAGTCATAGCGCGATGGAGAGATGACCTATATGTCACAATAGCCAGCATAGCAGATTTCCAGCCATTTGTCACAGACGGGATCATCCCTCCTCCGGCAAATCCACTGGTCATAAGCCAACCGTGTTTGAGGTTTACAGATATAGACAAGGTTGGCCCCACAGCGGGCCGACATCTAACCATATTTGAAATGGGTGGACACCACTCGTTCAACTATCCAGAAAAACAAGTCTACTGGAAGGATGAGACCGTTAAGCTTCATCACAACTTTATGACTGATGAGTTAGGTGTAAAATCCGACTCGATAGTATACAAGGAGGGAATGTGGTCTGGAGGCGGGAACGCTGGACCAGACCTTGAGGGAAGCGTAGACGGGCTGGAAGTAAGCACACTGGTCTTCATGCAGTATAAGGTTCTTGATGGAAAGCTTGTTGACATGCCGCTCAAGGTTGTTGATACAGGCTACGGTATGGAAAGATACACCTGGCTCTCTCAAGGAGCCTTAAGCGGCTTTCACGCCACGTATGGAAACATTCTTGAAGAGATAATGCGCATGGCTGGTTTAACCAAGATAGAAGAGGAAGTCTTGGCCGAAAACACAAAACTCTCGGGTGTCATAAAGGTTGAAGAGGAAGCCTACAGGAAGGCATTGAGAAAGACAGTCGCCGAGAGGTTAAGCATTGATCCAACCGAACTGGATCGAATGATGACGCCAATGGAGAACGTATATACGATAGCAGATCACACCAAGGCGTTAACTTTTATGTTGGCGGAAGGAGTGGTTCCATCCAACGTCAAAGTAGGCTACTTGACAAGACTTCTGATCCGAAGAGCCTTCCGTCTATTGAGAAGCCTAGGAATAGAAGATAAGTTTCCTGACGTTGTCGAGACACAAATAAGACACTGGTCATCGGACTATCCTCACCTGGGGGAGATGAGGAAGGAGATCTTGGAGGCTCTATCTGTCGAGGAAGAGAAGTACAGAAAAACAATAGAGAAGGGAATTCGTTTTTCTGAGCGATTGATGGCTGATATCAAGGGAAAGGGCTTATCGACCATCCCTGAAGAGACGCTCATCGAACTCTACGACTCGCATGGCATTCCACCGGAGATGCTCAGGGACGAGGTCAAGCCCTCTGACATAAGCGTCTCCATCCCTCCAAACTTTTATACCATGGTAGCCGAACGCCATGTTTCAGCCCCCACGAAGGAAGAGCCAACTCTTGTAAAGAAATTGAAAGATGATGTTTCTGACTTCCCAGAAACCGGGCTCCTATACTACGAGGATCCCTATTTGAAGAAGTTTGAGGCAAGGGTTCTGAAGGTCATTGAAGAGAAGTATGTTGTCTTGGATAAAACATCTTTCTATCCTGAAGGTGGGGGTCAGCCCGCTGACAATGGATTCTTAAAATCGGGGAGTGGCGAGGCTGAGGTCGTAGACGTTCAGATGGTCGGAAATGTCGTGGTGCATGTTGTGAAGGGTAAACCTCCAAGCCTAGGTGAGACTGTGTCTGGAAAAATAGACTGGGGTCGACGTATGAGCCTTATGCGCCATCATGTTGCAACACACATGATAACTGGTGCTGCAAGAAGGGTTCTTGGCAAGCATGCTTGGCAGGCTGGAGCTCAAAAAGGCGTAACTAGGAGCAGGCTGGACATTTCACACTGGGCAAGGCTTACACCAGAGCAGATAGATAGGATCGAGGAGCTAGCCAACAATGTCGTGATGGAAAACGTTCCCATCAAGGCTGTCTGGATGCCGAGGGAAGAAGCTGAAAAAAGATATGGATACTTACTGTACCAAGGCGGGGTTGTCCCTGGACGAGAGATACGTGTAGTATCTGTCGGTGATTGGGATGTTGAAGCATGCGGAGGACTCTACCCGAAGTCTACTGGTGAGGTCGGTGTCATAAAAATAGTCGATACAGAAAGGGTTCAAGATGGTGTTGAAAGGATTGTTTTCTCCGCTGGCGCACCTGCCCTGAGGTTCATTCAAGATGAGACCGCAAAGGTTAGGGAGATCGCTCAAACACTCAACATTCCGATGGAGAGAGTTGTGGAAGAAACAAAGATAATGTTCGATGAGTTCAGAGAAGGGAGACGTGAAATCGACAGATTAAGCAAGACGATCGCAGATCATGAAGTAGAAAAATTGTTGAAAAAATCGCACACGATCCGTGGCGTGAGATTGATAACCTATGTCGCTAGAGATGTTGACTCTGAATTTTTGATAATGGTCGGAAACAAATTAATTGACAGGAAACCAGAAACAATAGCGGTGTTATGTGGGATAAACAAGACAGCCAGAGTTGTTGCAATGGCGGGCAAAGAAGCCATAAGAAAAGGCGTCGATGCTGGTAAAATCGCGGCTGAAGTGGCTGGAGCGCTGGGAGGAGGCGGAGGCGGTGACGCCTCTTTTGGGCAAGGTGGCGGAGAAGACGTTGAAAAAACGGCAGATGCACTGAAAAAAGTTCACGAGGCCTTGAAGAGAAGGCTTGAAGGTTGAAGTCTCTGGGAAGATTTGACTGGAAGGCCGTTGAAGAGCGGTGGCAGAAAGCCTGGGCGAAGGCGAGGCTGTTCGAGGCTGATCCAGACCCTGAAAGAGAGAAGCTCTTCGTAACGTTTCCCTTTCCATACATGAATGGACCATTGCATGTCGGCCACGCGTTCACCGCCTCAAGGGTAGATGTCTATGCGCGATTCAAGCGGATGAAAGGGTTCAATGTGCTCTTCCCCTGGGCCTGGCACTGGACTGGCGAAACTATAGCCGGTGCCTCTGAGAGACTTAGGCTGAATGATAAAGAGTTAATCCATGCTTTAAAGGAGATTGACAATGTTCCGGAAGAGGAGATTAGAAAGTTTGTTGACCCCGTTTACATGGCACGTTATTACACGAGAGAGAGCAGGGATGCTGTAAAGAGGATTGGTTTTTCGGTTGATTGGCGTAGAGAGTTTCACACGACATCTCATGACCAGGCTTTCAGCCGCTTTATCAGATGGCAGTACGAAAAACTGAGAAAGCTGGGTTACGTCACAAAAGGGACACATCCTGTTGTGTGGTGTCCAAAATGTGAAAGCCCCACTGGCGAAGCAGATCGCCTAGTCGGAGAGGATGTTGCTCCAGAGGAGTATATTCTAATCAAATTTAGATTTGGGGACTTATTTTTTCCGGGAGCCACATTTAGACCTGAAACAGTTTATGGCGTTACAAATCTGTGGTTGAACCCGGAATCAACGTATGTCGAAGCCGACGTAGACGGGGAAAAATGGATAGTCAGTGAAGATTCTACAAAAAAGCTTCGGGAACAGCTGAGAAGGGTGAAGATTGTTAGAAGATTCGAGGGTCGAGAGGTTGTTGGTAAGTTCTGTAAGGACCCAGTCAGCGGTAGAAACATACCGATCTTGCCAGGATGGTTTGTCAAACCAGAAAGTGCCACGGGAGTTGTGTATAGCGTTCCTGCCCATGCTCCCTATGACTGGCTTGCCCTCAGGGACTTGAAAGCAAAACCTGAAGAGCTGAGGAAGTTTGGAATAGACCCAGCAATCATCGAAGAAATTGAGCCGATCTCCATGATTCGGTTGGATGGTTTTGGGGAGTTTCCAGCTCTAGAAGTTGTTGATGAAATGAGGATCGTGGATCAAAACGATCCGAAGGCTGAGGAGGCCACAGAAATCATATACAAAAAGGAGTTCCATACAGGAGTGCTAAAGGAGATCTGTGGAAAATACGCTGGAAGAGAAGTTTCAAAGGTTAAGGAACAGCTGATTCAGGACTTTAAGAAGACAGGCATAGCAGACGTTATGTACGACTTGCCAGAACCAGTAGTATGCAGGTGCACCACCTCCTGCATCGTCAAAGTTTTAGCCGATCAATGGTTTCTGAGGTACTCGGATGAGAAGTGGAAGGAGAAAGCACGCGATTGCCTTTCTGGAATGAAACTCTATCCGGAGAACGTGCGCAAGTGGTTTGAAGATATAATTGGTTGGCTGAGGGAGAAGGCTTGTGCGAGGAGGACTGGACTGGGAACACCAATGCCGTGGACTTCAGGATGGATGGTTGAGACGCTGAGCGACTCAACGATTTACATGGCGTACTACACTGTCAGCAGGTACATCAATGAATTCGAGATAGAACCGGAGAAGCTTACGGAGAATGTCTTCGATTATATCTATTATGGTGAAGGGGATCCCGAGAAAATATCTGGCAAATCTGGAATCGACTTGGAAGTTCTGTTGGCTATGCGTCGGGAATTTTTATATTGGTATCCTGTGGACTTGAGGAATTCTGCCAAGGAGTTGGTGCCAAATCATTTAACATTCTTCATATTCCATCATGTGGCAGTTTTCCCGCCACAGCACTGGCCAAAGGCTATTGGAGCCAACGGCATGCTGACGATCGAAGGAGAGAAGATGTCAAAATCGAAAGGAAACTTTGTCACATTGAAAAACGCCGTTGAAAGCTATGGAGCTGATCCAACAAGGTGCGCCCTAGTCCTGTCTGCTGAGGAGATGGAAGACCCAGATTGGAGGTCAGAAAACATCAGAGACATCAATGCCAAGCTTGCGTCATTTTATGACTTCTCAAAAAGAGTCTATGGAGCTAAAGGAAAGGAAACTGGAAGTCTAGAAAGCTGGCTCCTCAGCGTGTTGCAGAGAAGAATAAGAGCTGTCTCAGAAGGCCTTGAGAATCTGAGAACTAGAACCGCGCTTGAAAACGCCTTGTTTGAAACATGGAACGACTTCAAGTGGTATATGCGAAGGACGTGCGAGCCGAACGCCGCGATGTTAAGAGAGGCACTGAGGACTTGGGTGAGGCTAATGGGCCCCTTCGCCCCGCACATCTGCGAGCAGATCTGGAGCGAGCTCGGTGAAAAGGGATTCGTTTCGAACGCTGCGTGGCCATCCTACGATGAGGATAAAATTGATGTGAAGTCAGAGGAAGCGGAAAGTCTTGTAAAGAATGTGCTAGAGGACACCATCAACATTCTTAAAGCGACTGGCATAAAACCCAGCAAGGTTGTCTGCTATACTGCCTCGGGCTGGAAGTGGAGGGTCTACCAGAAGGCGTTAGAACTTTGTAAGGATGGAACGATCGAGGTTGGCCGACTAATAAAGACGCTTATGGCTGATAGGGAACTGAAGATTAATGCTGAGAGGCTATCCAGTTACAGTCAGAAACTGCTCAAACAGATCACCTATTTACACAAGGAAGTTCTTGAAAGACAGCTAACAGCAGGCATAATCGACGAGTACGAGGTCATGCGCGGTGCAATCGGCTTTTATGAACGTGAGTTTAAGGCTGATGTTGAAGTATATGAGGAGGAGGATCCGAAGCGCTACGATCCTAAAGACCGTGCGAGGCTGGCTGAGCCCCATAGACCAGCAATTTTCGTTGAGTAACCGCTGAGGAAGAAAGGAACATGTTGAGGAATAAGCTTAAAGAGGCAGTAACAGACTTGAGGTTTCTCCTTGGCCGCGGATACAACAGAGAAGGGTGCGTGGTGTTTGTAGGAGACAAATACCTGCTTGACAAGGAAGATCGGCTTGTCTTGTACAGAGCCGTTTACGATTCGGAAACCGCGAGTGAACACGCTAGGAAAAAGATGCCCGCTAAGGCTATTTTGGGCAAGAAAGTGGCTATTGACGGATACAATGTCGTCCTAACTATCGAGGCTATGCTGAAAAGCGAGAAGCTGATTCAATGCGACGATGAATTCTTTAGGGACATCACAGGTGTTCATGGCAAACACAAGCCCACAGGGACCACAGAGAAAGCCTTAGGAATACTCATTGATTTCTTGAAAGGATTTAATCCTAAGGAAGTGGTCTTCTTCTACGACGCACAGGTCAGTCAAAGCGGTGAGATGGCTTCACTGACGAGAAGGATGTTGAAGGAAAGCAGGTTAAATGGAGATGCAAGAGCGGTTAGGCAAGCAGATAAGGAGGCTTTGAACTATGGAGAAATCGTTTCAAGCAGCGACGCAGTGCTCATAGAGAAGAGTGAAAGACTCATCGACTCAGCTGGTGAACTAATAAGGATGCTTTTTCCAGAAAAAATCATTAAGCTACCTAAGAGGTTAGTGATGTTATAGTTCTCTAACGACGTACTCAACGGGCCCGTGGCCTAGCACGGATAGGGCATCGGCCTTCTAAGCCGGGGGTCCGGGGTTCGAATCCCCGCGGGCCCGCCACCCTTGGAGCGAATTTGTACTGTTTTCTGACCACTAAGTTTTCAAAGCGTCTTGGTGGATGATGTCTCTGAGCGTCTTGCTTGGTAGCTGAAGCTCCCTGTTCTCCTGCTCCTCTGAGCTGCCGGTAAGATTTCGTTGAGTTGCAAAGAAACGTGATTTTAGCTTTCTTTATTGATTGATATACTGGCTAAGATTTGCGGTCGGAGAACTCGAATGTAAAAGTAAAATCAAAAAAGTTACAATTCATCTTTGAGTTCTTCTTCTATTTCTTCTGCAATCTTAACATAGCCTACTCTTAGTTTCCTTGGAACATAGGGATTGGTTGAAGCGTGCACTCTCCTAACGGCCTCTCTATCTCTGAGCTTGCGGAGAAACTCCCCTGTAAAATCCTCATATTCTATCTTCTCTGCCTTCAGGACTTCCTTCAAGGCTTTGACAATTTTACGAATGTCCTTGGTGATTTTTAAGCTATAATAAATGTCGTAGAGGTCTTTTCCGCTTCCCCTTTCATAGAATGTCTTCAGTTTCTTGGCCACAAGAACATGAAAAGAGTAAGTAGGAATTCCTATAGCTTTAGCCTTAATCAACTCACTTGTTGCTTCTTGTTGGACGAAATCGCTAGACCCCTTTGGTTCCAAATTGAACTCAACAAAAACAGAGTCCTTTGCTCCGGTTTCGTTTGTGAAGCTGCACGTAAACCTAACAACATCTCTCATCAATCTTGGCTTTTCGATTTGATAGCTGCTTCTGAGATTTGACAGTATGTTCTTGTCAAGAAAATCAATCTTCTCCTTCTTGCTAAGTTCCTTTGAAAAGAACGCATCAAAATCCAAGTCTTCAGAAAACCTTTGAGTGCCTTTCAAGAAAACTTTGTTCAGGACGGTTCCACCCTTACAAACAATAGTAACATGCGAAGATATCTCACCTGATAATATTATTGGGCTAAGCTTCGACCAAATGCCAAAGACTCTCGTCTCCTTCAAAATATATTGTAGTCCTAAGCCAATCCTTGCTGCAGTCTTTCTTGCTTCCCTTAATTCAACCATGCAACCACCACGATAATAGCTCTTTTTCGCCTAGGTTGTCGATTACAAGCCATTCCCTGTTCAGTTTTCCCCCAGATATTTTTGAATCAAGACGCGTCTTAACACGTACTTGCTTCTTCATGTATTCAATCACTTTCTCTGGAACTTTATAGTCTGTTTCTTTGAGCAAAGTTAAAAGATAGCCAACTTTTTGGCATAAGCTGTTTGAAGCGAACTTTTTGAAATACGAAAGTAATTCATTCCAATCCATTTCTTTGCAAGCATGCAGCGATTTCAGAATCTCAGAGTATCCGCCTGCATACTGGGGATGGTAGAAGCAATCGAAGAAAGTCTTAGCTACCGAAGAAATAACGTAATTATCTTTTTTCTCATACCCAACGTATCTCTTCCCGAGCTTGATTGCCTTGACTTCATACTGTTTCAAAAGTTTGAGAATTTCTGATCTGTTCTTCGTAGCTACAAAAATCGTGAAGGGTTGGTATTCGCTTAGTCTATGAACTTTTAGGGCGCTCTGAAATGCGAGGTAGCCGCCAAATATCTTCAAAGCAACGGCAAATGGATCTTCAAGGTAAACTTTGCCTTCTACAGCGGCGACTGCTGGTAAGCGTAGATAAACTCCTTTCCGAACAGAGGTTATCCATCCTTTCTTTTCCAAACGATGTAGAAGCACTCGCAAGTGGCCAGGCTTTATTGGAAGTTTGAATTTTTTTAGTTCTTCAGGTGTGAAAACATTCTTTCCTTCGCTTTCCAAAAGTAGGTAGATTTTCTGTTCTAGATGGCTCAGCGGTTCTGTGGTGAATTTTAGGGGCATAATGTTACTATAGTCGTAACAATTTAAATCTTTTTCTATCTATAAAGAATGTTACTATGGCAGTAACAAACTCAACTTATTTTTCACTAATTCTTCACTAAAATTCTAATCACGTGATTAACTGTCTGTTTTCTCATCTCAAGCTTCTTCTGGAAGAAGTAAAGAAGAAACGAATATTTAGAAAACCGTCTCCAACTTAAGAGAGAAGATGCCGCCGCCAGCAATCAAAACGGTTAGAGATTTGATATTCTGGCAATATGCCAAAATCATTACAGAATCAGCAGGCATTGGAAAAAGGAATTGGGGCTTTGTCATGAGCAGAATCAAGCAGTTGTAGTTTCAATTCTCCGCGGGCCCGCCACTTCAATTAAATTAATTCTGCGATTTCAACTCCGATTTGTTCAAACATTTCTTCCATGCCTTCTTGAAGTCTCGCGCTTCTGTGCCGTCTCTCCTTCCATTCCTCCTTGCTCTCTGACTCTTGCTTCCTCCCTTTCTCTTCGTCGAAGATTATGGCGGACGAATATGGCTTGACAATGCTCATTTCAAGTCCTTTCAACGTTTTCTCAATTTCTTTCGCTGCGCTTCCAGCAAGCCAATGCCTTCTTCTGGTGTCAAAGGCAAAGGCTTTCTTTCCCCTTGAATTCACACTTTTCAATTTTTCAAGAAAGGCTTTCATGGGTGCAGATGCGTTGCGCCTGTGCGTTGGTCCGCCGATTGCCAGAAAATCATATTCGACCAGCTTATCGACATCAACTTCATCAGCTTTGACACAATCAACCTTAGCCCCTTGTTTTTTCATAACGCGTGCCAATGCTCTGGCTATCTTTTCGGTGTTACCAAATTTTGTGTCATAAACAACTATCGCCCGTTTCATTTCTCCATCACCGCATTATCTTTGTAAGCTGTGCTGTTATCTAAGTTCATGTATACGCAAGAAATCAGCAATGGCTCAGAACACTTTCCTTTCAATGAAACAGGAGTTCAAATGATATAAAGAAGCCATAGCTAAGGTAAAGAAGTTAGCTGTTATTAGATTAGAAGAGGAATCTAGTGCGATGAATGTCAGAGTAGTTGAGAAGGCGGTAAGCTTCGTAAAGCGGCAGAAGAAACCATTTAGAGTGAATATGTTTAGAGTGTCACTTCAGAATTTCTTTGTCTCTTTGACACGGCAGTATCAGCCCATATACATTGTTGGTTTGGGAGCTGATCCCCTCCAACTGGGTCTTGTAAACAGCATAGGTGGAATTGCTAGTACAGCCATCTCTATGCCCACCGGCTGGCTGGCTGATAAATATGGAATAAGAAGTTTGTTCTTGTTGGGGACGCCCTTAGTAGCCTTTGGGTGCTTAATCTTCGCTCTATCCTCTGATTGGTTAATGACTATTCCCGCTCTTTTCGTAACACTTTTATCCCTACAGATTCTGAACACGGTGTGTCCTATGGTTTGCGGTAACTATCTTGAGATGAAGGAGAGAGCTACAGGGATGCAGCTGTGTGATACCATCTCAGCTATTCCAGGGGT
>CAZKBR010000016.1:0-22965 GCA_964551465.1 uncultured Candidatus Bathyarchaeia archaeon
TAATTGAATAATAGACTTCATGTAGGAGGAGGCGAAGGGAAGTTGAAAGAGTACGTATGCGTGCAAGTTGGCCATAACGAAAAGATTGCCAAGGTAACCTTTCAATTCCCCTTACTTGGGATTTTTACTTGAATCCTCCTTTTTATTCTGTTTTTTATTTGCGGGGGCGTGTGCGGCAACTTTCAGATTCGAAACAAGTCTAGCTACAAGTTCGCTCTCCCTGTGCGCTTTGGAGTCTTCCACGATTGTGGGAAGGGGTTCGTCCAACTCTTTTAAGAACGCGTAATCCTTGAGTACAGTCTTGATTACATCTTCTTGTGATGGAAGACTCCCTTTTCGGACAAGCCTTTGAAGATCGTCCCAATCGTAGTCGGCGTTTGCCACTCTACTCAACAATGTCTCAGAGTTGAAAGGATCTCTGGCGTTCCAACACTTGATGACTGCCAACGTCTTGACAGTGTCCTTGTCGTAAGGCCGTTTGGAAAATAAGTATAAGTCGTAGAGGTCCATGCTACGGATTCTCTGAAATGCTGCTCTAATCTTCTCCGCCAGCAGTTCCTCCTTCTGCATACACTTGACCGAAAAACTCTGAAACTCGCAGAATCTAAAGTACATCTCGGTAGAGAGCGGCAGTTCCACCGCAGGCAAGACTGGCAGTTCTCGGTAGCTGACTTGGAATTCAAAATCAGAACTAGGATTCCAGTTATGTGCATATTCCACAACTGCTAGATAGGATTCTGGACTCAAATTCTCATCGATAATTTTGAAATCTAGGCCATAACTGGCTTTTTTGTGGAGTAACTGTTTAAGCTCATTTTTAAGTTCTTCGAGCTTTATGCTAGCGGTCGTGAAATCAAGGTCCATAGAGAACCTTCCGGTCTTTCCGAAATACATTTTCTTTAGGCAGGTCCCGCCCTTGAAGGCTAGCCTTGGCAGGATACTGTCAGACAGGATGCGAAGCACGTAGGTTAGAACGATATCTCGTTCTGCCACCCTCTCACTTACTCCGCTCGATCGGGCGTAGAAGGCCGCATGTCTTCTTTCTAACACTTCACTCACCTTATCTCGATTTCACTGAGCAGATGCTCCCTCGGGATGTTGTTTATGATCCTCCATTCTTTAGAGAATTGACCAGTCTTTTTCCTTCTGGAGTCTAGATATATGGATGTTTTTCCCACATGATTAAACATCTTGTTCTTGAGATGGGGGGATAGAGGTTCTACGAGTTCTTCTCTTGTCAGATAGTCGATGATGAAGCCCATTCTCTGGATTAGGGCATGAGAATTCATTTTCACCGCGTATTCGACAAGCTTTTCTTTGTTGACCTTCGGAAGGCCCCGCCAGGTTATTCTTGCTAGCTGTTCTATTCCACCGGCATATCTCGGCTTGTCAAACGAGTCCACCAAGGATTTCTCAGGCTCGGCCATGTTGACTTCAGTATCGAAGACTTTCTCTCGCCTGTATCCAAAGAACTTATGTTTGGACAAGGTAACGAATTTGAAGGTGCCGCTCGGCCATTCAACGTCTGGCTTCTTCTTTGTGGTCGCAATGAATAGTGTGAAGGGCATTTGGGTTGTGAATCCGTAATGGCTGTTAGATGTGTAGTAGCTGAAATAGTATGGCTTTATGAGCGCGGCTCCTATAACGAAAGAATTTGAGGGAGGAATCCTTTCAGGATATCCGTAGCTCAGAGGTATGAATTGATAAACGCCGCGAGATACTCGCTCTAACCAGTGTTTGCGTTCAAGATTATGAAGGAGAAAGTAAGCGTGATTGAGGTTGCAGCCCAAGTCTTCTTGCACATCGGAAGCGCGGATAATTGCCTTCTTTTCAGATTCCCACTTTGCGATCAGTCCGGCCTCTTGAGGTGAGAGTTGTTGCGTCTCCTGCCGTCGAGCCTGCTCATATATTTCGCGAAGCTTCTGGCGCGTTATGTCGATCTCTTCGTAGGTGAGCATCTTCACCGGAAGCCCTTCTAATTCCTTTTTTACAGAGGCTGTTACGTCTGGGCCTATTACTATTAGCTCGAACTTCCCTAGCGGAGGTTCGATGTTGGAGATTGCTGCATAGATGTTGAGTATCTGGCTGAGTTTGGTGCGCCCTATTTTTCTGCCGAAGACCTCCACGAACACGTCAGTACCCTCTTGGTCCTTGAAGTGAAAATCAGCTGTAATGCGGCCTGGCAGGGTCTCGTTTACGGCCACGAGGGAGTATCCTTTAAGTATATTTGGAATCTCTCGCGAAACGTATGCCTCCAAAGCACGCTCCATTTTTATCACCTAGTTCAAAGAGGGCGCAGTCCTTATTATATTTTTTTCTTTTTTCCTTAGTATTCTATTTCAATTCACTAAGATATTCGGAAAAAACAAAGAATAGCATCTGGATGCTCTCACGGTAATAAATCACAGGCAGAAAGGAGGATTCGTGGAAAATTTGTAGAGATCTAAACGAGGCTTACAACGGACAATGGCTTTCGCGGTCTTCGGCTTCGATGGACTTCACTTTGGCACATCTTCTCTACAGATGTTGGGAGGTAGAAAAACTGGAAAAGACTAAGAGAAAAATTCAGCGCCTACCTGGAACATATCTCAATTATATGTTTTATTAGTGAGTCTGCTATGTTAGTTTTGGTTACCGTCTGTAACCCTTCCCACCCAGGTGTGCTATTTACCTCAGTCACATAGAACCCTGCATCTTTCTCAGACTGCAAAAGGTCCACCCCAGCATAATCACAGCCGACCGCCTTAGATGCTTTTACGCATAACGTCTCTAATTCATGGCTTAATCTGTGGGGTTTCGCCTTGGCCCCTCTAGCGATATTAGTTTTCCATGTCTCTCCGATTCTAAGCATAGACGCGATTACTTTATCACCTATGACGAATGCTCTAACGTCTTGATTTCCATGCGGCATAAACTCTTGAACATAGAAAACGTTGCGGGTCACCTGCAAGGCCTTGAAGACCCTATGGGCAACATCCCGGCTATCAACCCTCACCATGCCGACGCCAAAGGACCCGAAAAGTGGTTTAACCACGATGTCCCCTCCCAACTCTTCAAAAGCTTTCATGGCATCTCTGAAACCTTCAACTGTCATTGTTCTTGGGGTCAGCACACTTGCGTCTTCAAGCAGCGTGGAAGTATAATATTTATCAACGGATTTCTCGATAGCCGAAGCTGAGTTAATCACTTTAACCCCTAAATTTTCTAGCCTGTGTAAGGTGTCCATTCTAAAGATTATCTGCTCCAAAGACCCACCCGGCATCCCCCTAACTAATACCGCTTGGAATTCCTCTAGGTCGTAGCCTCCGCAAACAACCCGTGGAGAACCTGATATCCTAGTCGTAAAACTTGTAATTGGGAAGCAAGCATGCTCCACACGAGCTCTTTCTAGCTCCCTAATCAGCGATTGGATATGCCAATCCATGGGATTTGAGGTTAAGATACCGATTCTCATCTTCCACAACTCACTGTACCTTAACAACTGGAAAAGTCCAGAGGCTTGGTCGCTTATTTATTTCTCTCTAAAAATGAGAATCTCGCCCTTTGCGATGTCAGAGGCAAGATCACCATGATATCTATCGTACATAGAATCTATGTAATTCTTTGCAACACCAATCCCGTATTCAACGTACAGGTTTTTGAGGTAGAACCTCAAGAAGGTCGGCGAGTAAGGTGCATCATACTTAAAGGTTGGAAGCATCTCTTCAACCCCGCCGTAAACCACTACAGTCCCCCTACTCATCATAGCCCCGAGCCTAAGTCCAGCCCTTCCAAAGACCACCATGGTACCGGCCTTCATCACAGCTCCCGCAAAATCTCCCACATCTCCGAGCACGGTTATAACTCCACGGCGCATGAGCTTTCCAGCATGATCACTAACATTCCCGTGGACGATGATCACACCACCCTTCATCCCAAGGTTGCTCCCTCTATACGCTGCCCCTAAAAAGTTCCCAGCGTCACCCATGACACGTATTAAGCCATCCTCCATCTCCGCCCCAGCCCAATCCGAAACACTTCCTTTGACTACAACTTCTCCTCCACCCATCATGGATGCAAGGTGCATCCCTGCGCTTCCATTAATCGTTATCTTTCCACGCGTCATGCCAGAACCTATTTGCTTTACGCCTGCAACGTCTCCATCGATTATTATGTGCGGTTCATCTGAGATCCTGTCCGTCCCTGCGCTGACTTGGAATAGCTCCTCCAGCCTGAGTTTCTTATTTCCAGCCCAGACATCGAGCCCTTTGATGTCCTTTACGGTTTTTCCTGCAAAAACATCTGGCGATATGTTCTCGGCTTCAACAGGCACCTTTGGAAGAGGTTTCGGAGTCAACGTAACCTCGGATATCACGATTCATTTGACCCCCAGGCAATCCTTCAGGTAGATATTGTATTTCCCAAGCTTTCCCCCATAGTTTCCAGCCGTTATCCTCTTGACCCCATGGACCTTAATGGCAGACCTGATCCCCTCAGCCATAGCTCTTTTGACCGATTCCAGATCCAAGCCGTTAATGATCAATTCATAAATGGTGCTAACTCCCTCAGGAACCTCAGAATCCGACACCATAGCTCTTATGCTCGGACAAAGCCGAATGTTGGTCGAGGCTTTCAAGAACTTGTATTTCGATCCTACTTTGCTTCCGCTTCTGCAGACCCCTCCAGGAAACGGCGCTATAACTCCTCGTATGCATTTTATCGAATCAGCCGCTTTTTCAGCAGCCTCCAGCGCAGCATCAGGAGTTTCAGCAAGAATCATGAAGTTTCCTCCAGCTATCGCTTTCTTAGAACTAAACTCGTCTTCTATGAAGAATTCCCCATCCATCACTGGAATCCTCCACAGCCTCCTAGCATTCTTACCCCCAAACCTTTTACTTATTTGATAGCCGTCTCCAAAGTATCTGAGCTTGCCCCCAACGCTAATGACATCATCGGCATCTTCTAAAGGGAAGTCATTGTATATTGCAGTTGTTGGGCAGGTTAGGACGCACTGTCCTACCCTCTTAAGCAACTGCTCGGCCAAATCTTTCTTAGACATCGAAAAAACCAAGACATCGACGCCGGGTCTCCCATCAGGCGTCTCATCAGGAGGCACCTCACGCTCTATACCTGCCTCGCAGCCACACATGATGATCGATGTTGCGAACCCAGTTAAAGTTCTGGCCGCAGTCAAAGCCCACTCTCTGTTTCTTGCTGTGATGAGCACACGAGCACCGCGCATCCCAAATGCTTCAGCAAAGGTGTCTACAATCTCGACCCCATCTATCTTAAAACTCATCTTTCACCACTTCTCGGTAGCGTCTATTCTTATCTCCTCTGGCTTTGGCAGATACTCATCCTGAACAGGATAATTCTCCAAGCTTACTGTGTAATACTTCTCAAAGACTTCCCTAAGGTCTCCCAAAACAGCCTTCTCGATATCATCTGGAACCTTAACATTGACCCAGAACCTTCTTCCAATCGGAGAAGCCACCACCTCGCCCTCCTTAACCACGATCTCACCGTCCTTTATGGTGTAACGCGCAGCCGAGAAGGCCTTCTCGACCTCTTCGTAATTCGATGGCTCAAACTTCTTGGGATCGATATCGTAGATGGCTACATCAGCATCAGCGCCGACGCCAAGACGCCCCTTATTCTTAAGTCCTAATGCCTTTGCCGTCCCTGCCCGAGTTACTATGGCTATCTCATTGAAGTCGTATTCTCTATCGATGGAGGGCAAAGCAGTTCGTGAACTACCAAACTTGTGAGCCTCCTCCAGCATATCGGACCTGGCTTTTTCACTCATGAGCCACGCCATAACCTTCGGATAATAGATGAATGGGCCCCCATTTGGGTGATCTGTGGTCAAATAAACTCTCCAAGGATCCTCAACCAGAAGCGCAACTTCAAGCCCAATTGCCCACTGAACCGCATT
Source organism: uncultured Candidatus Bathyarchaeia archaeon (assembly GCA_964551465.1). GTDB lineage: Archaea > Thermoproteota > Bathyarchaeia > RBG-16-48-13 > JAGMEO01 > CAZKBR01. The sequence continues at coordinate 5,915 of CAZKBR010000016.1, forward strand.
CACTGGACTACTACTTTTGAAAGTGTATGGAACGACACCAGAACCAGCTTCGAGTTCAACATCTCCGTTGACCCATTTGTTTCCAGTCAATTTATGCAGCCTGTACTGCCACGGACCATCCCCAGTCATCGTGGTTGTATCCGTGAAGATCACTTGTCCAAGGTCTAGAGCCACATGCTTATGCTTGTTTACGTACTCAGCAACTTCAGAGGCTCCTGAGCGGAAATCGGCAAAGGATTCTCCAGCGAACGAATTGAACTGGACATGAACCACATGCATAACCCCCTCTCTATCATCACTAGCCTTGATGTCTTCACAACACTGCATAGTTTTCAAGGTGGTTTCATAATTTCCCGGAACACCCAGCCTACTGGCATGCAACTGCACCACATGAGGTAGCCCCAGCTCTTCGCGCGCCCTAACTAGACCTCTGATTATCTCCCTGGGCGTAATGTTAAAGTTCTTGACCTCGTCATCAATGCTATCGACGTTCCCACCCCACTTCCAATTTTCAACTCCACCAGGATTAACTATCTTGATGGTGTAGCCCCTCGTCGCCCTCAACAACCACGCTACGAATGCCTTCAACTTCTCAAACTCGTCATCTCGAACGTACTTCATGACAAGATAATTATTATCCATTAGCGTTAGAAAACCGCTATCAACGATCGGTGTGTCATTCAATTCCTCATGCGTATGCCTCGCCTTCAAGGGTGGAACAGCAGGCTCTATCACCGTAGTGTAACCCATCTTCGCATACCGGTAACCAGTAACGTAGGTCGTAGGAACCGAGTAGCCTACACCCGAGCGCGTGTACTTAGTCTTCGGAACGGCGTCTTTCCTGTGATCCTCCGGTCTCAACGACCTGCCAGTGTTGACCTTTGATCCAGCCATGTGGCTGTGAATGTCAACGCCTCCCGGCATAACGGTCATGCCTGAAGCGTTGATGACCTTCGCCTTCCTTTCTTTAACCTCTTCAACGATTTTCCCACCATCTACATAGATGTCCATCTGTTCTCCAGCTATGCCGTTCAAGGGATCAAAAACAAACCCATTTTTTATGACTATTCCAGCCATCTTCCCTCCTCCCTCACTTCCTAATACGGTCAATGATCATCTGCAGTACCTCGGAGTCTGGCAGGATCCCTTCATGCGGATCTATAACCTTTCTAAGTCGAATCGGAACCCCATCCATTCGGTAAGCGGTGCCCTCATACTCGATCCCAGCTACGGCAACAGGTATCACGATGTTCCCAATCAATGTGGTCATAGTAATCTTTGGGTCCATAACTATTGTGGGAATCTTGGCCAGATTTCGTGCCGCCTCAACAGGGAAGCTCGCTGCGGGATCAGACGCTACTATGAGGGCAGCATCCACCCCTCCCTTGGCCAGCACATCAACAGCAGTGAACTCTCCTGGATTATACCTCGGATAACCCCTACTGAAATCCACTGCATACGGATAGCCCGTCAGCCATGATGAGACCATGCATGAACCAGTAACATTGTAGTGCCCCCGCATGGGCAGAGCCACAAACTTCGTATAGGCATTCAACTCTCTAACCAAGCACACTAGCGCATCCATATTCATGTACTTACTCTTGCTCATCGTCAGCCCAAGCCCGAAGAATATGACTCCGAATTTACACGTTTTCATCTTCTCAGCCACACGCCTAATCTCCTCCATCTTGACTCCCGCCACATCCTCATTTCCCATCTCATGCCCCTTGATTATCGCTCTGAGAGCTGAAAGCAGTTCAAAGTCCATGCTGGGCTCAATCTTTATGAAAAGATCCGAAATCGTCGCCATACCAGTCTCCCTCACATCCACAGTTACTATTGTCCTGTGCTTCCGGCCCTCTGGAGTAAACAACCCCTTCGGAGAAACGGAGTATCTGGCAGTATGTCTGATGTGAGCAGCAGTCGGGTTGCATCCCCAGAACACTACGAGGTCAGCACGATTCTTAATCTCACCAAGCGTCGCCGTCGGCTCACCTACGTCCTGGACTCCCAAGACCGTGGGTCCATGACACACAGATGTCGTATTATCGACTACACCGCCAACCAATTCAGCGAGCTCAATAGCCTTCCTATTTGCATCGCACTCTGTCGAAGCCAGCCCATAGACCAGGGGCCAACTTGAATTCACCAATATCTCCGCTGACTGATCTATCGCTTCACCGAGGCTCACAGGGACCAGCTTCCTATCCTTGCGAACCATCGGACTTTCAATCCTATTCTCAGTATGACTTAGAAATTTGCTAAGGGCCACCTTACATGTCCTTTTCGGTTTAACGATCTTTCCGTCTTCTACCGTCAACTCTATGTCGTCACATAAGCAGCCGCAGAACGGGCAGACCACATTTTCATATGTAGACATATCAGCTCCCCATCAATCGATTGGCCAATTCCTCGATCGTCAATACACTGGCCCCCTTTGCCGATGAAACAGAGGCCTGCAAGCCCTTGTAATATGGCATACCGGTGCCATGGGTCTCGGAACCTATGACCTGATTTGCCCATGGCCCATAGGGCATAAAAGATAATCCAGGGTCAAGTTTTTCAGATATCTTGCCCTTGACAATCACAGATCCATAATCTGTTTTGACTTCTACCGGATCCCCCTCAGACATCCCAAGTTCTTCAGCATCCCTTTTACTAAGCTCTACCACAGCAACGCTTTCACGGTATTCATCTGAGGTTTTACCGATCTCCAAACTGGCACCCTGCTCGGCGGTTCGCCCAGTGACTAAGGTAACCTTGATTTCAGCCATCTCACGCACCCTTTTGATTTTTTATAGTTATTCATTTATAATCTATTAAAAGTGATTCGAAATGTTAAGCGTAAATAAAGAGGCGCTCAAAATTCTGGACGACATACTAAAAGACCCTGAAGCTTTCGGAGCGGAAATAGATGTTCTCCCTTCAGGCACAACACTCATCGACACGGGTTTAGAGGCCAAAGGAAGCTATCGTCTAGGTCTAAAGGTCACCGAGATTGCGATGGGCGAGGCAGAAGCAACTTCCTTGATCTTCGCGAACTACGGCGACATCACCTTACCGACTATAGCTGTGGCCACAAGCTATCCTCCCATATCCCTGTTTGCATGTCAACTTGCTGGCTGGAAGATAAAAGTTGGAGACTACGTAGCTGATGCCTCTGGCCCCGGGAGGGCACTGGCCCAGAAGCCAAAAAGAGTATTTGAGAAGATTGGCTATCGCGACGAGTTTGATTCAGCTGTACTGTTGATCGAGACCTCCAAAAAGCCGACAGATGTTGTGGCTTTGGAGATAAGCAAGGCCTGTGATGTGGACCCGAAAAACCTTTATCTGTTGTTAACCTCGATAACTTCGATAGCTGGCTTCGTCCAGATTTCCGGCAGGATCGTCGAAACAGCACTGTTCAAGCTTGACCATCTAGGGTTCGATCCCTCAAAAGCTTTACATGGGGCAGGCTATGCCCCCATTATGCCCCTCCATCCAGACTGGGGAAAAGCGATGGGTCGATGCGAGGACGCCTTAACATATGGGGGATACACACACTTCTTTGTGGATTTCGAGGACGATGAAAAATTGAAGGAGACAGTCGAAAAAGTACCATCATCCAAATCGAAAACCTACGGAAAGACTTGCTACGAGATATACAAAGAAGTCGACTTCGACTTCACAAAGGTGGACCCTGACATATTTGCGCCAGCCGCAGTGGTTGTAAGTAATATTCGAAGTGGCAGGACCTATATGGCTGGGAAAATAAACACTCAAGTGTTGAAGGAGTCGATAGAAATGCCTTAACTCGTCCTCTTACAAGCGATTTTTTCCTTGAGGAACATCAGAATGTAATCTATTGTAAGCCATAGAATACGTGAAGGACGGCATAATGCTTGGAGTTTTCGTACGCGATTCTTGCATCGTACTCGTTGGAAGAGTAAGCTAGAACAATTTGATAGCGAGCCCTTGGTTGTTCTCTATATTTGGGTCAAGAGGTTTTCGCAGAGATTGCAGATCTTCTCGGCTCTCATGACGGCGTCTTCCGCATCGTCTTTGTTCATGACTTCGTCAGGTGAAAGGAATGCCTCTTCGCTTCCATAAAGGCTAGGCTCCCTCTTCTTGACAAGGATTTTTGAGGAATCGCGCAGAAAGTCTATTTCTGCCTTGAACCAGTTTGGGAACCTATCTTTAACTTCGATAAGGATGTCTGACACATCGTGTATTTTCGGGTAGTCTATTCCCACAAGTTTCAGGACGGCTTTCAAGGATAACTCAACACACTCTTGACTCAATCGAACGGCATAAGGATAATTGGCGTCTGCGGAAGCGTCCTTTGCGTCTTCCAGCCTTGCCCTCGCTTGGCGAAGATATGATTTCCCGACTTTAACCGATCGCAACTTTTTCACCAAATTTATAGTCTGGTTTCAAGTCCCAGTACCAGCGTTCCTTGTCTATGAAGATCCTTTTGGCGCCTTGCCTCAACAGCCCTGCCCTAAGATCCAAGAGTAAATTCTCTAGAAAACTCTTTTCATCCCGAAGAATTACCGCCTCCTCCGTCAAGTCCAAGAAAAGGTAGGGTAGTCTTAAAGCTTCTTCTTCTTTTAGGGGATAGAAATTGATGCCTGTGAAGATATCGTGTTTTCTAAGCCACCCCAGTTCGTCCTCAAGGTCGAGTTCTATCTTATACAGCCTTTCTATCCTTGAGCCTACGCTTCCGCTAAAATCCTCTGAGACCAACAAGACATCTACATCACTATGATTTCTAGCGTTTCCCCTAGCCACTGACCCATAAACAGCAAAAGATTTGACAGCCAACGCCTCAGAAGTCCGCTGAAAACAATCGCATATCAGCCTCAAATATCTCTCCTGAGGGATCCTGTCTAGGTTTTTGACCTTTTCGGACATGAGCAAGAGGAAGTTCTCCGGATCTAAGAGCCTGTAGGCCCTAGGCCTTCCCCGCTCAAAGATCGTCAGAGCTCTCTGGGAATGGAGTTTGCTGAACGCAACTGCTAGCTTATTCTCATTCATAGACAATAGTTCTCTTGCCTCTTTGAAAGTGAAGAGTTCTCGTCTAAAACGGATGAACAGTTTTGAATATACGTCGCCCAGCCACTTTGGTATCCACATATAATCACTAAACTACTTGTTAACCTTAATAATTTATTAATCTTTCTGCTTTACCGTACGCTGTCGGGAAACTTCCCAGCTACTTTAGAAGGAACGTCATTATTTCTCTAAATCAAATCCAATTTATATCGCGCGCGTTTTTTGGTTTTTGCACTGAATTGACTTCACGATTATTTCTATATACAAGTTTAGCAAGAACCCTAGTAATAGCAGACAACGGAAGGAAACTTATTGAAACTCACAAAGGAAGTCGTTTTTCAACCGGAAGGAAAGCGTGTAAAGGTCAAGATCGGATCAAGCGTCTTAGAAGCAGCGAAGCTTGCCGGAGTAGACTTAACCTCCACATGTGGTGGTAAAGGCAGCTGTAGAAAGTGCAGGGTCATAGTTGAGAAAAGAGAAAACGTCGGACCCACAACATGGGTGGAAAAAGAAAAATTAACTTCGGACGAGCTATCAGCTGGATACAGGCTAGCTTGTCAAACTTCGGTTAAAGGTTCACTCATAGTCAGAATTCCGGAAGAAAGTAGGACAGGAAAGCAGAGACTTCAAATCGAAGGAATAGAAACACCGGTTAGGCTTGAACCACTCGTCAGGAAATACTTCGTTCGACTACCAAAACCCACCCTCGAGGACCCGCGATCCGATCTTGACAGACTACTGGAGGAACTCCGGAAGCGGTATGACATAAAGAATCTAAAGGCAGAGTACGGCGTGATCAAAACCCTCCCCTCGGCACTGAGGAAAGCGGCTTGGGAGGTAACAGCCACTATCTTCAACGACGACAGAATCATCGATGTGGAACCCGGCGACACTACGGACAGAATCTTTGGATACGCCGTAGACATTGGCACAACGAAGCTAGCAGGATACCTCCTAGACTTGAACACGGGCAAAGTTATTGCGGTAAAGCCTTTAATGAACCCGCAGATCCCATTTGGAGAGGATGTGATAACTAGGATAACATATGCAATGAAGGGGCCTAAGGCCTTAAAGGAGCTCCAGACAGTCGTTGTCGATGGAATAAACCAAATCCTTGAAGACGTGTGCGACAGAGTCGAGGTAGACCCAGAGAAGGTCTACGAGATGACGGCCGTCGGAAACACGGCTATGCATCACCTATTCTTGAACATCAACCCAAAGCATCTCGCTTTGTCCCCCTACGCACCAGTAATTAGAGAAAGTGCGGACATCAACGCTAAGGAAGTCGGCATAAAGATCAATCCAAATGGTAACATTCATGTGTTGCCTGTAATAGCTGGTTTTGTTGGAGCCGACAGCGTCGCAGACATATTGGCGACGGAGATTTACAAGAGGGATGAGCTTTGCCTAGCGCTGGACATCGGAACAAATACCGAGGTCGTCTTAGGAAACAAAGATTGGATGCTCGCCTGCTCATGCGCTTCAGGCCCCGCATTCGAGGGAGCCCACATCAAACATGGTATGAGAGCAGCTTCAGGCGCCATCGAGAAGGTGACCATCGACCCGGAAAGCCTTGAGGTCAAATATAAGACTGTAGATGATGCCAAGCCATGTGGAATCTGCGGTTCTGCCATCGTAGACATACCGGCTGAATTGTTGAAAGCGGGAATAATCGATGTCGCTGGAAAGATAAATAGAGACTTGGATTCGTCAAGTTTGCGTGAAAAAGAAGGCATATTGGAGTTTGTGTTGGCTTGGAAAGAGGCGTCCTCGATCGGCCAGAACATCGTGATCACCCAGAAAGATCTCATAGAGATCCAGTTAGCTAAAGCGGCGATACATACGGGGACTGTGACGTTGATGAAGGAGGCTGGGATAAAGGAAGGGGACATAGATGTAGTCTTCATCGCAGGGGCCTTTGGATCCTACATAGACCCGGAGAACGCTAGGACAATTGGCATGTATCCCGAGGTGCCGTTGGAGAAGGTGAACGTTGTTGGAAACGCAGCCGGAACTGGAGCAAGGATGGCTTTGGTTTCGAAAACGGTCAGAGAAACCGCAGAAGAAATCTCTGAAAAAGTCAGGTATATAGAACTCGCCAATGACCCAGATTTTAGGAAGGAACTTATGAACTCCTATTACATACCATATGCCGATCTTTCGAGATATCCAAGGACCAGCCATCTGCTCAGAAAGCTCGGCAGATATCCAAAGAAGCCCGTTCCAAAATTTTAGCAGATGATTCTTCTCTATTTTCACGCGAGAGAAGACAAAGAATCATAGTGAAAAAACTTTTGACAAAGGATGATCCTTTGTCGCTGGTCCAATGCTATATTCTTGCTTCACCGAATACGCTAAATGACAGTTTTATAAGTCCAGAGCAAAAGAATTCACCAGTTGTCTTCCAAGAATTAGTAGGAGGTGGAGACTGGAATGGTTAAAGCAAGGGTGTGGGATTATTGGAGGAGAGCTGAGACCGGCAAGATTGTGCCGGAGAGAGATTTTGAGACAAAGATCTTCTTCCCAAAGGTTACGGAGCTGGTAAAGCAGTACGGCATAAAATACGATCCTGAAGACATCGTTCCTACCGACAAGTCGCTGATGGACGATGTCTATAAGGCTGGGATGGAGCTGCTGCTTGAGGTCGGCATCTACTGCACCGACACAGAGAAAATCATTGAATTCGAGGAGTGGGAGGTCAAGGAGGCCGTTCGGACCCCGCCGAAAGAAGTAACGCTTGGGGAGGGAAATGACGCGGTTGCTGTAGTGGCTAGAAAACTCGAGGATAGGAGACGGCCATTTGTATCTGGTGGTCCGATGTGTGTTTCCATGTCTGAGGAGTGGGCTGTCAAGATCTATGAGAGCCACGCAAAGGAACCTGCGAATGACGGCCTAGTATTTGGTACGCTGATATCCTTGGAGGGCATGCGGGTGAAGGCTAACGCACCTATAGAGATGCATGCCGAGAGGCGTAACATCGCTTTTATGAGGGAAGCGACTAACAGGGTTGGCAGACCGGGAATGGGTCTCATTGGTAGCCCAGCGGTGAGCGTCGGAGCCAATGTGGGTGCAAGTGATCCGGAACGCGGTTGGAGGAAGTGTGACTACCGCCACGCATACATACTTCCAGACTTGAAGACAGACTACATCACCATGAGCATAGTAGCGCACTACATGGAGTATGGCAGCCACTATTATGGTTGTGGGACACCCGGCGTCGGTGGTCTATCAGGTGGACCCGAGGGAACAACCATTACCAACGTAGCTGAGGGTCTCGCATCACAAGTCCTATATCAACCGTCTTTTCTCGTCACGACCGGCATGGACGCTATAAAGGCGCCTGGCTGCTCGAGTAGAGCGCCTATGTGGAGCGGTAACTTGGCCTCGGCGGCCATAGCTGACAAGACCGATCTGGTGAACTTGGGAAATGTTCCCTACGTTGCTTTTGCTGGTCCCTGCACGGACATGATTCTTTACGAGATAGCTGCCCTAAGCATAGGATGCACGGTGACTGGTGGTCATCCGGCTGGCCTCGGTCCACTATCAGGCACTGGTCTGGGTAGGCTTGACTGCACCACGGGCATGGAGTCCAGATTCATGGGTGAGGTCGCTCGTGCAGCAACGAAGCTGAAGCTGGAGGACGCCAACGAGATCGTGAAGAAGCTCAACGCAAAATACCAAGACAACATAGACAATGACAAGATACCGTTGGGAAAGACCTTCCAAGAATGCTACGACACAGCAACACTGACACCGTCAAAGGAGTACGTGGAAATATACAGCAAGGTCAAGAAAGAACTAGAAGATCTAGGCCTAGAATTCGAATACTAAATCCCTTCCCCTTTTTTTCTAATAGGCCGGTTTGCGTCTTTCGCGGTAAAAGCTTAGTCTGTTTCTAAGTCAAATCCCATCACGACTGTGCCTAGACGCGCATCATCCATGCTAGCCCCCATTCTCTTTTTCAGATACCTGTCAGTTGGTGAGCACGGTGATCCCTGTACCGCGTCGCGAACCCCTTCAACCTCTTTGATTTCCAAGCACTGTTTTGGGGGAAAGAGTACTGTCGGAGGTTCCTTCATCGTGTTAGAGATTGACGGCATCCTATCTTTGTAAAGTGCGAAGTTTCCAACCAAGACCACGCTCTTCATCTTTTTCAGCTCGTCAAGTCTTTTGGAGTCCGTCACCTCTTCACCTACAACTCTATCCTTCCATTTTATGACGAAATTGGGCCCTGTTGGCCAAACATAGTCTTTGTCCGTAACAAAGGCAATTACGACGTCTCGCTGCAGAGCGGTCTTTACACCCTGGTTGTCCCCACGGCCTAGCCCAATCATTGCACACATTTCAGCCTCTTTTTCAAGATCCAGAACCCTTCTTATGTCATTGTCGGTCAGGACTGAGGCTTGATGGACACCTCTTATCTCCCTGACCTTCGATAGAACATTCTTAACTATGTCCTCGTGGGGCAAAGCCGTCCTCGACCATCAATCCTGTACGTTGTACCCATCTAATATATGATTTACTAAAACCGGACATGAAAACAAAAGGGAATAAAGAAGTCAGAAGAGCGTCCTCCTAAAAGGGTCTTTGCTGTGTTGCTGTGAGGAGAAGGCCGCGCGCTATTGGGTCTATCGATAATCAGGGTAGAAAACTAGGGCAGCTATCACGCAGCCATAGTTATCCATAGGAACCCTCAACGTTTGAAATTCGTAATTGATCTTTCCAATTTCGATTTCCCTGATCTTCGCCATTTCCCTGATCTTCCGCTCTGCAATTTCTAGTAAACTACTCTCGTCCATGAAGCCATGTGTTTCAGCCACGATTCCCCATTCACAATTTTTTTCAAAAGCCCAAGAGATGGCGGCACCTATGTTTTGCCCTTCCACTCCATCCATCCTTGCCATCACTGCGTGGGTTATCGCCCCCACGGGAATCTCAGTAGTTTCTGTCTGAACACATCCTTTTGGCAATATGGATGTAACTGGAATAAGATTACACTGAGCAATTCCAGCATCTTCTAAAGCTCGGTCCCAAGCATTTAGCTGAGAAACTGGGCTGAAAGCTTTTCCGCTTGCGACAAAGAATCTTTGAGGTATCATTTTCTAGGCCCAGCTTTTACGAATGGTTTTCGATTAGATAATAGATTTTGTCTCATTAAAATCTACTGAGTGTCGCGGGTTTTCCGCATATGAGTCCGACATCTGACCATTATCCTTTCTGTTGCACATCTGCCTCCCCCTTTTTATCTGAGAAGCTGAGTATTTATTGCGCGCGGGATTTTCAAGCTAGAAAACATCTTTGTATTTGAGGAATTTCTCTAATTTATTTGCAAAGTTCTCGTTCGTCAGCTGACTTACGACAGGCTTTAATAATGTGCCATAGCACAAGTAAATCTTTTGGAGAAGAAAAATGGGAAATGTATAGAATTGGCGTCGGTTTACCATTCCACGGCATAAAAGTAGACAACCTAAGTTGGCCCTCACCCTCTTTTTCGGACAACCTCTAGGGAGTGCCCCCGTTTTCAAATCGATGTTCGCACGATGAGGCAATGTTTCAGACGTTCAATAAACTTAGTGAGGCAGGAGTACAGATGAAGCAGTTTCTAGGTATCGGTATAGACACGGGTGGAACAAATGTAAAGTGTGTTGTCCTTGATCTCGATACGGGCAACCTTCTATCGAAAGGTATAGCCATCACAACTCCTTACAATTTTTTCATCGGTATTCTCATCTCCATAGACAATGCGATCAAAGAAGGCAAATTAGACGCTGAAAAAATATAGGTATAAGCTTAAAACAAATTATTAAGGGAGAAAAATGTTCAAATTTGAGAAAGAACAGAAGATTCTCGACATCGGCGGAGTCAAGATAGGAGGACAACCAGGACAATTACCCACCGTGATGATGGGAAGCATCTTCTACCATGGTGACAAAATAGTCGAAGACGAGAAGGAGGGTATCTTCGACAAGAAAAAAGCCGAAGAAATTCTAAGGGCAGAAGAGGAAATCTCGCTACGAACCGGAATGAAAAGAATCATAGATGTCGTTGGACCATTCGCAAAATCCTTTGTCAAATACATCGACTTTATATGCGAACAGACGAAGTCACCCTTTCTGATAGATGGTACGACTGTGGATGTAAGAGTACCCGCTGTTAAGCATGTAGGCGAGGTCGGACTGGCGGACCGCGCAGTATACAACTCAATAATGCCTGGGGTAAAGCCTGAGGACAGGGAAAAAGAGGTCACCGCTATAAAGGATGCCGGCGTAAAAGCGGCCATACTACTCACCTTCAACCCAAAAATGTCAACGATAAAAGGAAGACTCGAAGTGTTGAAGGAACTACTGGACATAGCCAAAGAGGCGGGCATAGAGAAGACGATCGTAGACACGACAATCCTCGATGTACCTGATCCGGGGCCCGTATCTAAGACCATCTATCTTGTGAAGGAAAACTATGGTCTCCCAGCCGGCTCTGGAGCCCACAACGCCATCGACAGATGGCACGAAAGACACAAACTAGAACCAACAAGATACTTGATGAGTACCGCGGTGGCGTTCGCATCAACCATCATGATGGGCGCGGACTTCCTCCTCTACGGGCCGCTAAAACGGGCCCCAGAGACGTACACCACCTGCGCCCTCGCAGACGCATATGTAGCATATTCTATGCAGCAAGAGTATGGAATAAGGCCGCTGGAAAGAGAGCATCCATTATATAAAATCTTTACAGTATAAATTCTGATGGGGAATCAGAACTTCATTTCCTCTCTTATTTTAGCAATAATTTCAGCCACACCAGTCAGATAAGTTCCTCCTCAGTAAGTCTGCTTAAACAGAATTCTCGAAGGGTGCCAATGGGAATCTCTTTATGCCTAGGAACAACAACATTTATCTTCTTCTCAATAAAGAACTTCCAAACGAAACGAGGGCGAAGACTGTCCTGCTTCTTAACGGCACCAAAAACAAGCTTACCCATTTTTTACCTTAGCATGCGCTAGTAATCTGCATCGCACACTAGGGTAATGACCATAAGCCTCTCCATTAAAAAATAGACGGTCAACGGCAGAGCTATGATCGCGTCGAAGTAAACGGTGCAACATCTAGCTTTCTCGTCAACCAATCCAGTCCAGTGAAAGATAGATTGTAATTCTATTAGAAAATGGAAAAATGGGGGTGTTGTTTCTTCACTCGCAACTACTTTTTGACAATCTTAGCTGCTACACACTGCGCTTTAATAGCATCTTCAACCGTAACTGTTGGCTTCTTTCCTTTGAGAATACATTCAACAAAGTGAGAATCTATCTGGCGGTGACCCCAAACTTCTGTGCCCTTCGCTTTGAACTCCCACTCCTGCTTTGAGTCTTCACCGATCAACGTCAAGGAATTATTCGACTTCGCCCTCAACGTCTTGGTATTATTGCCGAAGACCTCAAGCTTGCTGGTAGTTTCCTCAGGTATGACTGTTGAACCATACTGTAAAGCGCCTACAGCACCAGTTGAAAACTTGATGATGCCCACAGTATTATATCCAGTAAATTTGCCAAGCCCTTCCAATGGAGCGTAATTTGCTATCCATTGTGCATCAACTATTTCCGAATTGAGTAGCCATCTCACGAGGTCAATGGACCAAACTGAAAGAGTGAAATCGGGGAGCCCACCACTCTTCTCTATATTCCAAGCCCAAGAATCTGCTGGCCACTGAGCAGCCAGAGTCTTGGCCCCGATGAACTCACTGAAACTCACCGCCAGAGGATTCCCAATAGCGCCCTCTTCTATCAACTCTTTGGCTCTAACATAGTTTGGAGTGAAGCGGAAGTTTAGGTCGGGCATCAGTATGACCCTCGCCTTCTCTGCCTGGTCACGTAACTTTTCAGACTCAGCAACAGTGGGCGTCATCGGCATTTCGCAATGCACATGTTTGCCACTGGCTATGGCCTTCGAAGCTATTTCGTAGTGGAAATGCGTCGGTACAGCTATATGGATAGCATCAATCTTTCGGTCCTCAATCGCTTCCTTGAAATCCCTATAATACTTGATGTCATACTTCTTCGCAATTTCCTTTGCTCTTTCCTCCATTACATCGATCACGGCAACGAGTTCGGCGCCTGGAACTTTCCTGTATGCTGGCACATGACAGCCACCTCCAACAAAACCGAGACCTGCAACAGCAACTCCAACCTTTTTTTCTGGCATCTCTCTCAAAACCACCCTAAAATCTTTTCATACGTTCTTCTGAAGGTGCGCCTATACGCACACCGAATCAAGTAATAAGTCATTTATTAATAAAATTTGTGGAGTGGACCCTCTGTTTGAAATCCTGTTTTTTAGGGGACAAAACATAGGTCAGTTCATGAAGGAAATAAATTGTTCTATTAGCTGAGTTTGACATATTTCCACTCCACATAGTCCCCATCCTGTAGTATGCATTCGCCCGCACCGACCGCTGGATGTTCACCATTAACCCAATACAGCCAATACATCCCATTGTTGCCAGCATTGTTGATAACGTTGTTGATACTTTCCACAAAGAATGTTCCGAAGGCCAGCCAGTACGTTGCATTTACAACCGCCACAGCCCTCAATGCATCGAGCACCGTAGCATTATAGAAGAGATAAACCTCATCGTACTCGGCAACTGTTCCGTTTCCATAGTCGATAGATACGGAAACCCTTGTCAGCGAAGCCCTGACCGACGTGTACAGCTGGTAATAATGGAGTGCTGCGATCGTTGCGACCGTTGACCAACAGAGTAAAGCTACTAGAGCTAGGACCCAGATTCTACGACGCTGAGCAGCCATGTCTTTCACCTCCTTTAATGTTTTTAATTACCCTAATCAATGGAATGGCCGCTAAGGAGAAAAGAATTGTATTACTTCCCTCATGGAGGATTCCGAACCATGGCGGTACAAGCCAGCCTGTTGCGAGGGCATAGATTATTGGTATGCCAAAGGTTAGGGCGAACACCACATTCGTAATCAGATCATAAATGAAGGTTAAGATGAAGCCCCAAAGAGCCATCTCAAGGCTACACGCGGAAACACGAGATCCCGCTCGTAACTTGCCAGAATGGGCCATTCCAATGATGCCTCCGACGATGCCATAAATTGCCTCTCCAACGATGGTTGAGATCCAGACCGGGAAGCTGAAGCCGAGCGGATTTAACACCCCATAAACTATCCAGGTGAGAGCCCCCGTCGCCGCACCAGCCATAGAACCAAAGCAGAACCCTGCTACAAAAACAATCAAATCCGCAACCTTGACGTTAGGCAGTCCGATTAGAGCGTAGTTGCTCACGATACAGACGGCCGTCAGGGCAACAATTAAACACACATTGCGTGTAGACATTTTTATAGAGAGCACAAAGTGATGTAGGACAAAAGTCCTATATAAAGTTGCACATATTCAGATGGGCATAAGTCAACAAATCATCTAATCAAGCAACAACGATCAAAAGTTGTTCCACGCAAGGGCGTCGATCCTTTCAGCAGACAATGCTTCTTTTTTAAGACAGAAGAGATTATGACCAAAAGGAATACGAGGCTGAAGTCAGCTGTAGATCTGGCTTTAACCCTCGAAATCCATGACCAGAGGACATGCTTCAACTGTTGAAAGAAAACTCGGAGAGAGGGGCTTTAGAAAAGGCCTCATGTGTGAAATATATCTTTTAAGTGCTTGGGTTTTGCGCGAACGCACTTTTGCCGGCCTTATCCATAATGTATTCATGGATTGCTACGGCACCCTTTTTCCCAGCACTCATGGCTAAGATAACGGTTGCCTCGCCTGTCACGATGTCGCCGCCAGCGAAAACCCCTTCTCTTGATGTCATACCCGTCTCTTCGTCTACCCAAATAGTGCCATCCTTATTGGTTTTAAGACCTGGTGTACACCTTGGAATCAAGGGGTTTGGCCCTTGACCTATGGCGACGACAACGATATCCGCATCCAAGGTGAACTCACTCCCCTTGATTGGCATCGGCCTCCTTCTTCCACTCTCGTCAGGTGCACCAAGCTTCATCTTTAAGCATTCTATCCCACTTACCC
The DNA here is from genome assembly GCA_964551465.1 of uncultured Candidatus Bathyarchaeia archaeon. Lineage (GTDB taxonomy): Archaea > Thermoproteota > Bathyarchaeia > RBG-16-48-13 > JAGMEO01 > CAZKBR01. Next base: position 20,992 of record CAZKBR010000016.1, read on the forward strand.
AGTCGCCTCCCAAGATCCTTACTGGCTGACACAAGAAGTGAAATTTTACGCCCTCCTCCTCCGCATGCTTAATCTCTTCGATACGAGCCGGCATCTCCCTCTCCGTCCTCCTATAAAGTATCACCGACTCCTCCGCTCCTAGCCTCAGGGCGGTTCTAGCCGCATCTACAGCAACGTTACCACCGCCAACTATCATGACATGTCTGCCAACCTTAACAGGTGTGTCATACTCTGGGAAGAGATAGGCCTTCATCAAGTTAGTCCTGATTAGAAACTCGTTGGCTGAGTATATGCCTGGCAGGTTCTCACCGGGAATACCCATAAAATGGGGTAGGCCAGCTCCCGTTCCGACGAAAACGGCGTCGAAGCTCTCAAGCAGCTCCTCAACACTATACGTTTTACCTATCACCTTGTCGGTTTCCAGCTTAACCCCAAGTCTTTTGACGTAATCGACCTCAGCGTTCACCACCTCCTTGGGAAGCCTGAAATTAGGTATACCATACATCAGCACACCCCCAGGTTTATGGAGCGCCTCAAACAGACTCACCTCGTCACCAAGCTTGGCCAACTCTGCTGCCGCGGTTAAGCCAGCTGGCCCGGATCCAACAACAGCGGCCCTCTTTCCTGTCGGTTCCGGTCTCGTAACGGGTGTTGATCCTACTTCAAGCTCATAATCAGCAACGAAACGTTCCAGTCTACCTATCATCACGGGCTCAAACTTCTTCCCCAAAGTACAATATTTCGTGCACTGTTCCTCCTGTGGACACACCCGGCCACAGATAGCTGGTAGGCTGTTCGTCTCCTTGATCTTTTCAATCGCCTCCCCAAACCTCTCTTCGGTGACGAGTTTTATGAAACCGGGAATATCCACCCCCACAGGACAACCCGAAACACAGGGGCGGTCCTTACATTGTATACACCTTTTCGCCTCTTCAACCGCTTGTTCCGGAGAATACCCCCGGGCCACTTCGTCGAAGTTTTTGATCCTTTCCCTCGGATCCTGCTCGGGCATCGGAACCGCGGTCTTCCGAACAACCATTTAGACCACCATCCCCTGAGATTTGTGGAAAAGCTCCTTGGACCTCTTCTCTTCAGGCAAATACGTATTCAATCTTTTCATGAGGAGATCGAAGTCCACTAAGTGGGCGTCGAATTCTGGGCCGTCAACGCAAGTGAACTTTGTCTCTCCCCCAATCTCTACTCGGCAAGCGCCGCATAGCCCTGTCCCGTCCACCATGATGGAATTTAGACTAACCACCGTTTTCACATTATAAGGACGGGTAATGTCGGCAACAGCCTTCATCATAATTGCTGGCCCAATCGCAATAACCCTGTCTATCTTCTCTTCCATTTTCAAGAGGTCTTGAAGCTGGTCTGTTACGAACCCTTTCCTTCCCTTGGTCCCATCATCCGTCGTCACATACAGCTGTGCACTAACCTTCTTGAGTTCACTCTCATAGAATAGAAGATCTTTACGTCTGGCACCAATTATGATAGTGACCTTGTTTCCCTTCTCCTTTAACTCCCTTGCAATGGGGTAGAGAGGAGCTATTCCTAGTCCGCCGCCACAACAAACCACATGACCAAAGTAATCGATAACTGAGGGGTTGCCAAGAGGCCCGGCTAGATTAAGGAGGCTGTCCCCCTCTGTCATCGAAGCCAATTTCAAGGTGGTTTTTCCAGTTGCCAGAAATATGACTGTTATAGTACCTTTACGCGGATCGTAACCCGCTAAAGAAAGAGGGATCCGCTCCCCAAGTTCGTCGATTCTCAGAATGATGAAATGACCCGGCTTGCACTTCTTTACGACTTCAGGGGCCTCTATCTCTATCTTATAGGCTTCTGGGGTGAGAGATTCCTTTCGCAATATCCTATACATAAACGGACCCATCTTTATGTATTATTTTTGAAATAGCGCGCGCATAAACATAATAAGCATTTTCGCGAGAGACTAACATATGCTTCTAACACACG
>CAZKBR010000017.1:0-19973 GCA_964551465.1 uncultured Candidatus Bathyarchaeia archaeon
AGCCAAAAACTTGATAGAACTCTGTTCCGGTAAGGGTTTGAATCGCCTTAATGCTATCTATAATAGTATACCCGTAGATGTCCCTGTTTAATAACTCGCTACAGGCTATCGGAATCCCATCTACAGCTTCGCATATTCTTTCTGCTTTTACTGGGACTAGGAACTCTCTAATGTCTATTATGGCGTCGGAGACGGTTGCTGTTAGACGGGACAGCTGACGGAGTAGATGTCCTCCCTCATCCTCGTCTATCAAAATCAGGGCTTTAACAAATTTTTTGACGAAAATTGTTCCTGGAGACCTTCTGCGGCCACTCTCGTAGTCGCTGATTACGGATGGAGAAACTTTCAACTTCTCTGCGATGTGAATCTGAGTGATGTCAAAGGTTTCACGCCACTTCCTCATAGTGGATCCGGGGTCGTTTGAAAGAATAATCTCCCCAGCGATTCTCTTGGCAAGAACGTCTTTCACTGATTGCGAAATAGGCATTTGCTCATGACCTGTATGAACTACGAGGATATGCATTTTGGGTTTTTGCCGTCCTCGTAATTGTGGTTGAATCCTTTCTCTGCAGTTATGAAGTGTGTTTTTCCATAAGCTTTAAATCCATATTTTATGACCATAAAATAAGCGTGAACGAAGATGGGTGAAATCAGGGTTGCTGTGGTTGGCGTTGGAAACTGTGCTTCTGCCTTAATCCAGGGGACCCATTACTATAGGAACGCCTCAGAAGAAGAACTAATACCTGGCTTACTACACACTAACTTTGGTGGATACAAAGTTGGAGATGTAAAATTTGTCGCCGCTTTTGACATAGATGCTAGAAAGGTAGGTAAAGATCTGGGGGAAGCCATTTACAGTGAGCCAAACAATACCCGTGGGTTCTGTAAAGTTCCAAGGATCGGCGTCAAAGTTATGAGGGGAGAGGTCCTAGACGGCATCGGGAAGTTTGTAAAACCCGTTCTTAAAGTGGATCCAAACGATGATCCAGTTAACGTTGCGGATGTTCTGCGCGAAACCGAAGCTGATATGGTGTTGAACTATTTACCTGTAGGGAGCGACGCGGCTAGCAAATGGTATGCGAAACAGGCTCTTAAAGCGGGGTGTGCGTTCGTTAATTGCATGCCTTCCTTCATAGCATCTACTCCACAATGGCAAAAGGAATTCGAGAAGGCAAGATTACCAACCGCTGGAGACGATGTCATGGGCCAAATTGGGGCGACGGTGCTCCACAAAACGATCGCTAAACTCCTAGTAGACAGGGGGGTACTTGTCGAGAAGAGTTATCAGCTGAATGTTGGCGGTGACACCGATTTTCTTAACATGCTCGAACAAGATAGATTGAAGTCAAAGAGGATAAGTAAAACGAGTGCGGTGCAAGCCCTAGTTCCATACGAGATTCCATTGAGAATAGGTCCAAGCGACTACGTTAGCTTTCTTGAAAACAAGAAGATTTGTCATATTTGGCTTAAAGGACGGTACTTCGGAGATACACCTGTAAAAATCGATGTGAAACTGGATGTGATTGACTCACCAAACAGCGCAGGTATAGTCATCGATGCTATTAGGGCCACAAAAATAGGACTGGACCGCAAGATAGCTGGCCCATTAGTCAGCATTTCCGCTTATGCCTTTAAGCATCCACCGGTTCAAGCCCCGTATGAAATCGCCAAAAAATGGGTTGAAGAGTTTATAGAAGGCAAGAGAGAAAGATAGATATCAATCTCTTAATAAGTCGCTACATCCTCAACCGCATAGCGCCTGCTGCGTTTCAGGGGCTTAGAGGCTTCGCATCCCTCCAAAGGTATTCAAAATAATCCTTCGCCAGTTTTGTAAGCCCTAGATGATCTGACCATATGGCCAAGGCTTCTCCACCATTTCCTCCCAAAAACAGCATAACCTCTTTACCATCAGAGATTATGCCTCCTCCAAACATCTGATCCCTCAATCTTATCTCAGCCAACTTACTGATTTTTCTAAGTATGTCTTCATTGACTTCTTTTGTTACCATCAACTTTGCGGTGACAATCGTACTTTTCATACGTATCAAGTCTGGAGTAAACATATTTATTAGCGTCTTCTCCAAGAAAGGCAAAGCCAACATAAGTTCTCTTCGAGATCTGCTCAAAGTCTCACGGGCTTTAGAAACTATATTAAGACTCCCTCTTACTATCCATATATCAGGTCTCTCCTGTATGCCGCGCTTCTCGTATATCGGTTTGAGTTCTGTTAGAACCTGACTTTTGAGATTTCTTAGACTATTCTCTACCCGTAGTCTAGTCATCTCTATCGCTTCAGATGGAGATTTCGGGTAGTATATCTTTGGTCTACTCCTTTCAACCTCTATCCATCCCTTTCTTTCAAGAACTTTCAGAATATCATAAATTTTTGAATATGGCAAATCAGCTTTTTGACTAACTTGGCTAGCTGTTAATGGTCCTGAACTGAGCATCATAAGATATGCCCTTATTTCATAGTCCGTTAGGCCGATCTCTCTCAGGGCTTTTCTTGCTTTTTCAGTAATCAATGTATCAATCGCCAACTAATTCTACATCCCTAAAAAACTAAGGGTTGAATAACAAACTTAAGATTATCAGGGTCATATTTTTGTCTAAAATACTGGTTTTAGCGCCCTCAAAGCGTGCCCCCTTTTCACCAGATTAGTAGTCTGGAAAAGTTATTAAATAGGGTCCTTGAACACTTTTCTGAATCGCTTTAGGTTGTGGCGAGTTCTTTGCGTCTCATAAAGAAGACAAAGAGTCTGTGTCCAAGGTGCTTTAGAATTCTAAGTGCAACAATATTTGAACAAGACGGGAGGGTCTTAATTGGAAAGGAGTGTCCTGAGCACGGAAAATTTGAAGATGTCTACTGGTCCAACTACAATGAGTTCGTAAGAGCGCAAAAATACAGGGCTATCGGTGACGGAATAGAAAATCCGATGACAAAAAGTGTGAATGGGCATCCATTTGACTGTGGCCTATGCCCAAAGCATAAATCACATACGGCTTTGGCTATAATAGACGTGACTAACAGGTGTAACCTTAGATGCCCCATATGCTTTGCAAACGCTGCAACGGTTGGTTACGTTTATGAGCCGACGAAAGAGCAGGTTCGTGGCATGCTAAAGAATCTGAGGAACATCAAACCTGTTCCTGCGACGGCCTTACAGTATAGTGGAGGAGAACCTACCGTCCGTGAGGACTTGCCTGAACTCGTTAAGATGGCAAAGGAATTTGGCTTCGATCACGTCGAAGTCAACTCAAATGGGATTAATCTGGCTGAGAGTGTAGATTACTGCAGAAAGCTTAAAGACGCTGGCGTAAGTACGATCTACCTCGGATTTGATGGAGTTAAAGCGGGTCCATACATCGCTGCAAGAGGGCGTGATCTTCTCCAAACAAAAATTGATGCTATAGAGAATTGTCGTAAAGCAGGATTTCACAGCATTGTTCTAGTTCCTACAGTTGTTAGGGGAGTCAATGAAGACCAACTTGGTGATATTATAAAGTTTGCTGCCAAAAACTTTGATATTGTGCGTGGAGTCAACTTTCAACCTGTTTCGATAACTGGCAGAATAAACTATAAAGAAAGAAAGAAGATGCGCATAACTATTCCAGAATGCATTGAGCTTATTGAAGAGCAAACCGATGGACAGATAAAGGCATCAGACTTTTATCCTGTCCCCGTTGTGGTTCCTATCTCTCGTGCTGTGGGTGCATTAAAGGGAAAAAGGTATGTTGAGTTTACATGTCATGAGCACTGCGGAATGGCGACGTTCGTTTTCGTTGAAAACGGGAAACTTGTTCCAATAACTCAATATGTTGACGTAGATAGATTCATAGAGACGATGAATGAAGTCTATGAGGAGGCTAAAGAAGGGTCAAAGACAAAGGCAAGACTTATAATGCTCAATGCTGTTCGATACACAAAGTTCGGTTTCCTTCACCAGCTTGTTGGGTCTGTTCTTAAGGAGGGTACGTACAAGGCGCTTGGAAAGCTTATGAGAAAAATGATCATGATAGGCATGATGCACTTTATGGACCCCTACAACTTTGACTTAGAGAGGGTGGAAAGATGCTGCATACACTATGCTGTGCCGGATGGGAGATTGATACCGTTCTGTACGATGAATACGATACATAGACAATCAGTTGAAAAAAAGTTTAGCGTACCAATTCAAGAATGGCAGAAAATACGCGCTAGGGCTAAAGGCTTACTGCATGGGTAATGCCCTACTCTCTCAAAATGTTTTTATTTCTGAATGAAACACTAATATACTGGGTGAATCGAAATGGGAGGAGCAAAAAAGCAGTCTCTTTCACAGGCTGAAAAGCAACAGGAATTAAGAGACCAAAAACAGAAGGGTAAAGCGGCTAGAAAGACTCAGACCAAGGCGTTTGAAAAAAGGATCGGGGGCATTGATGTTTCAAATGTATCGAATGATAGGCTCATCAGTGAGCTCAAGGAAGCCAAGGCTATTACACCATACACCCTGGCCTCAAAGTACAGCCTCAGAATGAGTGTCGCTAGGAAAGTGCTTGGAGAACTTGTGGAGCAAGGAATATTGCAACCGATAACAGGTAATAGTCGCTTAAGGGTATACAAAATTGCAAAAGGCTAAAGAGAATATTTTTTTACCTTAACCTTAATGCCATTCTTCACTTTTCTGAACAACTCTAAGTTTTTGCTTATTTTTCCGATCAAGTTGACGGGGCTGTATGGCTGAGATTCTCCAAAAAAGATGCAGATAGAGTTTCCAAGAGGCCAATATGCCATTGTGCCTTTCTCGACTAATTTTTTCGCCTTTTCAGTCCCCATTTTAATAGGAACCTCAAAGTAGACCTCCTCCTTCCAAACATTGGCTCTGTCTTCTAAAGGAAGCTTCCTTAGTATCGCCTCAACAGTCCTAGGAGCCAGAAAAAGAGTAAGCTCTCCTTCAGCTTCGCCCAGCCCATCAAGGATAATTTTGATAGGTATCCTTGAAGTGTTTTTCTCAGTCATCTTGATCTCCAAATTTTTTGTGATTCTAGTTTACTTTGAACCAGCTTTTTGCTATCGCAAAATCAGTTAATCGCCAAAGAAGCCACTACTTTTTTGACGGCACTTACTATGTGGTCAAGTTCAACCTCTTGGATCGCTGGATGAACGGGTAGTGAAATGACTTGTTGAGCAGCTTCCTCTGTCTCAGGCAGGTTAACTTTCCCAAGAAGTTTATAATACGGCATCTTATGGATCGGGATTGGGTAATAGACTGCAGCTCCTACATGTTCTTCACGAAGTTTTTTGACCATTTTGTTTCTGATTTTAGAATTCGACTCCTTTAGGCGGACAGTGAACAAATACCAACTGTGTTTACACTCATCATGTTCCATGGGCATCTGAAGGCTTTCAACAGAGAGTAGTTCCTTCACCAAGAACGTTGCATTCTTTCTTCTTGCCTCTAGAAATTTTGGAAGTCTTCCCAGTTGAACTATACCGATAGCAGCTTCTATTTCGGGAAGCCTATAGTTGTGACCAATCATCACAGTTTCATAGGGCTTCTTCTCGCCATGCGATCTGATTAAACGTACTTTCTCCGTCAACTCTTCGTTGTTAGTGGTGATCATCCCTCCCTCGCCTGTCGTCATGTTTTTAGTGGCATAAAAGCTAAAACATGCGAGGTCTCCCAATACTCCCGCTTTCTTACCCTTGTACTCTGCCCCGTGCGCCTGAGCTGCATCTTCTATCACGACTATTCCATGTTCACGGGCACACTCAATAAGAGGGTTCATGTCACATGGGTGGCCATATAAGTGAACTGGGATCATCGCCTTCGTCCTTCTGTTAATAACATTTTTGGCCTCCTCAGGGTTCATACAGTATGTTTTCGGATCGATATCAACAAAGACTGGTCTAGCTCCGGCTAGAACTACGACTTCAGCGGTGGCGACAAAGGTAAAGCTTGGCACAATCACCTCGTCCTTTGGCCTCACCCCTGCCGCTATTAGGGCAGCGTGTAACGCGGATGTACCATTGTTAAATGAGATAGCATACTTTGATCCTACATAATCGGCAAAAGCCTTTTCAAATTTTGACGCGAATGGACCACATCCACTTTTTTCAGTTAAAATACCGCTTCTCAAAACCTTTATTACTGCTTGTATCTCTTCTTCACCAATCATCGGTCTATTTATGGGGATCATTTCCGAAAATGACAAAGTGATCTTCTCCTAAAATTCTTTTAGCCCTTTAACTTAAAGCATTTTAAGGATAAGCTTTAAATATAGTGATTTAATGTTAAGATACACCCAAGTTTTTGGCTCCAATTCATCAATAAGAGAATTTTAATGTTTTAGATCTTCACCAACGTTTAAGAGGAAAGTTTGTTGTCTACGCAACCACATAAGTCGGCAAACGAGATTACTATGATGATTCCTAAGATCGATGAGATGATGACTACCTTCAATATAAGGGAAGATGGCCACTGGCCCTAAAGGGGGTCTTAATGTGCCGAAAGGAGTGGCTAAGGGTATCAAACCAAAAGCTGGTGAGGTGAAAGAAAGAATTCTTATAGGACCTCCGAAGCTTACGAGGTTTGAGAAAGCAAGAATTGTCGGAGCAAGAGCCCTACAGCTTTCCATGGGGGCACCGCCACTTATAAAACCGCCTAAGGGTGTGATTGACCCGATAGACCTGGCTGTAGTGGAGCTGAAAAAAGGTATTTTACCAATCACGATTAGAAGAACATTGCCCGATGGAACCTATCAGGACATTCCCCTTCAATGGCTTTTTGTTGAGTAGCTCGCATGCGCACAGTGAAGGGGGCTTCAGAGGACTGGATCATGAGGGAAAAAATAGACGATTGGCTACTAGCTACCAAGGTAATGTTTGTCCTTTCTTTTACGATCTTTATAACTCAGAGGTTCGTCCTTAGGGTTCTAGATCCTATGTTCGAAATCTGTGTTTTTTACGTACCGACAACAGTGCTTTTTCTGATCTACATAAAGTTGCGTCTAAAAAAGAAGACTACTCAATGACTTCGATAGCTCCCTGTGGGCACTGGTCCACACAAGCCATGCAAAGCAAACACTCGTTAGGAGCAACAACTACAGAAATTGTTTTTCCACCAACCTCTTTGAGTTCAAAGACAGCTACTGGACAAACGTCTACGCAAGTGCCATCGCCATCACACTTTTCTGCGTCAACTTTAACTGTAACCATTTTTCCATCATCCTAGTTGACTACTTTATCTCCATGACCGCAATTTAAGTTTTATCATTTACTTCCCATCACGTGGATCTGGAGAATTCTCTCCCTCTGCCTATTTTGCGTATCTATCGATAGATTTTTAATGTTAAGCTACGCTTTTTAGTTTGTCGATTTGAATGGTCTGTGATGTCTTACCGATCATGTTGATTCAACGTGGTGTTTTTCTGTCTCATCTAAGATTTTGTATCGAAGGGGTTTTGGAGATTGAATGCTTCGAAGTTTGAGCTAAGGGGATACCTTGAGGCCTCGTCAGAGTTGTCGCTATTGAAGCGAGATCTTGAGGGGCTAATTGAGGAAGCTAACAAAAGCGTCCTACAGAGGGGAGTCCCAGCAGGAGCCTTTGGAGCCAGAGTAGTCAAGTGGCATCTAAGGGGCAGAGTTCTGAGTGTAAGAATTGAGGGGACAAGGTTTGTCACCGCACACGACGCTATTAAGCGGCTAAAGAATTTTCTCACAGATAGGCTGGAGAAAAAGAAAGTGGGTCTAAGGAAAATCTTCATAGATCGATATGTGATGGAAGTAGACGCAGCCAGAGAACGCGTTGGAATTGTTAAAGAGTATGAGCATGTCAAGAACGTTGAGGTCTTAGATGGAAGGGCCAAAATCACACTGGAGAGTATTGATGAGGCGACTTTAGATAGAGGCGACATCCATCGGCTTATCAAGTTCATAGCACCAGAAGTGAGAACCATAAAAAGGGAACTCTCACGCAGAGTTGGTCTAATACTTGAGAGAAGTGCAAGGAAAAAAGTCAGGTTCAGCGGTGATGTAACGGAAACTGCTCTTAAACTTGGTTGGATCAAAAGGTTTCCTGGAAGAGGGCAATGGTACTATATGCCACAGTACGCGACTTTACAAACGGCGCTGAAGGACTTGCTAATTGAGAAGATTTCTAGGCCATTAGGCTTTGTCGAAATATTGCTTCCGAAGCTTCTCCCGATTGAGGTTGCCTTCACGGCAAAAAAGATTCAAGGAGAACCTGGAGGGATGTTTTACGTGTGTCCTCCGAGGGTCAGGGAAAAGGACGAATACATACCATTACAGGTTAAGGCTGAGATCACCGGAGAGTTGCCGATGGGGGAGCTTGAAGAACTATTAGAGAAGCCTGGCTATGTTTTGGATCCAGCGCAATGCACACCATTTTACCAGCTGTACAGAAACAAGACAGTCCGTGATGAGGATATGCCGATCAAAGTTTACGAGTATGGAGGCCCAACCTACAGATATGAGGCTGGTGGAGTAAAGGGGATGGAGCGTCTCTGTGAGTTCTGGCGAGTTGAGCACATTTGGCTTGGGGCTCCAAAAATGGTTGAGGACATCAGGACTGAACTGATGCACAGGTCCACGGAAATCGTTGATAAGTACTTGGACTTAGAGTGGAGAATGCAGTTTGCTGGAGACACATTCTACTTGGCAGAGGATCAGAAGATAGATGAAGACGTTGAAATCCCGGAAGCACCAAAGTATGAGTGGCAGTTTTATTTGCCATACAAGGGACCGAGAAACGCCGAGGTGAGAGATGTATGGCTGGCTTGCGGGTCATTCAACTCTCACGGAAGCCACTACACGAAGCACTTTAACATCAAATCTACGTCTGGAGAAGTGGTTTGGACGGGATGTTTCGGTATAGGAATGACAAGATTAATAACGGCGTTTCTATCCCAGCATGGATTCAGCTTCGATGATTGGCCTGGCGAGGTGAAGAAGCGCATAGGTCAGATGTCAGGTGTACCTGAGCCTGTTTGAGTTCACTCTTCCTCTGTTCGCGTGAACAGCCCAAAAATACGTCAGCCACTGTTTTCGTTTCTTGCAGTGTGATTAAGCATCTATGGCTGTGCTATGGCTATCTCTACTTTTTCCCCTTCGATGTTCCATGTTCGTTTGTAGGCTTGCTTCGGGAGTTCAAACTCTTGTTTCGGGTCTAGTAAGGTTATTCTTCTCGTCCTGATCTCGGTGGCAATGTAGTCTTTCAGGTCACTGAAGGCTTTAAGAGTTTCTTGCCGTTGAGCCTTCAAAAACAGGTCTACATACTCCTCGACCCTAAGGTTCATTTCTTTCCGCATAAGTTGAGTTCTGCGCACAACCTCCTTGGCTAGGGACTCGGCCAGTATTTCTGGTGATCTAGTTAAATCTATGTAGATCCTTGCGTGAGGAGAATCAGTGCGCACCAAGTGTTCAGGCAGTTCTTCTTTGAAAATCAAAAAGTCCTCTGTTAGGTCTGCGACTGAACCGTCCTCCAGCCTCAGTGAATATTCGCCTTTCTCTAACAATTCTTGTGTTATCTTCCTTCCGTCCGTTTCTCTCAGAAGTTTAGAGATTTCTGGTAGTCTCTCCTTGAATCGTGGCCCAGCCTTCTCATAATTTGGCTCAACGATCGTCTTCACTTGTTTTGATGTCTCTCCCGGTTTTAGCAATTCTAGCTTTTTGGCGTTTGCTTGGCTCAAGAATACGTTTTTGAGTTTTTCTACGGCACTCGCTGCCTCCTCATCTGAGGGAACAACAGTAATAGATCTGACTGGCCACCTCAACTTTAGCCCAGCCTTCTGGCGTGCATATAAAACTGACGAAAGCATCGTTCTGATAGCTTCCATTTGGTTCTCCAAATCTTCGTTTATCCATGCTTTCTTCACTTCTGGCCAGCTACACATGTGTATGCTTTCTGGAGCCTTCGGATCTATGCTCCTGACCAAGCGCTGGTAAAGATCTTCCGTTAAGTACGGGGCATATGGTGCGAGGAGTTTAAGAATGGTCAACAGCGATTCGTATAGAGTGGCGTAGGCCGCTAGCTTATCCGGGTCCTCCCTCTCGATCCATGTGCGCTTTCTTGCTAGGCGAACGTAGAAGCGGCTGAGATCCTCTGTTATAAACTTTAGCATCGATCTTACTGGCTGGTGAAGGAACAAACGGTCTAAATCCCCAGTTACTTCCCTAATTAGGGAGTTGGTCTTTGAGAGCATCCATCTGTCTTCTGGTCTGAGATTACCATGTAGCCTTTCAAGAGTCCACTTTTTTGGGTCAAACTCATCAAGGTTCATATAGGTTGTTGAAAATGAGAAGACGTTCCAAAGTATAGAAAGCCACCGCTTTGTTTGATCTGCCTCATCAAAGTCAAAGGCTAGGGAATCCCATGGATGAGATTTCCAGAGGATGTAGAGTCGTAGGGGATCGACTCCGATTCTTTTCATAGCATCCAATGCCCATATGACATTTCCCTTTGACTTCGACATTTTTTGACCGTATTTATCTAGCACAAGACCTTGGCAGAGAACTTCCTTGTACGGACCTTTATTGAAGAGCATTATGCCAGTGAATATTAGCGAGTAGAACCATCCCCTCGTTTGGTCAACCGCCTCTGTTATGAATTCATAAGGATAAAGCTGGTTGAAGAAGAGATTATTCTTAAGATAGTTAACTGCCGCTGCGTGAGCGACTCCTGAATCAAGCCAGCAGTCGAGAACGTAGTCAACCCTGCTCATGTTTCCACCGCACTTCTGGCACTTCAGCAAGACTCGGTCTATCCATGGTTTGTGCAGTTTAAGGTTTTTGGGCAAGAATTTGGCCAAGGATTCTAACTCCTTGACTGTCCCCACAACTTTTTTCTCACCGCAATTCTCACACACCCAGATGTTAAGTGGCGTGCCCCATATTCTGGAGCGTGAGATGCACCAGTCCTCCGCGTTCACTATCCAGTCCCTGAACCTGCTCGTTCCAGCCCACTCTGGAATCCAATCCACGGCCTCGTTTTCCTTCAATATGTTGTCCTTGAGGGGGTCAATTCTCAGGAACCACTGTTTGTCAGCCCTGTGTATCAGCGGCGTATCACACCTCCAGCAGAGAGGATATTCATGCTCTATGATTCCGCTTTTGAGGAGGAGTCCCTTCTTCTTCAGGTCATCTAGTATTATTGAGTCTGCTTCTTTCACATATTTTGCAACATATTTGCCACCTTCATCAGTAAAGTGGCCTGAAAGGTCAACTGGGGAGAACACTGGCAACCCATACTTTTTGCCTACATTGAAATCTTCTGGACCATGAGCTGGAGCCGTGTGAACGCATCCTGTTCCCTCCTCTAGGGTTACATGTTCCCCGCATATCACGCAGTGATCCGACTTTCCCTCGTGCTTCTCATGCGCTGGTACCTCTTCTAGGAGGGGGTGAACATATTTTAGTCCCTCAAGCTCCTTACCTTTGATGGATTCAAGAATCTCAAGCTCGGTTACGCCTAACTCCTTCATGACGACATCGACCAACGCCGTTGCTAGTATCCAAACCTCTTTTCCAACCCTGACTTTTGCGTAGTTAAAGTTTGGGTGAACGCATACAGCCTCATTTCCTGGAAGCGTCCAAGGCGTTGTTGTCCATATGACAATAAAGCTGTTTTTCTCGCCTTTCAGTTGGAACTTCACGAATATTGATGGGTCTTTGATGGTTGCATAGCCTTGCGCGACCTCATGGCTTGACAGAGAGGTTTCGCATCTTGGGCAAGTAGGCACTACTCTGAAGTCTTCTATCAGCAGGCCCATTGCATGCGCCTTGTTCAGTGTCCACCAGACGAATTCTATGTAATCTTCATCTCTGGTTTCGTAGGCGTGGTCGTAGTCGAGCCATAGTCCTAGTTTCTCTGATGTTTTCCTCCAGTGGTCGATGTAGAAGTCCACGAGTTCTTGACATTGGGCGATGAACTTTGGGAGGTTTATCTTCTGACCGATTTCACTCTTTGATTTTATTCCGAGTTTTCGTTCAACCTCTAGCTCCACGGGTAGCCCGTGACAATCCCATCCGGCTTGCCTCCAAACGTTGTGTCCTTGCATTGTCTTGAAACGGAGAAAGACATCCTTCATCGTCCTTCCCCGAGCGTGACCAACATGCATGAATCCGTTGGCCGTTGGCGGGCCTTCCAAGAACCTAAAAAGAGGACCGCCTTTCCTCATTTCAACAAATTTCTGAAAGATTCTATTCTTATCCCAGAATGAGGAGACTTTTTCTTCAAGTTGAACTGGATCATATCGTCCGCTGACTACCTTCAATTCTTAACCCTCCAAAATAGGAGATGGAGAGGGATCTTGAAATTCTCTTGGGCCCACAAGAACGATTGATGATCTAAAGCAGACGTATTGAAGCTTAATGAATTTGGCGGGACATCAGCTCCACCCTTCCCTAGATTATAGAGAGGGCTTATATTTAGGTTTATTGGGCATGTAGAACTTTCAGTGCACATGGCGCCATAGTTCTATATAGATTATGACGAATATATATAGAAGATGAAAAGAGTTTAAATCTCAAGTCGCGCGAATCTGAAATAAATCTTGTGTTGTGAACTAAGGTTGGAGAGAAGGGCATTTCAAAAGCGTAGTTTTTGGACTTGGATCGTACTTGCCTTCTTAATCGGGTTGCTGATCGGTGTAATACTCGGGGTTACGATGGGCTTACAGATCGGCAGTTATGGGGCTGGAGCGATAGAGCTAACTATGATTTACGGCTCTGAAAAGCAGAGCTGGATAGAAGAGGTCACCCCACTTTTCCTAGATTGGTGGAAGAATACCTATCCTAATCGTCGATTGGTCATCCATGCTACGCCTATGGGGTCCCGAGAGTCCCTCACTCAGATAATCAGTGGTTCAATCAAACCCGTCGTCTGGAGTCCCGCTTCCTCTTTATGGATTCTGCTCGCAAATTGGTATTGGCAGCAAGAATACGGAGCAGGTCAAATCCTCATCAGAAACTACACTAGTCTGGTGCATTCGCCAATAGTTTTGGCCACATGGGAGAAATATGCTGAAAAGTGCAACATAACTGGCTTTCAAAGCCTTTATGATCTATCTATTTCTCCTGAAGGAGGAACACTCCTTTATGCCCACACAGATCCTCAGCTTTCGAATTCCGGATTTATGACGACTGTTCTGGAGATCGCTACAGCCGCTGGAGTGTCGACTGAAGATCTAAAGTACGACGATCTAACTAGGGATGATGTGAAGAGCTGGTTGAAGAAAATCGAATCTAGAGCTGTCTTCTATGGTGAGAGCACGGGGTTCTTGATGGCGCAAATGGTTGATGCGGGACCAAGCGGCCTGAACGTAGTTGCGACTTATGAAAATCTAGTTCTTGAAAAAAACTTAGGAGGAGAGCCCCAGGCTCGTTGGGGGCAGAGGCTGATAGCAGTTTACCCTGAAGAGGGGACGCTTTCCAGCGATCACCCATTCTGCGTGCTGAACGCTCCATGGGTCTCCGAGGAGCAACGCTGGGCTTCAGAAGTGTTTCTGCGCTTTCTTCTATCTGGGGATATCCAGGCCAAAGCCATGAAGCAGGGCTTTAGACCTGAAAGCACGATCGTTGAACTCGATCCCAGCATATTCAATGAGATGTATGGTATAATGTATGAAATCCCTTGCAGATTGTTGAAGTCTCCTACTGATAGTGAAGTTCTGTGGCATATCACCGATCTTTGGCTAGTTTGCAGGGCTGGAATATGATGATGTCCGGCTTCAAGGCTTCGTTTAGACGCACATTGGTGAAAAGGCTGAAAAACTCGAGCATTATAGTCCTGCCATTCTTCTTCCTGATTGCCTTGATGCCTATAATTTATATGTTTTCCTATGTTTTCTTCAACTTTGGAGAAGTATATCGGTGGGTCTTTAACGACCCCATATCAGGGGATGCCCGATGGGTTTTTATGCAGAAGTCAATTCTGCTGTCGTTTGAAGTTGCAACTCTGGTTACGATCGTCGACATCATAATTGGCTTACCTATGGCTTGGATACTTTCTAGGTACGACTTCTGGGGGAAAAAGGCGGTTGATACGCTGGTAGACCTCCCCTTGGCGGTTCCCACCTCAGCACTTGGGTTCTCGGTTTTCTTGTTTTGGGGATCGAGAGGCGGATTGGCGTCACTATTCGGAATTGAAACAGGACTATTTTCTCGTGGTCCTATGATGATTGTATTGGCTCACATAGCTTTCACGTACCCGTATGTTGTGAGATCATTAACGGCTATAATCGAGGAGGTCAATATAGGATACGAGTACGCTGCAAGAACTCTCGGAGCATCGTCCGTGACAGCGGTCAGAACAATCACCCTGCCCCTTATAAAACCCGGCCTTATTACGGGCGCGATTTTGGCCTTTACAAGAAGTTTAGGAGAGACTGGGGCCACAATACTTGTGTGTGGGATATACGAGACGGCTCCTCTTGTTATAGTGGCTTGGCGTCAACTACTTGAGATTCCTCCTGCAGCCTTTCTGGGCATGATCGTTGTTGCTGTCGCGGTATTTCTGCTGTATGTGGCAACTTATCTTGCTGAAAGGTGGAGATTCCCATTAAGGAAAGTCTGGCCTAAGGCAGAGAGGTTTCTTAGCGGTAAAAAGCCTCGGAGTGTTAGGGACCTCCTTAGCACTCTGATTTTCTTTTTGCTAGTTCTAATTCCATCGGCATTTACTCTTGTTTATATGGGAACATGGTGGTCCGGAAGCCCTTTTACTCGGTCTCAGGAAGCAGGGGTCGTTTACCAAGTCTTTCTTGCTCCAGACAGAAAGTGGCTGAGTTTATGGATGAGTATACTTACGTCGCTTGAAATCTCGACTGTCGTAACTTGTATAAACTTGGCTTTTGGCATCCCTATGGCACTCTTGGTTGTTCGAGGCAAGTCTAGACGCCTGAGAGGGTTTTTGGAGGCGTTGCTGAACATACCGATTGCGATTCCATCGGCGGCCCTTGGATTTTCAGCCTATCTGCTCTGGGGAGCGAAGGGTTTGGGAGTGCTCTCCCCCGGATTCTGGCTAGTGGTGCTAGTGCACACGGCAGCCACTTACCCATATATGGTTAAGCAGGTTGCGTCTGTTTTGGAGGGACTGCCCCCAATGTATGAGGAGGCGGCTAGAACGCTTGGAGCAAAGCCCTTCAGCGTATTTAGAATGGTAACTCTTCCGTTGATTATGCCTGGGATCCTGGCAGGCACAATCCTTTCCTTCACGAGAAGCCTGGGAGAAACTGGAGCCACGATCGTTGTCATGGGTACGATTAGGACTGTTCCTGTGATTGTTGTTAACTGGGTCGAGGCCATGGCATTACCGGCAGCTGCGTTTGCTAGTGTAGTTTTGATTGCAACATCATATGTCCTGATGCTCTTGTTTCGTCATTTGATCGATATCGTTGTAACCAAGCCAAAATTTTGAGCTGAATAGAAATGCCGGACGTGAAACTGGTCAATGTTTCAAAGAGGTTTGGAAAAATCGTTGCTGTTGATCGCGTGAGTCTTAGTGTCCACGATGGAGAGTATCTCACTCTTCTGGGTCCCAGCGGATGCGGCAAAACCACTGTGCTTAGAATTATATCTGGCTTAACTAACCCCGACGAAGGCGAAGTCTATGTGGGAGAAAGACTTGTGAATGATGTTCCTGTTGAGGAGCGGGGAATAGGGTTTGTGTTTCAATTGTTTGCGGTGTTTCCTCACTTGACAGTTTGGGAAAATGTGGCCTTCGGTCCTCGTGTACTTGGTTGGAGCACAG
The DNA here is from genome assembly GCA_964551465.1 of uncultured Candidatus Bathyarchaeia archaeon. Taxonomy (GTDB): domain Archaea; phylum Thermoproteota; class Bathyarchaeia; order RBG-16-48-13; family JAGMEO01; genus CAZKBR01. Next base: position 15,747 of record CAZKBR010000017.1, read on the forward strand.
AAAGGATTGAAGAGGAGTGTCTCAGAGTATTAAGGATGGTACGCTTAGAGAATAGGATTGATGCCTACCCAAATGAACTCAGCTTTGGGGAGTTGCAGAAGGTTGGTTTAGCGCGAGCAATTGCTACGGGTTCAAAAATCCTTCTTTTAGACGAGCCTTTGGGCGCTTTGGATGCGAAGGTCAGGGGTGAACTTCGCCTGGAGTTGAGAAGGCTCGTTAAAGATCTCGGTTTAACGGCGATTCACGTTACTCATGATCAAGAAGAGGCTATGGTCGTCTCAGACAGAATAGCTGTGATGCGGAAGGGTAGAATCGTTCAGGTTGATACACCTCCAAGGCTGTATAGTCATCCGGAGAATGTTTTTTTGGTCAATTTCATCGGCGAGGCAAGTTTTCTCGAAGGCACCGTAAAGAATGCGGGGAAAACGGCTCTGGTCGTCGAGATTAGAGATGGGTCTATAATTAGGGTATCTGGTAAATCTTTTAGAATAGGCGATAGAGTAGTCGTTGCGCTGAGACCAGAGTATGTCAAGATCAATGCGAAGGGAAACGTTGGGTTAAACCGTTTACATGGTAGGGTTGAGAGGACGAAGTTTGTTGGTTGGTTTACTAGGGTTGAGGTAAGGCTTGACAATGGCGACCTGATTGTTGTTGAGGAACCGATGTCGAATGGCCACGATTTTGAAGTCGGGGAGGATTTAGCTCTGACTTTTCGGCCGCGTGACGCCCTAGTTTTTCACTATCCTGAGGAGGGGCTTCAGAGGGCTCTATCTCTAGAATGATCTGTAGAGTGGTGATGCCGTTGCCAGAGGTCAAGTTGGAAGATGTAATGAAGAAGTATGGAAGCATCGTTGCTCTCGATGGAGTGAATCTTCATGTTGCCGACGGCGAATATTTCACCATTGTTGGACCAACGGGCGCCGGGAAAACAACAACGTTGATGGTCATCGCGGGATTAGTCAAGCCAGACCACGGAAGCGTCTGCATCGATGGGAGAGTTGTCAACGATGTTCTACCCGAAGAGCGTAATGTTGGGTTTATGTTTCAGAGCTTTGATCTATTTCCGCATCTTAGTGTTTGGGACAATGTGACCTATGGACCGTTTGTCAGAGGCTGGAACCCTGAAGTCTATGGCAAGAGTGCACGAGAGATGCTTGAGTTGGTTCACTTGGCTGGTAGGTTTGACGCTTTTCCACGTGAGTTGAGCGGAGGGATGCAACAGAGGATCGCTCTGGTTAGGGCGTTGACGTCCGGAGCCAGGATTCTGCTTTTGGATGAGCCTCTGGGGTCTCTTGATGCAAAGATTAGAGTCGAGCTCCGCTATGAATTGAGGTCGCTGGTGAAAGATCTGAGGTTGACCGCGATTCATGTCACTCACGATATGGAAGAGGCTATGATAGTTTCAGACAGGATCGCCATTCTCCGCAAGGGTAGAATCTTGCAGGTTGGAACCCCTCATGAAGTCTACAGTAACCCTACAAGCCTTTTCGTCATCAACTTCATGGGTGAAACAAACTTTCTGGAGGGAATTGTCAAAAACAGGGGCGAGAACTGGGCTAACATTGAGCTGAGAAATGGTGGTAATGTTCGGGTAACCAATGGAATGATGGGCGTGGAAAAGGATGTTGTTTTGGCTATCAGATCAGAGGACCTATTTTTCAATAAAAGGAGGGTGGGCGAAACTAACTCTCTATCTGGTTACATCGAAGGTTCAAAGTTCATAAGCGGCTACATTCGCTACGAGGTCAGACTCGACAATGGAGAGCACATCATTTTGAGAAGGTTGGCTTCGAGGAACGATTCCTTTAAAGTGAGTGATAGGGTAACGGTGAATTTTAGCCCAGAGAAAGTGTTGGTTTATCCATGCCCTGAAGGGGGGCTGGAGAGAGCGCTGTCGCCTGATTGAAATAAATCTATTGTCTGCTCTATTTGAGGATGGATGTAGAGTTGGATGAAGACAGAGGATTAAAAATACTTGCTTGGCTTACGACGAGAAGGAAAACGAGAGCCATAGACCTGGTTCGGCTTCATGTGACGAAGGTGGTGGACACTGTTGTTGAGTTGAATAATACGGTTATCAGTGCGTCGAGGGAAAGAAAGATTGAAGCCGAAAAATGCATCAGTCGGCTGTTTTCGAATGAAGATGAAGCTGATGCGTTGAGAAGGAAGATAAGCGAGGAGCTTACGAAGGGAGAGAGTCCTGCAAAAGAAAGAGAAGACTTAATGAGGTTGACGATGGAAATTGATAACATTGCAGACTGCGCGAAGGATGCGGCAAGAAGCATTGTGATCGTCATGAGACAGTCTGTTCCTAGAGAGATTTGGCGGGGTTTTCAGAAAATAAGTGAAAGCGCTGTGGCCTGCGTACTGGCTCTCAGAGATGGTATAGACATGCTAGGAAAGGATTTAGATGAGACAACAAAGTGTGTCTTGGAGGTTGAGAGGTTAGAGCATCAGGTTGATGATGAGCGCCATGGTGTGCAACTTTTGTTTCTAGAATTTGCGGATCGGTTGAACTCACCGACCCTTCTTCTTCTAGATGATGCCCTACGTTCTATGGAAGGGGTGACGGACTACTGTGAAGGTACCGGGGACATCATACGGATGTTGATTATTCATGAAGCAGCCTCAAAGATGGGAAAGTGATTGTGAACTTGCTTGAGGGATGCCACAAGGCCTCTAAGGGCTTGATAAGAGTGAGTGTAGAAGTTGAAGATGACATAATCAAGGAGATTATTATCTCTGGAGACTTCTTTATGCATCCGGAAGACAAGCTCTGGGATCTGGAGAGAAGCCTGGTCGGGGTGAAAGTCGGCAGGACTACTGTGCTAAGCGTCATTCAAAGATTTTATAAAGAAAATGGGGTTTCAACTCCTGGAGTTGAGCCTGAGGATTTCACTGAGGCGATCATGAAGGCTGTTGGAAGCAGCGTGAAATGTTAGAGAAGAGGCTAAGGGATGGTTGAGCTTTCGGAACTCGTTGAGGGTCTTGAGAAGACACGTCTCCTGTACTGGTCTGACTCTTATCTGAAGACCTTCCAGGCAAAGATCATTCGCCTTGAACCTGATAAGAAACGCTACGTCTACATGGTCCTTGACAGGACGATCTTCCATCCAAAGAGCGGTGGTCAGCCTTCTGATAGAGGCCTCATCACCGGACCTGACTTCAAGGTGGAGGTCAAGAAGGCGATGTTAGTAAACGATGTGATAGTTCACTGGGGCAAGATTCTTGAAGCAGATGCCAGGAGTGGTGACGTGGAAGGAGTGATCGATTGGGGTTGGCGTTATCTCCTCATGAGAAGACACACGGCTGGACACCTATACGATCACTGTCTGAGGCAGATCACAGGGAAACAGGTTGAGACAACGGACTCTTGGCTTGGCGATCCATGCTACGTGGGTTACAGGGGCAAGAAACCTTCCGTCGAGGAGTTGAGAGGGGCGGAGGATCTTGAGAACGAAATGATCGGAAGAGGGGCTATAGTAAAGTCGGATACGATCTCCTACGAGGAATTGTTGCAGATTGCGCCAGAGGCTCCGAACATCTATCGCTTGCCAAAACTCGACTCTTTCAGGATAGTTACTATCGATGGGTGTGAACCTATTCCTTGTGGTGGTACACACTTGAGGGACATCAACGAGATCGGGCTCTTCAAAGTGAAAGATGTTTTGGAGAAGGAGGATGGGTTTGTGGTCTACTATGATGTTGAAGGCATCAAGTGAAGACTCGATTCGCGTGTGCCAAACTCTGCGCGATCTATAGCGCTACTTTTGATGCTTGTTCGCCAAGCATACCCCAGTTGCTCTTTGGTACGTCGTGGATTATGATGTTCAGCCATTCTGCCTTCACGCCGGTCTCCTCAAAAGCTCTCGTTATTCCCTTGATGAGTCTCTCCTTCTGTTCCTCTGTTCTTCCCTCCCACATCTCTATTATCACTACAGGCATGGATCTCACCTCCATGAGAAGTGCAATAGGTTGAGTTCTTGTCCCGAACTCATATAACTATCTTGTTCTGGGCTTTGCTGGTGCTTCCTTTAGAGTCTCGTCTGAATAGAGTGAATATCAGCAGGCAGTCTTGTACCCCAATTTTTTTTCTGTGTGGAAGCGTCTCCAGAAGGGTTATTTTCTGAAAAGGGGTTTAGAAAATCAAGATCACGCAGGAAAAAATAGGAATTTTAAGGAATTTTGAGGAAAATATAGGAATGTCGGAGGGTAGCGTGCATTTAA